>NZ_CP113432.1:2645029-2945059 GCF_026686735.1 Pseudomonas triclosanedens | reverse complement strand
CAGGTGTTCGAAGTGGCCGCGCAACAGTTCGATCTGGCTGGCGCTCAAGCGGTCGGCGCGGAAGGTGTAGCGCACGTCCAGTTGCTCGCCGGCACTGACGACAAGGGCCAGCGCGTAGTTGGTGCCATCCACCGGACGGTGGCCGAGGATGCGCAGATCGCCGCCGGACGACGACAACGCCGCATCCATCGGGAAGTTCTCGAACACGATGAGAGTGTCGAACAACGCCTGACCGCCGCGCCCTGCCCAGCGCTGGATGTCATACAGCGGCGTGTGCTCGAACTCGCGCACGTCGAGGTTGAACGCTTGCAGCTCGCGCAGCCAGTCTCCGATGTGTTGAGCGTCGTCCGGCGATTGCAGAATCGGCAGGGTGTTGATGAACAGGCCAAGGCTCTCCTCCGCCCCCGGCAGCGTGGCCGGACGCCCCGCCACGGTGGCGCCGAAGGTAACGCTGCGCTGGCCGCAGTAGCGTTGCAGCAACAGCGCCCAGGCACCCTGCACCAGGGTGTTGAGGGTAATGCGCTGGCTCTGGGCGAAGCGCTGCAACGGTGCGGCGGCAAGGCGGCTGTACAGCTCGCGTGGCGCTTCCTGGAGGAAGCCCGCGGCGCAGGCGGTGGACAGCAGGGTCGGCTCGTCGAAGCCTTTCAGGCGCTCACGCCAGAAGGTCTCACCCGCCGCGCCGTCCTGGGCATGCAGCCAGCCGATGTAGTCGGCGTACTGCACGACCGGCGGCGGCAGCGTTTCGCCGCGGTAGAGGGCGAGTACTTCGCCGATCAGCCGCGCGCTGCTCCAGCCGTCCAGCAGCAGATGGTGGCAGGTCCAGATCAGGTGGTAGCGGCGTTCGCCCAGGCGCACCAGCGCCAGGCGCTGCAGCGGCGGCGTGGCCAGGTCGAAGCCGAGGCCGCGCTGCCCATCGGCGATGCCGTCCAGGCTCTGCTCATCCACCGGCCTTCCGCGCCAGTCGATGGACTGCACCGGCAATTGCACGTCGCGCAGGACGAATTGCAGCGGCGCCGAACCCGCATTCGCGAGGAAGCCGGTGCGCAGGTTGGCGTGGCGGGCAATGACGGCCTGCCAGGCGGCGAGCAAGCGAGCCTCGTCGAGGCCGTCCAGGTCGACACGCAACTGGTTGACATAGAGCGGCGAGCCCGGCACATCGAGAGCGTGGAACAGCATGCCCTGCTGCATCGGCGACAGCGGATAAAGGTCTTCCACGCCGGCCGGCAGCGGCAATGCGTCCAGTTGCGTCTGTTCCAGTTGCAGCAGCGGCAGATCAGCGGCCTCCAGCCTGCGCGGCGTGTTCAGGCACCAGGCGACCAGCGCCTGCAATTCGGCGCGCAGCAGGGCCTGGAGTTCGTCGATGTCGGCGGCGTCGAACATGGCGTTGCTGTAGGTGACCTCCAGGCTCAGCTCGCTGCCAAGCACGCGGCCGGTGTAGACCAGTGCGTTACCCAGAGCGGCATCGCGCGGCTGGGTGCGGCCCACGCCCTCGAAGACCGGCAGGAAGTCGGCGTCGGCGAACGCCTGGTCGAGCTGGCCGAGGTAGTTGAAGGTCACGTACGGCGCGGGCAGGTCACGCAGGCTTTCGGCATGCGTGCTCAGGTAGCGCAACAGGCCGTAGCCGATGCCCGCGCGCGGCAGGTCGCGCAGATGCTCGCGGGTGGCGCGCAGGTCTGCGCCCGGCTCGCCGCCGGCTTGCAGGCGCACCGGGTAGAGCGCGGTGAACCAGCCGACACTGCGGCTCAGATCCAGCACCGCCGCATTGTCGAAGGCATCGCGGCCGTGCCCTTCCATCTCGATCAGCGCGCACGATTCACCGCTCCAGGCGCACAGCGCGCGCGCCAGGGCGGTCAGCAGCAGGTCGTTGACCTGGATGCCCTGGGCCTTCGGCGCTGGGCCAAGCAACTGGCGGGTAGTCTCGGCGTCGAGACTGAAGCGCGCGTGGGCGGCTTCCTTCCAGGTAGCAGGGGCGCCGCGGTGGCCGCGATTGAGGGACGGCGCATCGCTCAGTTCGGCTTGCCAGTAGTCGAGCTCCGCTACTACATCTGTGCTGCTAGCGGCCTTCTGCTGGCGCGCGCTCCAGGCCTGGTAGCTATCGCTGCGCGGCAACGCGGCTGGAATACGGCCGGCGTGCAGCTCGCGATAGGCGTATTGCAGGTCCTCCAGCAGGATGCGCCACGACACGCCGTCCACCGCCAGGTGATGGATCAGCAGCAACAGGCGCTCCCCACCATGCTCCAGCGAGACGTGCATGGCACGCAGCAGCGGGCCGTTGACGATGTCCAGGCTGGCCTGGGCATCGTCGCACAGGCGTTCCAGGGTACGCATGCCGGAAGCTCGGCGGCGCCAGAGCAACGTCATGTCGAGCGGGCCGTGGTCCGCGTAACGCTGGCCGCTGTCATCGAAGCGCAAGCGCAGCGCGTCGTGCTGCCCGACCAGCCAGTGCAGCGCGCGGGCCAGGGCATCGACATCCAGCGGCTCCCGGGGTTGCAGCAGCAATGCCTGGTTCCAGTGATGGCGCTGGCCACTCGGCACGCGCTCGAAGAAGCGCGCCTGCACCGGCGACAGAGCCACCTCGCCGCTGACAGTGGCTACCGGCGCGGGTGCCGTGGCGGCAGCCGGCGCGCGGCTTTCCAGCCATTGCGCCAGCTGGCGCACGGTCTGCCGTTCGAAGAGTTGCCTGGGGCTGAGCTTGTAACCCAGTTTCCTGATGCGCGCGATGATCTGCAGGCTGAGGATCGAGTCGCCGCCCAGCTCGAAGAAGTTGTCCTGCGCACCGACATGCTCGACCTTCAGCACCGCCTGCCAGATATCGGCGATACGCTGTTCCAGCTCGCTCAGCGGTTCACTCTCCGCAGGCTTGGCAGCGGTTTCGGCACGCGGCAGTGCGTGGCGGTCGACCTTGCCGTTGGCATTCAGCGGCAGGCGCTCCAGCAGGATCAGCTGCGCCGGCATCAGATATTCCGGTAGCTCGATGGCCAGTTCCTCGCGCAGGCTCTCCACGCTCCGGCCATCGGCCACGGCCCATGCCATCAGGCGCTGCGGACCGTCGTTCTCGCGCTCGGCCAGGGCCACGGCATCGCGCACGCCCGGCAGGCGCTTGAGCGCTTGCGCCAGCTCCCCCGGTTCGACGCGGTAGCCGCGAATCTTCACCTGGTCGTCGATGCGGCCAAGGAACTCCACCTCGCCGCGACGGTTCAGGCGTACACGGTCGCCGCTGCGGTACAGGCGCTCGCCTTCGATCTCCACGAAGCGTTCCGCGGTCATCTCCGGCAGGCCGAGATAGTCCAGCGCCAGACCGGCGCCACCGATGTACAGCTCGCCGGGTACTCCCGGCAGCAGGTCGCGACCGTTCTCGTCGAGCACGCGGATGGCGGTGTTGGCCAGCGGCGTGCCAATGGGCAGGCTGCCCGCCGGCAGGTCGTCGTGCAGCGCCCATTCATGGGTCAGCACACCCACCGTGGTTTCGCTGGGGCCATAGTGGTTGACGATGCGCAGCGTGGGCGACAGCTCGCGGATCGGCTGCAGCAGCGCATGGCCGCAGGCTTCACCGCCCAACACCAGCAGGCGGCGCGGCAGCACGGCGGCAGCATCGGGGGCGGCGGCGAGCAGGCCGGCGAGGTGGCCGGGGACGATTTTCAGCACGTCGACGTTGCGCATGAATGCGGCGAATCGCTCGGCATCGGCCACTGTCCCGGCGTCGGCCAGGTGCAGACGCGCACCGCCGCACAGGGCACCGAACAGCGTGGTATAGCCAAGATCGGCGGCCACCGAGGAGACCACTGCCATACCCAGGCCCTTGGCGCGTCCCTGGTCCAGTTGCAGGCGCTTGAGCACGGCTTGCACATAGTTGGCCAGCGCGGCGTGGCTGACGCGCACGCCCTTGGGCTGGCCAGTGGAGCCGGAGGTGAAGATCACATACGCCGCCTGCTGCGGATCGATGTGCAGCGCAGGCGCAGCATCGCTGCCCTGCTCCGGGCCGCCAGCCGGCACCCGTGTGGCGGCGGCGCCGAAGGTTTCCAGCAGCCCGGCATCGCTCACCAGAACACGGCAGATGCCGCTGTCGCGCAGCAACTGGCGCAGGCGCTCGGCCGGTTGCGCCGGGTCCAGCGGCACGCAGGTGGCGCCAGCCTTGAGCACGCCCAGCAGCAGGAGTACCCATTGCGCGCCGCGCTCCTGGCAGATCGCCACGCACTCGCCCGGCTTCACGCCGTTTTCGATCAGCAGGCTGGCCAGACGATTGGCGCGGCGGTCCAGTTCGGCATAGCTGTAGCGGACGCCATCATCCTGCACGGCGATGGCATCGGGCTGTCCGGCCACCTGGGTGGCGAACAGGCCGAGAACAGTCTGCTGCGGCCACTGCCGGGCTTCGCCGCGGCGCCGCGAGGCCAACGGGCACGGCAGTTCGCCGAGGGCCCGCTGCGGCTCGGCGCACAACTGGCGCAACAGCGCCTCGAACTGGCCGGCAATGGCGGCAACGCTGTCTTCATCGAACAGATCGCGGGCATAGACGAAGCTGCCGCGCAGCTCATCGCCGGGCTGGCCGCTGGCATCCAGCGCCTCGGCCATGTCCAAGGCGAGGTCGAAGCGCGCGCCGTACTGTTCTTCGCTGAACAGCTCCAGCTTCAGCGCGCCGGCATCGGGCAGGCGGCTGACGTCGAAGCCGAAGTTGAACTTCACCTGCACCAGCGGGTTGTGGGCCAGGCTGCGCTCGGGTTGCAAGGCTTCCACCAGTTGCTCGAACGGCAGGTCCTGGTTTGCCTGGGCGCCCAGGGCCACGGGTTTCAGCCGCGCCAGCAGCGCGGCGAAGGACTCGTCGTCCGCCACTCGGCAGGGCATCACCTGGGTGTTGACGAAGAAGCCGATCAGGCCTTCGGTTTCCAACTGCTGGCGGTTGGCGATGGGTACGGCGATGCGCAGGTCGCGCTGGCCGCTGTAGCGCTGCATCAGCACGGCGTAGGCGGCCAGCAGCAACATGAACAGGGTGACGTCCTGCTCGCGGGCGAGCCGCTTGAGGCGGCGGCCCAGGCCGGCATCCAGGCTGAAGCCGAGGCTGCCGCCACGGTAGCTCTGCACCGCGGGGCGCGGACGGTCGGCGGCCAGTTCAAGAACCGGCGTTGCGTTACCGAGCAGCCCGGTCCACCAGCTCAACTGACGCTGGCCCTCATCGCCCGCCAGCAGTTCACGCTGCCACTGGGCATAGTCGGCGTACTGCACCGGCAGTTTCGGCAGTTCAAGTTCCTCACCCACGGCGAAGGCTCCGTAGAGGCGGCTGAACTCGTCCACCAGCACGCGGATCGACCAACCGTCGGAGACGATGTGGTGCATCGTCAGCAGCAACACGTGGTCGGCGTCGGCCAGCTTGAGGAGGATCAGGCGCAGCAGCGGGCCGTTGCGCAGGTCGAAGGGACGCTGCGCCTCTGTCTCCGCCAGTTGCCGCGCGGCGGCTTCGGCGTCTGATTCAGCGGACAGATCGACCCGCGCCAGATCCAGGGCCTGCGCCGGCTGGATGCGCTGGAAGGCCTGACCGTCCACCTCGCCGAAGGTGGTGCGCAAGGTCTCGTGGCGCGCCACCAGGGTGTCGAAGGCACGGCGCAGCGCGGCCTCGTCCAGAGGGCCGCGCAGGCGCAGCGCGCCGGGCACGTTGTAGGCGGCGCTGGCTGGCTCCATCCGCCAGAAGAACCACAGGCGGCTCTGCGCGGCGGACAGCGGGAGGTCGCCGTCGCGGGCCACGGCACGCAGCGATGGGCGGGTGCCGGGCGCAAGGTTGCCGACACGGGCGGCGAACTCATGCAGGCGGCTGGCTTCGAACAGGTCGCGCAGCGGCACATCGCAACCCAGGTCGCGACGCAGGCGGGAGACAACCTGGGTAGCCAGCAGTGAATGGCCGCCCAGGTCGAAGAAGTCGTCCTCGCGGCCCACGCCCGGTACGCCGAGCACATCGGTCCAGACGGCGGCGATGCTGCTTTCCAGCCCATCACGCGGCGCTTCGGCAGTGCTGGAGGTTTCCTGCGGTTCGGGCAGTGCCTTCCGGTCGATCTTGCCGTTGGCATTGAGCGGCATTTCATCGAGCACGAGAATGCGCCACGGCACCATGTAGTCCGGCAATTGAGCCCGCAGCGCGGCTTTCAGGGCCTCCTCGACGAGGCTTTCGCCGCTTGCGTAGCCCAGCAGGCGCTTGCCGCGCTCGCTGTCGCGGGCGATCACCGCCGCTTCGCGCACGCCAGGCAGCGCACGCAGGCGCGCTTCGATCTCGCCCGGCTCGATACGGAAGCCACGGATCTTCACTTGCTGGTCGATGCGGCCGAGGTAGTCCAGCGCACCGTCTTCCCGCCAGCGCACACGGTCGCCGCTGCGGTACAGGCGAAGGCCGTCGGCACAGGGATCGGCGACGAATCGTTCGGCTGTCATCCCGGCGCGCTGGTGGTAGCCCCGGGCGAGACCGTGACCGCCGATGTACAACTCGCCGGCCACACCCCTTGGCAGCGGCTGCAAACGGTCGTCGAGGATGTACAGGCTGCGCTCGCCGACCACCTCGCCGATCGGCGCGTAGGCGGCACCGCACGCGGTACGCGCGTCGGCCTTCCACAGCAGTGGCGTAACCACGGTTTCGGTAGGGCCGTAGCCGTTGATCAGATGTTCCGGCTTCAGTGCCCGGTGCGCCAACTGGTAGGCCGACTCCGCCACCGCGTCGCCGCCAAAGCAGTAGATACGCATGCTCGGCACATGGCCATGTTCCAGAGCCTGCTCGGCCAGTTGTTGCAGGTAGGCCGGCGGGAAGGCAGCGACGGTCACTTCATGGCGGCGCAACTGCCCCAGGGTCTGCTCCGCGGTCCACAAGGCGTCATTGCGAATCAGCAGACTGCCGCCGTGGGACAGCGCGGTGAGCCAGCGCTCGTGGGCACCATCGAAGGCGAAGGACATGAAGATCAGCTCACGGTCGGCGGCGCTCATGGCATAGCGCTGGCCGATGGCGTGGCAATGCGCGGCGATCTCGCCGTGGGCGACGGCTACGCCCTTGGGCTGGCCGGTGGAGCCGGAGGTGTAGATCAGGTAGGCGAGATTCTGCGGCTGGATACGCAGCAGCGGACGCACCGCCGGGGCGTTGCCGAGGTCGGCCTCTTCCAGCACCAGGCGCTCGACGCCGGCGGGCAGCGGCAGGGTTTCCGCGAGCGCGGCGTTGGTCAGCAGCAGCTCGACGCCAGCGTCCTGCATCAGCCAGGCCAGGCGCTCTGCGGGATAGTCCACGTCCAGCGGCAAATAGGCGCCGCCGGCCTTCAGCACCGCGAGCAGAGCCAGCGGAATATCCACGCCACGGGGCAACGCCACCGCCACCCGGCGCTCCGGACCGATGCCGAGCTGGACCAGACGCTGCGCAAGACGGTTGGAACGGTCTTCCAGCTCGGCGAAGGTCACTTCGCGCTGCTCATCGATCAGCGCCACCTTGGCCGGATGGCGGCGGGCCTGGGCGGTGATGGTCTCGCTGAGCGCCTCGAAGGCTGGCGCATCACCAGCCACGGCGATGCGCCAGTCGCTGGTTGGCAGCCAGTCGCGGGCGTCCAGCACGGCATCGGCATCCAGCCTCGGCAACGCCCGCAGCAGGTCGAGGAAGTGCCCCGCCAGGCGCTGCATGCCGGTCTCGGCGTAACGCTCGCGGGCATAGCAGAAGCTCAGACGCAGGCTCTGTTCGCCTTCGCGGACGCGCAGCACCAAGTCGAAGGGGGTTTCCAGGTCAAGCTGTTGCAAGGCTTCCACGCTGACGCCCGGCAGGCCGTTGCCGGCGAGCGGCTGCCACTGGTGGTCGAAGGCGACCTGGCACAGCGGATGGCGGCCATGCGCGCGCTCGGGTTGCAGCGCCTCGACCAGTTGTTCGAACGGTAGGCCCTGGTGTGCCTGGGCTTGCAGCAGGTCGTCGCGCAATTGGCGAAGCACACCGCGCAGGCTGGCGCCTTCGGGCAGCTCGCTGCGCAGCACCAGCAGGTTGACGAAGAAGCCGACCAGGCGTTCGCTATCCAGTTGCTCCCGGCCGGCCTGGGTCAGGCCAATGCGCAGGTCGTGCTGGCCGCTGTAGCGTTGCAGCAGCAGGTTGTAGGCGCCGAGCAGGAGCATCGGCAGCGTTGCGCCGTGGGCCTGGGCCAGTTGGCGCAGGCGGCCGGTCAGTTCGGCATCGACATCCAGCTCGATCAGCGCGGCACGCAGGCCATGCTCGCCGGCTTTCGTTTCAGGCAGGCCGAACGGCAGCTCCAGCGGCGCGTGCTCGCTGCCCAGGCGCTCGCGCCACCATTGCAGCAGGCGTGCGCCCTCTCCCGCTTCCAACGCGTTGCGCTGGGCGACAGCGAGGTCGAGGTACTGGCGCGGGAGAGTCGGCAGCACCGGCTCGCGCTGTTCGACGATGGCCCGGTAGCACTCGGCGAACTCGTCCAGCAGCAGGTTCAGCGACCAGCCATCGGCGACGATGTGGTGCACGCACAGCAGCAGGGCCTGACGTCCACCACCGAGATTCTGCAGGCGCAGGCGCAACAGCGGGCCGGTGGCCAGGTCGAACGGCTGCGCGGCGAAGCGCTCCGCGTCTTCGCGCACGGCGACGTCGCGGCGGGCGTTGCCCAGGGAGCTGAAATCGCTTTCGCTCAGCTCGACCTGAGAATCGTCGGCCAGGCTCAGCGCTACCTCGCCATCGGCCTGCTCGACGAACCGACTGCGCAGCGTCTCATGGCGGCCCAGCAATTGGGTGAACGCCTGCTCTACCGCCGGCCGGCGCAGCTCGCCGCGCAGGATCATGCGCCCGGCGATGTGGTAGACGGCGCTTTCCGGCGCAAGCTTCCAGAGGAACCACAGGCGGCGTTGGGCCGGCGACAGCGGCAGCAATCCGGCACGCGATACCTGGGGCACGGCCTGGGTTTCGCTGACGTGCAGCGCCGCCAGCGCGGCGGCGAAGGCACCCAGCTCCGGCGCCTCGAACAACAGCCGCAGCTCGACCGCCTGCCCCATGCGCTCGCGCAACCGCGCCATGAGCTGGGTAGCCTTGATCGAGTTGCCACCCAGGGCGAAGAAGTTGTCATCGCGGCGGATCGCCGGCAGCTCCAGCACTTCGCTCCACAGCGCGGCGATGGCTTGTTCCTGCGCAGTCAGTGGCGCGACCGGCCTGGCGCTCGCGCCGTCGCTGATCGGCTCGCCGGCCCGCTGGATGGCGTAGGCCTGGATGCTGCCGTCGAGCAGTTGGGCACGGCAGGCGGAGCGTTGCAGTTTGCCACTGGAGGTCTTGGGCAGCGCGCCGGGTTCCAGCAGCGCCACCACCAGCGGTGCTTCCTGGAAGGCTTCCGCCACAGCAGTGGAGATGGCCTTCGCCAGCGCCTCGGCGGAAACCAGCTTGCGCACGCTGCGCCCGACCTCGGCGGCGATGCCGATGCCTTCACGACCCTGGTGCTCGATGGCGAAGGCCGAGACACGCCCCTTGCGCACCAGGTCCACCTCTTCCTCGACACAGCGCTCCAGGTCCTGCGGGTAGAGGTTCTGTCCGCGAACGATGAGCATGTCTTTCAGGCGGCCGGTGACGAACAGTTCGTCGTTGTGCAGGAAGCCCAGGTCGCCGGTGCGCAACCAGGTGTGGCCGTCCTTCTGAACAAAGGTACGCGCGCTGGCTTCCGGGTTGCGCCAGTAGCCGAGGGCGACGCTGGGGCCGCTGCTCCAGATTTCACCGACGCGATCCGGGCCGAGTGTTTCGCCGCTGAGCGGGTCGACCAGCCGGATGTCGTGATCGGGCTGGGCGCGACCACAGTTGATCAGCGCGGTACCACGCCCCGGCCGGGCGATGTTCTCGCCCAGGGCGTCGAGGTCCACTTCCAGTTGGCCGATGCCTTCGCCACGCACGCCGCCGGTGACGAACAGGGTCGCCTCGGCCAGGCCGTAGCAGGCGTAGAACGCCGACGCGTCGAAGCGCGCCGGGGCGAACCAGGCGGCGAAGCGTTCCAGGGTGTCCTGGCGGATCGGTTCGGAGCCGGAGAAGGCGAGGCGCCAGCAGCTCAGGTCCAGCCCCTCCAGCGCGCTTTCGTTGACCCGCTCGCAGCACAGGCGGTAGGCGAAATCCGGCCCGCCGCTGATGGTGCCGCCGAAACGGGCGATGGCTTCCAGCCAGCGGCGCGGGCGTTCGAGGAAGTAGCGCGGCGACATCAGTACGCACTCGATGCCGCTGTAGATCGGCTGCAGCAGGCCGCCAATCAGGCCCATGTCGTGGAACAGCGGCAGCCAACTGACGATCACGTCGTCGTCACCGATGCCGAAGCCGTGGCGGATCAACCGCTCGTTGGCCACCAGATTGCCGTGGCTGACCTGCACGCCCTTGGGGGTGGACGTGGAGCCGGAGGTGTATTGCAGGAAGGCGATGTCGTCGGCGGCCAGCTCGGGCATCTGCCACTCGACTGCGAGCGCCGGATCGGCCTGGTCAACGGCCAGCAGCAGCGGGCTGCCGCCGTTGTCGCGCGCACAGGCCGGACGCAGGGCTTCGATCAGGCTCGAGTCGGTAAGCACCAGGCTCGGCTCGGCGTCAGCGAGGATCGAACGCAGGCGCGCCAGGTGCTGCGGGCGTACGGACTCCGGCGGGTAGGCAGGCACGGCGATGATGCCCGCGTAGAGACAGGCGAAGAACGCGGCGACGTAGTCCGGGCCGCTGGGCAACAGCAGCACGGCGCGGTCGCCCTGCCGGCCGTGGCGAAGCATCCACACGGCGAGGGCGCGGGCGCGCTCGTCCAGCTCGCGAAAGCCAACGGATTCCTCGACACCCTCGGCGATGAATCGCAGGGCGGTTTTGCGCGGCATCTCGCTGGCGCGCTGCAGCAGCGCCTCGACCAGGTTGCCTGCGGCTTCGTAGCGGTCGTTCATGACATCACCTGTGCTGTCGGCAAATGGTGGGCATCTGCCGGAAAAGATTTTCGGAAATGGACCTGGGCGCGCGAGCGGGAGCCTGGCGATGCGGGAGGCTGGCAAACGTGGAGCGCACTGCGGTGAATGGTCCTGCCTGCCTTCCAACGGAACATGGCCGGCGCGCGGCCGCTCAGGCCCCGTACCCTTCGGCCATCGCGACCACTACCTTGCGCGGCCCGCTGAACGGCGCGCGCGCATGGGCCGCGAGCATGTTGTCGAGCATCAGTACATCGCCGCTGCACCAGGGGAAGCAGACCTTGGCCTGGTCCAGCACGCCGCGGATTTCGTCGAGTACCGAGGGCTCGATGGGGCTGCCGTCGCCGTAGTAGACGTTGCGCGGCAGGTCCTGCTCGTCGACGATTTCCAGCAGGCTTTCGCGCACTTCCGCAGGCAGGTTGGAGATGTGGAAGAGGTGCGCCTGGTTGAACCAGACCCAGTCATGGGTGAACGGATGCTGCGCCACCGCCTGGCACACCTGGCGGGTGCGCAACTCGCCGTCGTCCTTCCATTCGCAGGCGATGCGATGGGCCTTGCAGTAGGCCTCGACCACTGCCGGGTCGTCGCTGTTGAACACCTGTTCCCAGGCCACGTCGAGGCCATTGCCGAAGTTGCGGGTGTACATCAGCCCGCGCTCGCTGAAACGGCGGCGGATGCCTTCGTCCACTCGGCGGTAGATCTCGCGGCTGTCGGCAATGGGCGTCTCTCCGCCGCTGTGCGCGGCCTGCACGCAGTAGAACCATATCTTCATCGGCCACTCGCGGGTGTATGCCTGCTCGTTGTGCAGCGGGATGTGCTGGTGCGGCGGGTACTCGGTGGAGGTGTAGACGCCGCTGGTGACGTTGCTGCGCGGGGTGGAGCCGAACTCGTAGTTCAGCAGCGGGTGACCGAAGCCGGCGGCGAACTCGCGGAAGCGCTCCGCCGCGCCGACCTGGAAGCCGCGAAACAGGATGCCGGCACATACCGGCAGGCGCTCATCCACGAGCGGCCGCAGCTCGGTGAGGGCGTCGAGCAGGTCGATGCCATCGCCGCGCGCCTGCACCAGTAGCGGCAGGCCACCACGGGCACCGGCAAGGGGAGCGATTTCGAACAGGGTTGATTGGGACATCGGAGTTCTCCGCGCCAGCCGTTCAGGCCAGCGCCAGGCTAGGCGCAAGGCCCGGCTGCCGCAGGCGCCCGAGCAGAAGTTCAAGCAGGCGCGCTTCGCCGCTGTTGATGAAGAAGTGGTCGCCGTCGAGCATCTCCAGAGAGAAGCCGGCGCGGGTTTCGTCCTGCCAGGCCGACAGCGATTCCACCGACAACCGATCGCGCTTGCCGCCGAAGACGTGGATCGGGCAGCCGAGCTGGGCGCGGCGGTAGTAGCGGTAGCGTCCGCAGAGCAGGAAATCGGCGCGCAGCACCGGCAGGATCAGCCGCAGCATTTCGCTATCGGCGAACACTGCTTCCGGCGTACCGCCCAGGCGCCGCATGCGCTCCATGAGTTGCGCGTCGGTCTGTTCCCGCGCCAGCTCCAGGTGGCTTTCGCGGCGCGACGGCGCGGGGGCGGCGGAGGCGAACAGCATCTGCGGCGCGGGCAGGCCGCGACGGCGCAATGCGTGGGCCAGCTCGAAGATCAGCAGAGCGCCGAGGCTATGGCCGAACAGTGCGTAGGGCTGGTCCAGACGCTCTTCGATCTCCCCGGCCAGTTGATCGGCCAGCGCGTGCAGGTCGGTCTGCAGGGCTTCGCCAAAGCGCCGGCCACGGCCAGGCAATTCCAGCGGGCAGATATCGATCCAGCCGGGCAATTGACGTTTCCAGCGCGCATAGACCATCGCACTGGCGCCGGAATACGGCAGGCAGAACAGCCGCAGCATGGCTCAGCGCCCCGCCACCGGGCCGTCCATCTTCTGTCGCAGGCTCAGCGGGCGCATGTCGGTCCAGTGACGCTCCACGAAGGCCAGGCACTCCGCCTTGCTGCCGCGCTGACCGGCTTCGCGCCAGCCGGCGGGGACTTCCTTGTAATCGGGCCACAGCGAGTATTGCTCCTCGCCGTTGACCAGAACCTTGTACACCGCATCTTCGCGATCGAATGCCATCGCACGTTCTCCTGTCGCTGCATGGAAAGGCGGCACCGGGCCATCGCCCAGGTTTTGCCTGCTCTGCCATGAAGACGAGGGAGATCGAGAAATAGTTAGTGTTCTCGTATGTGATTAATTCTCATAAAATGCCTGGAGATGAATCCGTCTGGCCGGCGGCGCCCCGCGATACGCATGAATTTTCTTCATGCCGCCTGGGAACCCTGTCGCAGAGCGATAGTCGGAGTCTCTCGAATAAATTGATAATAATTATCATTTGAACTAGATTGGCCGCCTCACCCCATGTGGACGCCCCCTCCGCCGCATAGGAAACCTTGCATGTCCAAGCCAATGCCCGCCGAGTCGCGGCCCGCTCTGCACGAGCTGTTCGCCACCCACCGGCAGACCTTCATCAATGCGGCCGCACGCATCCTCGGCTGCCGCAGCCATGCCGAAGACGTGGTGCACGATGCCTATCTGAAGCTCAATGGCTCGGTGCTCACGCCCGGCATCCAGTCACAGAGCGGCTACCTGATGCGCGTGGTGCGCAATCTCGCCATCGACCTCTACCGGCGCCAGGCGCTGGAGAAGCGCTACGCCGGCAGCGAGGAGGAAGGCATGTACATCCCGACGCCCTCGGCGTCGCCGGAAGCCGAGCACGAAGACCGCCAGACTCTGGAAGCCATCTCCAGCGCCCTGCAGTCCCTGCCCGAACGCACCCGCTATGCCTTCGAGATGTATCGCCTGCACGGCTGTACGCAGAAGGAAATCGCCGAGGAGCTGGGGGTTTCTCCGACCCTGGTGAACTTCATGGTGCGCGACGCGCTGGTGCACTGCCGTAAAACCCTGAAGAGCCTGGATGGCAACCGCGGCTGATTTCAGCCTTCCGTCAGCGCACGGAAGGTCAACCGGTACTGCTCAGGGGTCGTGCCGGACAGCCGGCGGAACATCGAGATGAACGCCGACGGACTGCTATAGCCCAGATTGAAGGCGATCTGCTGCACACCCTCCCCCGACGCCAGTGCCTCTATCGCCGCAAGAAAGCGCAGGCGCTGGCGCCATTCACCGAACGACATTCCCAGCTCCCGCTGACAGCAGCGCGCCAACGTGCGCTCGGTGCTGTGGACACGCTCGGCCCACTGTGCCAGGGTGCGACTGTCGCCCGGTTCGGCCTGCAGCGCAGCCAGCACTTCGGCCAGCGCCGGGCTGCTGGCATAAGGCAGGTAATCGTCGTGGGGCTGGGCAGCCTGCAACTGGTCGATCACGACGCCGGCCAGGCGGCGGTCGGCATCGCTGCGCGGGAGATTGACCCGACGTGCGGCGAAGTCGGAGAGGATCGCCTTGAGAATGTCGCTGATAGCCAGCGTACAGGGCGTCGCCGGCAACTTGCGGGAAAGCTCGGCGGACACATACAGCGAGCGGTAGACGATGGCCTGGCGGTTGTAGCAACTGTGTTGCAGCCCCGGCGGCACCCAGACCGCGTACTGCGGTGGCGAAAGGAAGCGCTGACCGTCCACCTCCAGTTCCATCACACCATGAGACGCATAGTTCAACTGGCCCCAGGCGTGGCGATGGCTGGGCGAATGGGTGCCGGCGTCGAACTCGTCGTAGCGGAAGTACAGGTCGCCGGGCAGCCGGTCGGTGTCGGGAAGCGGGAGAGGTAACGGGCGGGTCATGTCCGAATGCCGGGGTGGATTGTCCGAAATTCATTATACGTCGAGGTACAGACAAGCCGACAATGAGCGCCGTTATCCCCGGAAGCGCTCCACCATGAATTACCTGTTCCCCTTGCTGGCCGTGGCCATCTGGTCCGGCAACACCGTCGTCAACAAGCTGGCCGTGGGGCAGATCGCCCCAGCGGAGATCGGCTTCTTCCGCTGGCTGCTGGCAGGCCTGCTGCTGACACCCTTCCTGCTGCGTGCCACCCTCGCCCACTGGCCGACGATCCGCGCCAACCTGGGGAAGATCGTCACCCTCGGCCTGCTCGGCATGGCCGTCTACCAATGCCTGGCGTACTACGCCGCCGCGCTCACCTCGGCAACCAACATGGGCATCATCCTTTCGCTGATGCCACTGATGTCCCTGGCGCTCGCCGCGCTGATGCTCAACCACCGCATGAACCTCGCCGCCGTGCTCGGCGCGCTGGTCTCGCTGGGTGGCGTGCTGCTGGTGATCACCCAGGGCAACCCGCGGCAACTGCTCAGCCACGGGATGAACCTGGGCGACGGCATGATGATCGTCGCCACCCTCGCCTACGGTGTCTACGGCGTACTGCTGAAGAAGTGGAACCTGCCGCTGCCGCCGCTTTTGATGCTTTACCTTCAGGTGCTTGTGGCGATCATCGCGCTGGCGCCGCTGTACATCGCCTCGCCGCATCACGGCCTGACCTCCACCAACCTGCCGCTGGTGCTGTATGCCGCTCTGCTGGCGTCCATCGTCGGTGCGCTGGCCTGGATGCAGGGCGTGGCGCGCATGGGGCCGAGCCGCATGGCGCTGTTCTTCAACCTGCTGCCGGTGCTGACCGCCGCCATCGCCGCCGTAGTGCTGGACGAACGCCTGACCAGCTACCACCTGATCGGCGGTGCTCTGACACTGGCCGGCGTGCTGCTCGCCGAGCTGTGGCGGCCACGGGAGAAACCCGCCGCCGCCATCGGCGCGCGCTGACTCAGGCGCCGGCGCGCAGTTCCCGCATCAGGGTCGCCACCAGTTCTGCCGCCGGCATCTCCCGTGAAAGAGGCGCGCCCTGCCCGGCCCATTGCACGGCGAAATCCGCGTTGCCCCTGGCCGCTGCAGCGGCAGTCAGCGCCTTGGCCGCATCGTAGGCGATCGGGTAGTCCGGCAGTGACGGTGCGCCTGCACAGCCCACAGCGGTGAACAGGCGATTCACAAGCCCCCGCGCCGCCCGTCCGGAGATCGCCGCGGTCACTTCGGTGCGCTCCCCCCGCTCGCCGCGCAGTGCTGCCTTGAAGGCGGCATTGGCGGAGGATTCGTTCGCCGAGATGAAGGCCGTGCCCATCTGCACGGCCTGCGCGCCCAGCTCGAAGACCGCGCGCATCCCCTGCCCGTCCATGATGCCGCCGGCAGCGATCACCGGCACGCCGGTGCCCTTGACCAACGTGCGGACCAACGCAAAGGTGCCGATGCGCGCGTCCTTCTCCGGGTCGAACACGCCACGATGGCCGCCGGCTTCATAGCCCTGGGCAACGATTGCATCGATCCCCGCCGCCTCGATGGCACGGCCTTCATCCAGGCAGGTCGCGGTAGCCAACAGGCGAATGCCGGCGGCCTTCAGGCGCTCGATCCACGCCTGGGGCGGCAGGCCGAAATGGAAACTGACCACTGCAGGCTGCGCATCGAGAAGAAACTCCAGCATCTGCGGATCGGCCAGGAAGCTACGGTAGATCTCGCCGATCCGCTCGGGCGGCTGCGCACCGAACTCCTCGAACAACGGCCGCAGATGCTCCAGCCAGGCAGCCTCACGGGCCGTATCGGCGACCGCCGGGCGATGGCAGAACAGGTTGAGATTGAGCGGTTTGTCGGTCAGCGCGCGCGTCTGTTCGAACAGGCAGCGAGCCTGCTCCGGGTTGCTCGCGCCCAGGCCGATGGAGCCCAGCCCGCCGGCATTGGACACCGCCGCCGCCAGCGCCGGCGTGGACACGCCGACCATCGGAGCCTGGATGATGGGGTGCTGGATGCCTAGCAGTTCCGTGATGCGCATTGAAGGGTCCTCGTCGTCGGGCACGGCAGATCGCCGCTTGACTTACGATCTCATACAGAGAATATTCTTCGCAATACATTCTCTTATAGAGATACAAATGGATCTCTCCAGTCTGGAAATCTTCCGCTGCGTCGCCGAGGAGCAGAGCGTCACCCGCGCAGCCGCCCGCCTGCAACGCGTGCAGTCGAATGTCACCACGCGCATCCGCCAGCTCGAAGACGACCTCGGCGCGCCGCTGTTCCTGCGCGACGGCAAGCGCATGACGCTCACCGACCAGGGCCGTGACTTCCTGGCTTACGCCGAGCGACTGCTGGCGCTGGCCGCCGAAGCGCGCCAGTCGCTGCACCCCGACACTGCCAGCGGGCCACTGCGCCTGGGCAGCATGGAAAGCACCGCCGCCAGTCGCCTGCCCATTCCGCTGGCGCGCTTTCATCGCGACTTTCCCGAGGTGGAGTTGCGCGTCAGTACCGGTCACAGCCAGAAGCTCCTGGGTGAGGTGCTCGATCGCCAGCTCGACTGTGCCCTGATCGCCCATCCCGATATCCTGCGGGCCGAGCCCGGCTTCGAAGCGACACTGGAACGCGGCCTGTGCGCCGAGCCGGTGTTCCGCGAAGAGTTGTTGCTGGTGCTGCCCGCCAATCATCCGCCGGTGGCGCGCCCGGAAGACGTGCGCATTCGTACTCTCGCCGGGTTCGCCCGTGGCTGCACCTATCGCCTGCTGGCGGAACGCTGGCTGGCCGGCGCGCCGTTGGCGGTGCAGGAAGTCGGTTCGTACCACGGCATCCTGGCCTGCGTGAACGCCGGTTCCTGCATCGGTGTGCTGCCGCGCTCGGTGCTGGAGCTGCAGCGCGATATGCCCGGCCTGCAGGTCGTCCCGATGCTGGAAGTGGATACGCTGCTGATCTGGCGCGAGGGCTACGCGACCGGCGCGTTCCGGCGCTGGCGCGAGATCCTGGCGGCACGCCCATGAGCAGCGCGCGACGCCTGCCCGCCGCACTCTCGGCGGCCTTGATCCTCGCCGTGGGCATGGGCTTTGGACGTTTCGCCTTTACCGGCCTGTACCCATTGATGGTGCGCGACGGCCTGCTCAGCGTCACTGGTGGCTCGCTGGCGGCGTCGGCCAACTACGCCGGCTATCTGCTCGGCGCGCTGCTGCTGGCACGCAGCCACGAACGCCACGCCGCGCGCATCTGCATTCTGGCCCTGGCCGGTACCGTAGCGGCCCTCGCGGCGATGGCGATTCCCGCACCGGTCTGGTTCGCCATTTGCGTGCGTCTGCTCGCCGGTATTTTCAGCGCCATGACCCTGGTTGGGGCCGCCCAATGGCTGCTGCAGACGATGGGCGAGAGCCACGGCGCGCCGCTGATGTTCTCCGGTGTCGGGCTGGGCATCCTGCTCTCGGCGGAGCTGATCGCCGCGGGCAACGCCTTTGGCCTGGGCAGCGCATCGATCTGGTGTGCCCTGGCGTTGGCCGGGCTGGTGCTCGCACTGCTCGCAGGGCCGGCTCTGCGACAGGCGCCCACGCCACAGCAGGCGCAGTCGGCAGCCGCCGCACCGCATGACGCGCCCATCCCGGCCGGTGCAATTCTGCTGATCTACGGCCTGGCGGGCTTCGGCTACATCATCACCGCTACCTACCTGCCGCTGCTGATGAGGTCCGGGCTCGCCGCCGTCGACCCGTTGCAGGTCTGGGCCGTCTTCGGTCTGGGCGCGGTGCCTTCGTGCTTCCTCTGGCACCGGCTGCACCTGCGGCTGGGAAGCCGTATGGCGCTGGCGTTGAACCTGCTGGTACAAGCCATCGGTGTGATGCTGCCGGCGCTCGGCCAGTCCGCCCTGCTCTACCTGGGCAGCGCCGTGCTGGTCGGCGGCAGCTTCATGGGCACCGTGACCATCGCCATGCCCGCAGCACGCGCGGTGGCCGGGCAGGTGCGCTTCAACATGCTGGCGGCGATGACGGCGCTGTATGGTATCGGGCAGATCGTCGGCCCACTGGCCGCCAGCGCCCTGCGCGGACTGACCGGCAGCTTCGTGCCGGCCCTGGGCACCGCCGCCGGCGCGCTGCTGGTCGGCGCGCTGTGCTGCCTGCCGCTGCGCCGCAACGCCAGCCTCGCCGGAGACACATCAGGGCGGCGGTAACTGGCGGAATGAAACGGCCAGCCGGTTCCAGCAGTTGATCGCGCCGATGGCCACCGTCAGGTCCACCAGTTCGCGCTCGCTGAACTGCTCACGGGCATGCAGGAACACCGCTTCGGGCACCCTGGACTCCGACAGCAGTGTCACCGCCTCGCACCACTCCAGCGCAGCCCGTTCGCGCGCGGTGAAGAATGGCGACTCGCGCCACACGCTGACGGCGAACAGGCGCCGCTCCGTTTCACCCGCACGGCGGGCCTCCATCGCGTGCATGTCGGCGCAGAACGCGCAATTGTTGACCTGCGAAACCCGCAGGCGGACCAGCTCCAGCAGAGGCCGCTCGACGGACAGTTCGAAGATCGCGGCTTCCAGGGTCAGTACAGCCTTCAGGGCCTCTGGCGAGGCGGTGTAGTAGTCCAGGCGAGGCTCCATGGCCGGCTCCGGGATAAATGAATGGCCCACTCATTGTGCGCCGCGCCGGGCATGCTGCCGGTGGCCAATTGCGGGAAATCCCGCCGCTCAACTTCACCAGCCTTCCACCCCGGCGCTACTCTTGATGTTCTGCATGCCCGCCGGGAGTCCGTTCTTGGAGCTTCACCTGATCATCCACGGCCAGAAGGACCTGGCCGGGCAACTCTATCGCCAGTTGCGCGAAGCCATCGACTCCGGCCGTCTCGCTTCGGGCACCCGGCTGCCTCCCAGCCGCCTCCTGGCAGAGCAACTGGGCATTTCGCGCAAAACCATTTCCGATACCTACGCACAGCTTACCTATGAAGGCGTGCTGGTCGGCAAGGTCGGCAGCGGTACCTTCGTCAACGCCCGCGCACCACGTCACGAACGCAGCCAGGAGACCTTCCGCTTCGCCAGCCAGGACAATATCGACCACTGGGCTGGCCTGAACACACGTCTCAGCCATCCTGGCGCAGAAGGCACAGCGCGAGCCGATTTCATCGGCGGCGCCACTACCCGATTGCAATTTCCCCAGGAGGAATGGCGCCGCTGCGTGAATCACGCCATGCGCCAGATGAACACGCCGCGCGGGCACTACAGCCGCCCCGAGGGGCTCACCCAACTGCGCGATGGTATCGCCCAGCACATCGCCTATGCCCGCGGGGTGAACTGCCGACTGGACGACGTGATGGTCTGCAACGGCGCGCAACAGGCCCTCGACCTGCTGGCCCGGGTGATGCTGCGGCCCGGCGACAAAGTGGCGATGGAAGACCCCGGCTACCCTCCGGCACGCCTGCTGTTCCGCATGCTCGGTGCCGACGTGGCGAGCGTCCCGGTGGATGCCGAGGGAATTTGCGTCGACCGGATTCCCGACGGCACGCGGATGATCTACACCACGCCATCGCACCAGTTCCCGCTCGGCATGCCGATGAGCCCCGCACGCCGTGAAGCCTTGCTGGCGCGCGCGGTGGAACTTGGAGCGCTGGTGATCGAAGACGACTACGACAGCGAATTCCGCTACGAGGGCCGCCCCAGCGACTCGCTGCAAAGCCTCGACCGCCACGGCGTGGTCGCCTATATCGGCACCTTCTCAAAGGTATTGCTGCCGGAGCTGCGCCTGGGCTACCTGATCCTGCCGCCACCACTGTTCCCGGCGGTCATCCGCGCCCGCCAGCTCAGCGACTGGCATAGTTCCACCCTGCCGCAATGGGCGCTGGCCAAGTTCATGGCCGAGGGCTACCTGCTCAAGCACATCCGCCGCTGCCACGGCATCTACGCTGGCCGCCGCGAGCGCATCCTCGCGCGCCTGGCCGGCGATCTGGCGCCGTGGCTGGAGGCCGTGCCGTCGGTTGCCGGCTTCCACCTCACCGCCCTGCTGCACAAGGACGTCAGCGTGCCGCTGCTGATTGAACTGGCACGCAAGCTGGACGTCGGCCTCTACGGGCTCGCCCCGTTCTACGACCAGGTTCCACCCCGCGAGGGCCTGGTGCTGGGTTTTGGCGCCATCGATACCCTCGACATCGACCCGGCACTGGACAAGGTACGCAACCTGCTGCAGCAACTGGGCTGAGCAGCGGCGATTGGCCAGGCACTTTTGCGCGGAGCTGGCGGTTCAGGCAGCCGCCGCAGGCACCCAGGCTTGCAGCATCGATCATATCGTTTGAAAGCCGTTTCCGGCGTTTACCCAAACCCAGCGTCGGCGCCCAATGACACCGTGTCCGCCAGCCCAGGGAGCTTCGCCATGTCTTCGCCCGCCATTGCCATCGTTCGCGTCCGCGCGGCTCCAGGCCGGGCCGCCATGCTGGAACAGCATCTGGGCGCCCTGCGCGACCAACTCCGGCGCCAGCCCGGCTGCCAGTCCTGCGAACTGTGGCCACTGGCTGTCGATCACTGGCAGATGCAGAGCCACTGGATCAGCCAGAGTGAGCTGGACGCCCATCTGTCCGGCCCGGAGGCGCAGCAATGGCTCGGCCACCTCGGCTGCGGCAGCCTGGCGCTGGGGCTGGAGTTCGAAAGCCTCAGCGCCGACTGAGCGCCAGCCCTAGACGATCGAGCGCACCACGCCGCCGTCCACGCGCAACGCCGCGCCATTGGTGGCCGATGACGCCTCGGAACAGACGTAGACCACCAGGTTGGCCACTTCCTCGGGACGGGCGAAACGCTTGATCAGCGAGCTGGGCCGAGCGCTGCGGAAGAATTCCGCCTCGAACTCCTCGAACGGCTGCCCACCGGAAAGCTTCTCCACGAAGTCGCCCACGCCTTCCGAGGCTGTCGGCCCCGGCAGCACTGCGTTTACCGTCACCCCGGTGCCGGCGCAGCTTTCCGCCAGCCCGCGGGACAGCCCGAGCTGGGCAGTCTTGGTCACACCGTAGTGAATCATCTCCAGCGGAATCTGCACGCCGCTCTCGCTGCTGATGAACACCACGCGCCCCCAGTTCTTGCGCTTCATGCCCGGCAGGTAGGCCCGGGACAGGCGCACTCCCGACAACAGGTTGACGTCGAGAAAACGTACCCAGTCCTCATCCGGAATCTCCTCGAACGGCTTCGGATCGAAGATACCGAGGTTGTTCACCAGCACATCCACCACCGGATGACGCGCGACCAGCGCGGCAATCTGCACCGGGTCGGCAAGATCACCGGCGAACCCCTCCACCCTGGCATCGGCCTGCGCGGCACGCAGCCGGCCCAGCGCCTCATCGACCGACGCCTGGCTGCGGCCATTGATGATCACATCTGCGCCTTCGCGGGCGAGGCCCTGGGCGATGGCGAAGCCGATGCCTTTGGTCGAGCCGCTGACAAGGGCCAGTTTGTCTCTCAGGTGCAGGTTCATCACATGCCTCCAACGTTGAGGATGATGGCTTCGGCGTGCAGCCGAAGAGTGGGCAAAGGATTCAGGATAGGCGCCCGTTCGGCGTAAAGCAGGCCAATCGATACAGGGCGTCCGCGCAGAGACACAGTGGACACCGGCAACCAATTGCACACCGGATAAACCTGCTCGGCAGTCCCAACAGATAGCGATCTTTCCTCAGGTATTCCCGGAATTGACCGACTGCGCCCCTCTTGTATGAAACCCCAACATCCAGGCCTTCTCCGCCAGCCATTGCGGCACAGCGGACCTCCAACAGAAGGCCCTGTGAATGTTCGCCAACGACATCACCTCTCGCGTCACACTGCGTATCGATGACTTTTCCCAGGAGTTGCTGGTCTGGCGAGCAACTGGCGAGGAAGCCATCAGCCAGCCCTATCGATTTGATATCGAGTGCGTCAGCGAACGAGCCGACATAGACCTGAACCGACTGCTAGGCAAAACGGCCTACCTGAAGCTACCCGGAACCGACCAGGGCATTCACGGCGTCATCTACCGCGCGGAATTCGCCGAACCAGGCGTACGACTGAGCCACTACAGGCTGAGCCTGGTTCCACGACTACAGCTCCTTGCCCATCGGCGAAATTCCCGCGTATTCCAGCACCTGCGTATTCCCGACATCATAGCGACGCTGCTTGAGTCGCACGGCATCCTTCAGGGCGACTATCGCTTTTCAGAACTTGCCGTCGATTACCCCGAGCGCGAGTACTGCGTGCAATACGCCGAGAGCGACCTCAATTTCTTGCAAAGAATTTGTGAGGAGGTTGGCATTCACTACCACTTCCAGCACACCACGGAAAATCACGTGCTGGTTTTTGGCGATGACCAGACAGCCTTCCCTCTGTTGCCCGCTCCGGTCTCCTTCCATCAAGGCAATGGCCTGGTATCCGACGAGCCCGTCATCAAGCGCTTCAGCCCGATTGCCACCATCGCCAGCTCAAACGTTGCCCGACGCGATTACAACTTTCTCCAGTCCAGCCTGACCCTGGAGGCAGAGGCGACCACCGATCTTGCGCCCAGCCTCGAAGACTATGATTTCCCTGGGCACTTCGATAACCGCGCAACTGGTAAGCGGCTCAGCCAGCGACGCCTCGACCTGCATCGTTTGCAGCGCGATCAGGCCACAGGAGACAGCGACCAACCTCTGCTGCGCAGCGGCTATTTCCTGACCCTGCGCGACCATCCCCGGTCTGCCTTGAACGACCTGTGGCTCATCACCTCCGTCAGCCATACCATCGTGCAGAGCCAGGCCCTCGAAGAACTCGCCGATGCAACCGGCGACAACGACAGCCAGAGCTACAGCAATCAATTCACCGTAACCCCCTGGGCGGTCCCATTCCGACCGCCGATGAAGCATCCACGGCCTCGCGTGCTGGTGAGCCAGAGCGCGCACGTAACCGGCGACTCGAACGATGAGATCTGCTGCGATGAGTTCGGCCGGGTAAAAGTCGTATTCCCCTGGAGCCGCGAAGGCGACCTGGGTGCCCGCAGCAGTTGCTGGATTCGCGTGGCCTCCAGTTGGGCCGGCGACCGCTACGGTGCCGTCACCATCCCGCGCGTGGGGATGGAGGTGCTGGTCAGCTTCTATGAAGGCAACCCGGACAACCCCGTCATCACAGCCTGCATACCAGACTCCCGGCACAAACCACCGTACGAACTCCCAGCCAATCGAACACGCAGCGTATTCCGCAGCCACAGCAGCCCGGGTAGCACTGGCTACAACGAACTGCACATCGAGGATCGTGCAGGCCAGGAGCAGATCTACCTGCATGCCGAACGCGACCTGCGCCAGGACATCAAGAACGATAGCCTGCTGCACATCGGCAACCAACGACGCGAGATCGTGGAAGGCAACAGCCTCAGCCAGTTGAACGCCGAAGAGCACCGCATCATCCAGGGCGACCGCAAGGTTCACCTCTGCTCCAACGACCATCTGTGGGTCAGCGGCGATCAGCACACCCGCACCAATGGCGTAATTACCGTCGCGGCAGGCCAGCAGATCCACCTGAAAGCTGGTGCGCAACTGGTGATCGACGCAGGCTCCAGCATCAGCCTGCATGCCGGCGGGCACCACATCCTCATCGGGCCAGGGGGCATTTTCAGCAGCACCTCGATCGTGCTGGGCGGCGCCCCACTTCCCGGCCTGCCCGCAACCCCCCTGCCGCCCGGCGAACTTGTCGCGCCACCGCAACCACCAGAGCCACCCGCAGCGATCAGCGTTACCCAACTCGGCCTGATGGCTGCGTCTCGCCGCCTGCAAAGTGACTTCTGCCCGATTTGCGAGGCCTGTCGCGAAGGCCAGTGCGAACTCGGAGGTGCAGCATGAACGTCATTCAGCAGTGGATGCATGAGCAACGCCGGCGGGGCGATTCGCTGTACCTGATCCTCGATGCGCAGTGCCAGCCCGACACCCTGAAAGCCCTCAATCAGATGACGCAATTGCCGGGAGCGCAAGCCATCTACGCCGGTACACCGCTGGCCGAACTGCAGCAGGCCGGCCCCTGGCTATTCGAATTGGACGAAGCAGCACTGGACCTGCTGACACCCTTGCACGACGCCCCTCGGCAAGACTGGGGTTGGTTGGCCAGCGCACCGTCCGGGCAAATCGCAGCCATCGCCCGGCACTGGCGCGAGCGCCTGCTGATCGGTGAACCGCCGCGCCAATTGCTCTACCGCTTCCACGACAACCGCGTGCTCGGCCGCGCCCTTCACCACCTCGCAGAACAAGACCTTCCCGCTTACCTCGGGCCAATGCATGCCGTCTGCTATTGGGCCTCCGGGTGGCGCGCCACGCGAAATCCCGCCCCCGGCAACCTGCCCGTACCCGCCGCCCCCGCCTGGCTTTCACTCCCGGAAGACCACCCGCAAGCAAACTCCATCCTGCGCGAAAACCTTCACCGCTACCTGCTTGCCGAACATCCTGAGGCCTATACCGGGCTGGCATCAAAGCAGCCCCCGCTGGAATGGCTCGACAGCATCATCCACCAAGCCACGCAGTGGCAGTGGAAAGAACCAGAAGCACTGCATCTGCTGCTCATCCAGACTCTCTACGACGGCCATCACCGCTTTCCGGAGCGCTGGCATCCGCAGCCTGGCGAAACACCCACCAGTCACTTCCAGCGAGCGCTGGGCGAAGCGCGCTTCCGGCCGCAGGGAAGCGACTTATGAAACAGGCGACGCAACTGTTACTGCTGCTCGCCCTTGGCGGCTGCGCCAGCAAAGATTTCACGCTGGAGACCGACCTGCCCGCCAATTTCAAAATCACCGCGCTTGCGCGCTACGAACCTGCCCCAGGCACCGAATGCGCGCTATTTCGTGCCACACGAGGCCCTACTGAGTACCCCCATAAGTCATCAGACTTCACCGACAGACCTCAGCACCTCAGTTTTCAGATTCCTGTCAGCCAGCGTGTCAGTGGCTGCCCACTGGCATTGATGAGCGTCTCCTTCGTCGTGCGTGGCAGATGGGGATATCTGCGCCAGGGAGGATATTGGGTTCAGCAGGACGGAACAGGCGCTGGGGGGCTGTCGGTTCTTGACCAACTGCCGGAACAAATAACAGGCATGCCGACCTCCGGCGTTAAGCAGTTCGATGGCCAATGCCGCTGGCTGTTTCGAACATCCGGCGCAAAACGCCAGTTGATCAAGATTCTCGACTGCCGTGCCGTGGACGAGCACGGCCAATGGCTCAAACACATGCCCGGCGGTGCGGTACAGCGTGAGCAGGTAGTTGGGAAAACAGTGCGGCTAGTGATCGAGATGTCACCCGATGAGCTACCCGCCGTGGGTGACAACTGGATCAGATTTCCCTCGGGCTGGAAACGTTGCTTAGGCAAGGGACTGGCGGACCCATATGGATTCTGTTTTGGGAACACATCCGACTTCTCGACATATACAGCCCCTGATGGCCGGACTTGCACCATTTATCCCAATTGCACTGAGCAAGGAGCTTCGCATGACAAGTTATAAGCCTCTGAAATCTGAAGACACCCCTTTTCTCAGCAACAAGATTCTCGCGTGCCCTCGTCGTGGTAATCGGGTCTCCTTTCAATTAGTTGATGAATCTGGCGACGGCAAAATTTTTGCGGGCTTGTCGTTTAAAGTAGTGGACCAAGAGTCACAGATATATTCCGGCATACTCGACGCCGAAGGCAGGGGGAAGGTCGACAATTGTTTCAAGGGCCCGATTATCCTTTCGCTCCCGGCGGCCTACATCGGCACTGACTCGGCTTATCGCTGGCTGATGACACGTCCCCACTACCCCCTCCCCATCACCGAACTCCAAGTCCGCGCCGAGCAAACCCGCTTTATCAACCCCAACGCCCAGCGCACCGCACACAACCCCGCCGTCAACGCCGGCGACAATTTCATCCAGGTGGAGGTGCGGGACCTGGTGGAACATGGCGCGCACCTTCCGCCACGCGTACCAGCGCCCTTTGCGCCCAACCGCGGCATCCCCATTGCCCTGGCCGCCAGCCAGCATTCGCCGGACGAGTTGCCGCTGTTCGGCGTGGGCCTGCTGCCCAACCGCCGCATGCTAGGTCTGCTGACCCTGCTCACCCTTGGCGGCTGCGCCAGCAAAGATTTCACGCTGGAGACCGACCTGCCCGCCAATTTCGCGGCTACTGCCGAGGCGCGATACGAGCCAGCCGAGGGGCCGGAATGCGCACTCTTTCGCGCTACGAAGGGACCTACGGTCTATCCCCAGGAATCACCGGACATCATCCCCGAACCGCGCCGCGCCAGTTTCAGAATCCCGCTTGGCAAACGGGTCGGTGGCTGCCCGCTGACACTCGACGGCGTAGGCATCAAATTGATGGGGCAATGGCGTCCCTATCATCCAAACTTCACCGGCTCCAGCTATGTCTATGCGTCACTCGGGCTTCTCGAGCAACTGCCCGCCAACTATCCCGGTATACCCAGTGACGGGGTACGCGTCCTCAACGGCCAATGCCGCTGGCTGTTTCGAACATCCGGCGCAAAACGCCAGTTGATCAAGATTCTCGACTGCCGTGCCGTGGACGAGCACGGCCAATGGCTCAAACACATGCCCGGCGGTGCGGTACAGCGTGAGCAGGTAGTTGGGAAAACAGTGCGGCTGGTGATCGAGATGTCGAGCAATGACGAACCATATTACAGCCGATCCTGGTTAAAAACCTCAAAAGGCTGGAAACCGTGCCAAGAAACAAAAGAGACCATTCGTTGCCAATCATCGCCGACCTTCACTGATTACACAGGCGTAGACGGTCGCACTTGTACTGTTTACCCAAATTGCACCGAATAAGGAATTCATCATGAGCATATACAGGCCACTAGAAGAAAAAGACCACCCTTCATTCAGCCGAAAAGTCCTGGCGTGTCCAATACGCGGAGGATGGGTAAGTTTTCAATTAGTGAATGAGTTTGGCGATGGAAAACCTTACTCAAACTTGGAATATGAGTTGCTTGATGCAGAGAACCAGCGATACAAGGGTAAGCTTGATGCCGACGGAAATGGCAAAGTAGAAAATTGTTTCAAAGGCCCAGTTTGTTTGTCACTTTCTGTTCCGTACCAAGGCGGCGTAGACACGCTTTATGAAAAATTAACGGACCGCAAACACTACCCCCTCCCCATCACCGAACTCCAAGTCCGCGCCGAGCAAACCCGCTTTATCAACCCCAACGCCCAGCGCACCGCACACAACCCCGCCGTCAACGCCGGCGACAATTTCATCCAGGTGGAGGTGCGGGACCTGGTGGAACATGGCGCGCACCTTCCGCCACGCGTACCAGCGCCCTTTGCGCCCAACCGCGGCATCCCCATCGCCCTGGCCGCCAGCCAGCATTCGCCGGACGAGTTGCCGCTGTTCGGCGTGGGCCTGCTGCCCAACCGCCACCATGTGCTGGAGGTACGGCCGTTGCGGGCCCTGCGCCCGATGTTGTCCACCGACAACCGCTTCTGTGCGCTTAACCTGTACCAGTTGGCACTCATGGCCAGCATGTCCTACGACCCGTTGGGCCAGGTACCGGAACAGCACCCCAGGGACCAGGTGAGCTTTCCCCTTGCCCAAACGGTCGGCAACTTCTTCGCCGAGCAGGCCGGCAATGGCTACGAGGCGTGGCGCATCGACTCCGGGCAGAAGCAGCACTACGTTCCGCTGTACGAGGACGTACCCTATTCCCGGCGCTTCGAGATACTGCCGTTCGACCCCACGCTCTACCCTGCCAACGACCCGGCACTGGGCGACAAGCAGGAACACCCCAATACCCTGCATTACTTCGACGACACCAGGGCGCCGCAAGGGACCGATACCCAGGCTTTCGTCACCCACCACGAGCAGACCATTCTGATTTCCGTGCGTGGCACCGCCAGCCTGAGCGACCTCCGCCGCGACCTGAATGCAGCCCAGGTGCGCTTCGAGGAAGGGGAAGGCATGTTGCACAGCGGCTTCTACGGGGCCTATCAAGCACTCAAGGGGTTCATTCTCGGCTATCTGGACAAGTTCTATGTTGGCCAGAAGATCATCATCTGCGGCCACAGCCTTGGCGGTGCCATCGCGCAGATTCTTGCAGAGGCGCTGCGCCGGGACACCCACCAAGGCGCTTACGACATCCTGCTCTACACCTATGGAGCCCCTCGCGCTGGCGACAGGAACTTCGTCAAGGGCGCGCAGGCCCTTGTCCATCACCGCATCGTCAATAATAACGACCCGATTCCGAGCGTACCGGCCCCTTGGATGAGCACGAAGAAGGCGCTCTGGCTGCCCGGGCTGGTGGCGATCATCGGAGGTGCCAATCCGGTACTGGGCGTACTGGCCTTTGCCTTGGGCCTGACGCGTATCGGCGGAGGCGAAGATTACGAGCACCAGGGCGAGTTGCAGCACTTCATGCCGATCAGGCTGGGCCGCGGGGAAGAGTCGGCGATTCTCTGGCGGCCAGGTTGCGAATCGCTGGAAGAAGCCGGCTGCACCCGTGTTCTGGCCAAGTACACCAATGGCGATCTGCCTGATCGCGCCGCTCTCCTGCTGCAACTCTTCCAGATCAACAACCATCGGATGTCCGCCGGCTACATCCCCCACTGCTGGGCCACCCTGCGACGCTGGAAGGAAGCGCTGGACAATGGCCGCCCCCTGGTAACGGCGCGGGAGGTAGAGATGGTGGACCTGGAGCTGGAGCACCTGCAGCAGCGCCTGGCAGCGCAGCGGCAAAGCAGCCGGGAAAACTTCTGGCGCTTTGGTGACGATCGGGAATATGTCGCGGCTGAAGGTGCGCTTACCCGGGAGATCATCAATCTCAAGGCTTCGCGGGAACGTCTGGGCACCCTGCAGTATCGACACCCTGACGCCACGGATGTCTACGGCAGCATGGCGGACGGCGACACACTCGCCGAAGGGCTCGAACGCTGGCTGGCACACGCACAGAACACGGCGGCCGAGCAACTGGCGATGGCACCACGGGACTACACGGACGTTCTTGCTTCAATCCAGGGGCTGGGCCGACGGCCTCTGGATCTGGACAGCATCTTCTGATGCCCTGCCCACCTTCGGCTACCCGCGGCTGCCCCCCTCGGGGCGCGCCGGGGCGGCGTGCCACTGATCCTTCGGCACCCATTTGGGCTGGCTCGGGTCGCCCAGGTAGTGCGGCGACATGATCTGCACGCCGTACTCGTTGAACACATCCTGGATATTGGCGTGCAGCATACTCAGCAGCACCGCTCGCGGCCTGGGCTCGCTGGGGATGGCCTGGGCCACCAGGCGGTACTCGGGGTAGAAGTCCGATAGCGCCGTCTGGAAGACCTGCGGCGCTGGCGCCTCCAGGATACCTTCGGTGCGCCGCGCCGCCTCGATCAGCATCGCTTCGACCTGACGCCAGGGAGTGTCATAGCCGATGGTGACCACGGTATCGACCACATAGCCCTTGCCCTGCACGATGCGCGAGTAGTTCTTGGTCACCGAGCCGGTGATCATCGAGTTGGGCAGGGTCAGCACCTCGCCCAGGCCGGTGCGGATGGTGGTGTTGAACATGCCCACCTCAGTCACCGTGCCCTCATGCTCGCCCACCCGCACGAACTCGCCGGCGCGCAGCGTCCGCGAGTAGGTGAGGATCAACCCGGCGGCAGCCTGTCCGACCACGCTGGAGGCGCCCAGGGAGATCATCAGGCCGATCAGCACCGACAGGCCCTTGAAGGCTTCGGTCCCCGAGCCCGGCAGGTAGGGATAGGCCATCACCAGGGCGAACAGCCACACCGCCAGGGAGGTCAGCCGGGTGGTCGGCTGCAGGGTTTCCTCGGTCAGCCAGCGCAGGGTGCCGGGGCGCGCCAGGCGTTGCAGGAGATGGCGGGCGAAGCCGCTCACCGCCCGCGCGATCAGCAGGATACCCAGGGCCACCGCCAGCCCCGGCATCGCATCGAGAATGCCGTTCAGCAGGTAGCGCACCAGGTCCAGCAGGTGAACGTTGAGGCTCTCGCCCCAGGGTCGGGTATAGGGGAATTGCGAGAGTACGAAGCTCAGCCACTGGTAGCTGATCAGGAACACCACCAGCCAGTAGATCAGCCACAGCAGCCGGCCGAACAGGTAGTAGAGGTACTGGATGTCGAACAATGGTGTCTGCCCAAGCTTCAGCCAGTGTCGGTGCTGGCTCATCAGCCCGGGAAGACGGCTGAACAACCGGCTTCTGACCCATGCAGTGCCGCGCAGCAGCAGGACATAGATGACCGTAGCCAGCGCTGAGTAACCCAGCGCAGTGAGCAGGAAGCGCAGGCTGCGTGCCTGCCGGTTCTCCTCCACCGCCAGGCGCAGATTGCCTGCCGCCTGCTCCGCCGCGGCACGCACGGACGAGCCCGGCGGGTCGACATCCTGCGGCGAGACGATGAAGGCGCGGCTATAGCCCAGCAGCACCAGGTAGCTGTTCTGGATCGGGTCGATGCTGACCTTCGGATCTGCGCCGCTCTGCAGCGCTTCCTCGATGGAAGCCGTGGCCCGGTGTGCGCGGACCACCGGCGTTTCGCCGAGCAGGGTGCTGCGAAAAACAATGATGCTGCGGTTCTCGATTTTCAGCTCGGCGGGTCGTACGTCCTGGACATCGGCGGCTTCGCCCCCCGCCGCTTCGCAGAAACCGGGCTGGGGCCAGGCGAGCAGCGTCAACACCAGCAGCATCCAGTACTTGAGTCGACGCATTGGCGATCTCTCCCCATTGTTGCGCAACGGGCCTGCCTCTATTCACTGAGGCTTGGCCCCTCCTGACGCTCAAGCGTAGTAGCCGCGGCGGAATTTGCCGGGTCGCAAGGGGCGCGAGGAATGGATGCCGCGAGAGGTTCGAGGAGCACGGATAGCCCTTGCAAGCCGACCCTCGGAGCAATGCCGGAGCAAGTGCAGTATGAGCAACGTGAAGCCCTGGGTGCCAGGACAAGACCTTTTGGTTCCTTCGGCGAGGACGGCTATACGACGTTTGGCAGAAGGGACTCGCAAATCCTCCAACCAACCCCGAAGCGACGCATGAACAAATCCACACACCGCCACCAGAAAGAGCATTCCTCCGATCGCTCTCTCGGGTTGCCCAACGAGCGATGCCTCGCTAGAGTGCGCCGGTCGCGGTCAATCCCGCGACTCGGGTTTGGCGACTCGATTCACAAGGCGCGGTTCACGCGCTGTAAAGGCTATTGGTGCTGACCAGCATCGATACGCCTGTGGCTGGAAGCTGCACTCTCTAGTGCTGCATCAAGCCCTCTATGGCCGGCCGCGTGGGGAGACCCTCGGGTCTGCCGGGTCCTTGTGCCGGTTCGCCAACCCTGCGCGGTCTGCCACCCTATGTTTGGCGACATGGGTGACAGCTCTAATCCATTCACAAGGAGCTTCACCATGGACGATGGTTTCTTCCCTTCCGTCTTCATCCGTAACAACCGCCCCCTACGCGCCACGCTGATCGACGATCAGGCCTGGTTCGTCACCTCCGACTTCGCCCGCCTCATGGGCCAGTACAACGAACAACGCTTCCGCCGCAGGCTGGACGAAGACCAATGGCGCGAGTCATTCATCCGTGCGCAGTCCGGCAACGAAATCCCCGTGGAGCTGATCAGCGAATGTGCGATCTATGCCCTGCTGGTGTATTTCCCTCACCCCGAACAGCGCGCCCTGCGCCAGTGGATCAGCCGAACCGTCGTCCCCGCCCTGCGCAGCGAGTTCGACAGCCGCAGCGAATCGCCCAGGCGCACGCAACTGCGCTGGGAAGCCCGGCGCATCAATGTGCTGGAATGGCAGAACAAGCTCTGGCTGGACATCGATGAACTGCCGCGCTGGACCTACGCCAGCCGCAGCAACCCGGTAAAGCGCCTGCTCTCGGGAATCGGCGTGCGCTGAAGCCTGGCGATGGCAGCGGGGTAAAAAAAGCCCGGATGTCTTTCGACATCCGGGCTTGCTGCCTGAGGGGCCGAGTGCGTGGCTACGGCTGGACCGGCGGCAGGTACTGCAGCGTGGTGCCCAGTGCCCACAGGAGCAATAGCACCAGCGGGATATGCACCAGCAATTGCACGAATGAGAACCCGATCAAATCTCGCGCCTTCAGGCCCAGCACGCCCAGCAGCGGCAGCATGTAGAACGGGTTGATCAGGTTCGGCAGCGCCTCGGCGGCGTTGTAGATCTGCACCGCCCAGCCCAGGTGGTATTGCAGGTCGTTGGCCACCTGCATCACATAGGGCGCCTCGATGATCCACTTGCCGCCGCCGGAGGGAATGAAGAAGCCCAGCACGGCGGAGTACACACCCATCAGCAGCGCATAGGTGTCGTGGGAAGCGATCTGCACGAAGAAGGTGGAGATGTGGTGCGCCAGGGTCGAACCGTCGGAACCATTCACGGTGGTGAGGATCGCCGCGATGGAGCCGTACAGCGGGAACTGGATCAGCACCCCGGTGGTGGTCGGCACGGCGCGGGCCACGGCGTCGAGGAAGCTGCGCGGGCGCCAGTGCAACAGCGCGCCGGCCATGATGAACAGCAGGTTGTAGGTGTTGAGCCCGGAGATGGCGGTGATCGCTGGCTTGGTGCTGAATTCGTTGACCAGCCAGCCGGCAGCCAGCGCCACCAGCAGCAGGATCAGCAGCGGGCTGTGCTCCAGCCACTCGCCCGGGCGGGTCGCCTTCGGCGCGCTCGGCGCAGTGAAGCTGACGTCGACGCCGCATGCCTTGGCGTCACGGGCGCTGCCGGAGCCCGGTGCAGTCATGTAGGCGATGGCCAGCGACACCAGCACCAGGGCCAGCAGCATCACTCCGGATTGCCAGAGGAAGATGGTCTCGGTGAACGGGATCACCCCGGTGATCGCCAGGATCGACGGCGGCAGGCTGGCCGGGTTGGCCTGCAACTGCGCGGCGGACGACGACAGGCCCAGCGCCCACACGGCGCCCAGGCCGAGGTAGGCGGCGGCGCCGGCCGCGCGGTAGTCCATGTTCAGCTCTTCGCGGCGCGCCAGCGCACGCACCAGCAGGCCGCCGAAGACCAGCGACAGGCCCCAGTTGAGCAGCGACGCGAGCATGGAGATCAACGCGACCCAGGCCACCGCCTGGCGGCCGTTCTTCGGCACGCGGGCGAACAGGTCGATGAGGCGCGAGGCGGGGCCGGAACTGGCCACCACATAGCCGCCGATGACCACAAAGGCCATCTGCATGGTGAAGGGAATCAGGCTCCAGAAGCCGTCGCCAAAGGCTTTGGCAGCAGAGGTAGCCGGCGCACCCATTGCCAGGGCAGCGACGGTGACGATGAAGACAGCGAGGGCAGCGAATACCCAGGAGTCAGGGAACCAGCGCTCGGCCCAGTTGGAGCAGGCCATCGCGAAGCGCGCGGAGCGACTGTCCTGCAAGGCCGTGCGGTTGGATTGCACGTGGGAATTCATAGTGGTCTACCTCTACCTCGTTGTTCTTGTAATCGCTCATTGTGCAATGAGAAGCCGCCCGGCCTACTGTGGGCCGGGCGGTGACGCAAGTGCCCAGGCGCTTCCGGGAAGAACGTCGCCGGGCGGGTTCAGCGCTGATGCCGCCTGTCGGCTCCCATCACGCTGCCCGGCCTGGCTGGGGGAAGCCGGCCGGATCTCGCCAATGATTCCTCAGTCGCGCGCCAGTGCCAGGGCAACGCCCTGCCCGCCGCCGATGCAGAGGGTCGCCAGACCTTTCCTGGCGTCGCGGCGCAGCATTTCGTGGAGCAGCGATACCAGCACCCGGCAGCCCGACGCGCCGATGGGGTGGCCAAGGGCGATGGCGCCGCCGTTGACGTTGACCTTCTCGGCGTTCCAGCCCAATTCCTTGCCAACCGACAGAGCCTGGGCGGCGAAGGCTTCATTGGCCTCGATCAGGTCGAGTTGGTCCAGCGACCAGCCTGCCTTCTCCAGACAACGGCGGGTAGCCGATACCGGGCCGATGCCCATGATCGCCGGGTCGACGCCGCTGCTGGCGTAGGCCTGGATGCGCGCCAGGACCGGCAGGCCGAGCGCCTTGGCCTTGGCGGCGCTCATCAGCAGCACGGCGGCGGCGCCGTCGTTCAGGGTAGAGGCGTTGCCGGCGGTGACGCTGCCGTCCTTCTTGAACGCCGGCTTGAGTTTGGCCAGCGACTCGGCGGTGGTGCCGGCGCGCGGCTGCTCGTCGGTGTCGAAGGACAGCGGGTCGCCCTTGCGCTGCGGAATCAGCACGGGGGTGATTTCATCCTTGAAGCGCCCCGCCTCGATGGCCGCGCTGGCCTTCTGCTGGGACTGCGCGGCAAAGGCGTCCTGGGCCTCGCGGCTGATGCCGAACTTGTCCGCCAGGTTCTCGGCGGTGATGCCCATGTGGTAGTCGTTGAAGGCATCCCACAGGCCATCGATGATCATGCTGTCCTGCAACTGAGCGTGGCCCATGCGCAGGCCGGTGCGGGCCTTGGGCAGTACGTAGGGCGACAGGCTCATGTTCTCCTGGCCGCCAGCGATGACCACCTCGGCGTCGCCGCAGCGGATCGCCTGGGCACCGAGGAACAGTGCCTTGAGGCCGGAGCCGCAGACCTTGTTGATGGTCATGGCCGGTACGCTGTTCGGCAGCCCTGCGCTGATGGCGGCCTGGCGCGCCGGGTTCTGCCCCGCGCCGGCGGTGAGCACCTGGCCGAGGATCACTTCGTCGACCTGCTCGGGCTTGACGCCGCTGCGTTCGAGCAGCGAGCGGATGATCAGCGCCCCCAGGTCATGGGCCGGAATGTTCGCCAGGCTGCCCTGGAAGGCACCGATGGCGGTGCGGGTGGCGGCGACGATGACGACGTCTTGCATGTTTCGCTCTCCTGAATCGGGTATCACGCTTGCGCAGATGGGGTTACTTCTGCCGCCCATCCTACGCTGCTTGCCCCTCCCCCTGCCCACCCCGGTAAGGAAAGGGCAGACCGCCGGGCTGTGCGGCGGCGTACGCTCATTACATGCGAGCGCGCCGGGAACGGGATGTTCAATGATGTTTCAGAAAGTCATCTCGACCACATCGTCCGGCACGATCAGGCGGCCGGCGGTCTTCTCGGCGATTTCGGCGATGCTCACGCCCGGCGCGGTCTCGCGCAGGATGAAGGCGCCGTCTTCGATCTCCAGGTAGGCCAGGTCGGTCAGCACCTTGCGGATGCAGCCAGCCCCGGTCAGCGGCAGCGAGCAACGCTCCAGCAGCTTGGATTCGCCGTCCTTGGAAGCATGGGTCATGGTCACGATGATGTTGTCCGCGCCTGCCACCAGGTCCATCGCGCCGCCCATGCCCTTGACCAGCTTGCCGGGGATCATCCAGGAGGCGATGTTGCCCTGAACGTCCACTTCGAAAGCGCCGAGCACGGTGAGGTCGACGTGACCGCCGCGAATCATCGCGAAGGATTCGGCGGAGGAGAAGATCGACGCGCCCTTGACCGCGGTGACGGTCTGCTTGCCGGCGTTGATCATGTCGGCGTCCACCTCATCGTCGGCGGGGAACGCGCCCATGCCCAGCAGGCCGTTCTCGGACTGCAGCATCACTTCCATGCCCTCGGGCACGTAGTTGGCCACCAGGGTCGGAATGCCGATGCCCAGGTTCACGTAGTAACCATCCTGCAGCTCGCGCGCCACGCGCTGAGCCATCTGTTCGCGAGTAAGTGCCATGGCTGAATCTCTTCTCTTGTTCAATACGGTTGAAGATCGAGCGGGCTGTCGATTGGCCGACGCACAACCGATCCTTAGCGAGTCGTGCGCTTCTCGATGCGCTTCTCGAAGGAGCCCTGGATGATGCGGTCGACGTAGATGCCGGGGGTATGGATCTGGGCGGGATCCAGCTCGCCCGGTTCGACGATCTCCTCCACCTCGACCACGGTGATGCGGCCTGCGGTGGCGACTACCGGATTGAAGTTCTGCGCGGTGTGGCGATAGATGACGTTGCCGTAGTGGTCGGCCTTCCAGCCCTTGACGATGGCAAAATCGCCGGTGATGGCGCGCTCCATCACGTAGTGGCGGCCTTCGAATTCACGCACTTCCTTGCCATCGGCAACCGGTGTGCCGTAGCCGGTGGCGGTGAAGAAGGCCGGGATTCCGGCGCCACCTGCGCGGAGTTTTTCCGCCAGGGTGCCTTGCGGGGTCAGTTCGACCTCCAGTTCGCCAGACAGCAGTTGCTGCTCGAACAGCGCGTTCTCGCCGACATACGAGGCGATCATCTTGCGGATCTGCCGGTCCTCCAGCAGCACGCCGAGGCCGAATCCGTCGATACCGCAGTTGTTGGAGACCACGGTTAGACCCCTCACGCCCATGCGGCGGATCTGTGCGATGAGGTTTTCAGGAATGCCGCAGATGCCAAAGCCACCGGCCAGCACCGTCATATCGTCGGTCAGCCCGGCCAGGGCTTCCTCGTAACTGCCTACACGCTTGTCGAGTCCTGCCATGTTGCTGCTGCCTCTTGTTCTTGGATTATCCGACTCTTTGGTCAGAGAGCGTCCGCAGCTTCACCGCTCGGGAATGATTTGTTAAGTTTGTTTTTCCAATTGATTAATCCGTTTTCCTTATCAATAAGAACCCACCCGAATGACCGTCAAACAGCTACGCGCCTTCCTCACCGTCGCCCAGACCCTGAGCTTCGCCCAGGCCTGCGAGCGCCTGCACCTGTCGCAACCGGCACTGAGCCTGGCGATCAAGAGCCTGGAAGATTCCCTCGGCGGTCAGTTGCTGGTGCGCACCACCCGCAGCGTGGCCCTGACGCCGGAAGGCGAAACGCTGCTGCCCCTCGCCCTTCGCCTGCTAGCCGACTGGGACAACGTCGAAGAGCTGATGCACCAGCACTTCACCCTGCAGATGGGCAAGGTCTCCATCGCCGCCATGCCCTCCTTCGCCGGCAACCTGCTGCCCGCGGTGCTGCGCAGCTTCCGCGACCGCCACCCGAAGGTGAACGTGGCGGTGCACGACGTGATCAACGAGCAGGTGCTGGAGATGGTGCGCAACCGCCGGGTGGAACTGGGCATCGCCCTGGAGCCGGACAGCCTCGACGGGCTGACCTTCACCCCGTTCTACACCGACCGTTTTCTCGCCGTACTGCCGGCGGGCTCGCCATTGGCGGGCGCGGCATCGGTGAGTTGGGAGCAGCTTCTGCACTACAGTTTCATCACCCTGCAACGCCCCTCCGCCGTGCGTTTGCTGCTGGAGGAACGGGTGTCGTCGCGGCATGGGCGGTTGCCGGTGGCGTTCGAGAGCCACCAACTGGTGACCGTGGGCCGGATGGTCGCCGAGGGCCTGGGCGTCAGCGCCGTACCGCGCCTGTGCCGGCAGCAGATGGAAGAGCTGGGCGCGCGCTGCGTGGCGCTCGACGAACCACGCATCGAGCGCCGCGTGGGGCTGTTCTGCCTGGCGGAGCACAAGCTGTCCAGCGCTGCACAGGCGCTCAGGGACGTGCTGGTGCAAGGCACGGACTGGGCGGGAATGGAGCGGGATTGAGCGGATTCGCGCTCCATCGGCGGATCTCCGGCAGCCTCAGGGCGCGGCGTCAGCCTCGCCGCCCATCCGCAGGCTGATTTCCCGCGCGGTTTCCAGCAAGGCTCGCGCAGCCTCGCCCTGCGGCTCAGCGGCAAAGCTCGCCTGCGAGCCCACCACGGTAATCACCCCGGCCAGCTCCCGTCCGGTTCTGAACAGCGGTACCGACAGCGCATTCACGCCCGGCATCAGCAAGCCGTGAATGGCATGCAGCCCCTCGGCGCGGATATTTTCCAGTACATCTGACTGCGCGCCCTCCTCCAGCCCATCCTTGAACGCGGCGAACACCAGGCCGGTGGATGAGCCATGCAGCGGCAGCACCGAACCCACCTGCGTCACCAGCGTCACCATCCCCTGCGCCGGCTCCACCTGCACCACGGTCGGCCCGTGGCTGCCCCAGATGGCCAGGAAGCAGGTTTGCCCCAGCCGGTCGCGCAGGTCCGCCAGCGCGGGGCTGGCCACCTTCACCACATCCAGCCGGCGGATCGCCGCCAGGCCCACATAGAGAGCCTCCCGACCCAGGCCATAGTGGTTGGTCAGCGGGTCCTGCTCGGCGAATCCGCTGGCTATCAGCGCCTGCAGATAGCGATGCACCTTGGCTGCGGGCATGCCCAGGTACTCGCCCAGACGCTTGAGCGACGTGCTCGGCGCCAGGTCCGCCAGAGCCTTGAGAATTTCCGTGCCGACTTCCGCCGACTGGACCTTCTTGCCCTTCGTCGCAGCGGAGTCTTCCGCATCGTTCATGGTCTTCAACTTAAAGGAACTCCCAGACGGGCTTGACGGCCCGACGACACGAAATTACGTTAATCGTAATCCAATTACGACAAAAAGAGTGAAACCACCATGACCTCCACCAGCGCTCCTGCCTACCTGTCCGGGTTCGGCAACGAATTCGCCAGCGAGGCCCTGCCCGGAGCCCTGCCTTGCGGGCAGAACTCGCCCCAGCAGGTGCCCTACGGCCTGTACGCCGAGCTGCTCTCCGGCACCGCGTTCACCGTGCCGCGCAGCGAGTCCCGGCGCACCTGGATGTACCGCATCCGCCCGTCCGCCGCGCACCCGCGCTACGAACGCCTGGAACGCCAGATCACCGGCGGCGCCCTCGGCCCGGTCACACCCAACCGGCTGCGCTGGAACAGCTTCGAAATGCCCGAGGAGCCTACCGACTTCGTCGACGGCCTGCTATGTGTGGCCGCCAACGCCGAGGCCGACGCCGCCAGTGGCGTCAGCCTGTATGCCTACCGCGCCAACATTTCCATGCGCCGGGTGTTCTTCGACGCCGACGGCGAGTTGCTGATCGTGCCCCAGGCCGGCCGCCTGCGCCTGGTCACCGAACTGGGCGAATTGCTGATCGAGCCGCTGGAGATCGCCGTGATTCCGCGCGGCATGCGCCTGCGCGTCGAGTTGCTGGACGAATCCGCCGCCGGCTACATCGCCGAGAACCACGGCGCCGCCCTGCGCCTGCCCGACCTCGGCCCCATCGGCAGCAACGGCCTGGCCAACCCGCGCGACTTCCTCGCCCCGGTGGCCCGCTACGAAGATGTCGAAGGCCCGGTACAACTGGTGCAGAAGTTCCTCGGCGAACTCTGGGCCACCCACCTCGGCCACTCGCCGCTGGACGTCGTCGCCTGGCACGGCAACAACGTGCCTTACAAGTACGACCTGCGCCGTTTCAACACCATCGGCACGGTAAGCTACGACCACCCCGACCCGTCCATCTTCACCGTGCTCACGTCGCCCAGCGACACACACGGCATGGCCAACATGGACTTCGTGATCTTCCCGCCGCGCTGGATGGTGGCCGAGAACACCTTCCGCCCGCCGTGGTTCCACCGCAATCTGATGAACGAATTCATGGGCCTGATCCAGGGCGTTTACGACGCCAAGGCCGACGGCTTCGTCCCCGGCGGCGCCTCGCTGCACAACTGCATGAGCGCCCACGGCCCGGACAACGCCACCACCCGGCAGGCCATCGCCGCCGAGCTGAAACCGCACAAGATCGATCACACAATGGCCTTCATGTTCGAGACCGGCCGCGTGCTGCGCCCCAGCCGCTTCGCCCTCGGCTGCCCGCAACTGCAGCGCGACTACGACGCCTGCTGGAGCGGGATGCAGAAGACCTTCGCCCCTTCCGTGGAGTAAACCAATGAGCGCCTCCCACCTTGCGCAAAGCTGGATCGAGTCGGCCAACGGCCATCCGGACTTCCCCCTGCAGAATCTCCCGCTGGGCGTGTTCAGCCCGCCCGGCGACTCGCCACGGGGCGGCGTCGCCATCGGCGACTACATTTTCGACCTGAAGACCGCCTGCGACGCCGGGCTGTTCCACGGCGCCGCTCACCAGGCCGCCCTGCTGGCCAGCGGCGACAGCCTCAACGCCTTCTTCGCCGCCGGCCCCACCGCCCGCCGCACCCTGCGCAACGCCCTCACTGCGCTACTCACCGAAGGGTGCGCCGAGCACAAGCGCATGGAGAGCCTGGGCGCCGCGCTGCTCAAGCCGCAAGCCGGCTGCCGGCTGCACTTGCCGGCGAAGGTCGGCGACTACACCGACTTCTACGTCGGCATCCACCATGCGAAGAACGTCGGCAAGCTGTTCCGCCCCGACAACCCGCTGCTGCCCAACTACAAGTACGTGCCCATCGGTTACCACGGCCGTGCGTCCACCATCGTCCCCTCCGGCAGCGAAGTGCGCCGGCCCAACGGCCAGACGCTACCCGCCGGGGTCGACGTACCGGTGTTCGGCCCCAGCGCACGCATGGACCTGGAGCTGGAACTGGGCATCTGGATCGGCCAGGGCAACGAACAGGGCAAGGCCATTCCCATCAGCGCCGCCTCCGGCCATATCGCCGGTTTCTGCCTGCTCAACGACTGGTCCGCGCGCGACGTACAAGCCTGGGAGTACCAGCCGCTCGGGCCGTTCCTGTCCAAGAGTTTCGCCACCAGCATCTCGCCGTGGGTCGTCACCGCCGAGGCACTGGAACCATTCCGCACCGCTCAGCCGGCCCGCCCGGAAGGCGACCCGCAGCCGCTGCCGTATCTGTTCGACGAGGCCGACCAGGCCCACGGCGCGCTGGATATCGAACTGGAAGTGTTGCTGCTCACCGCCCGCATGCGCCGCGAACACCAGGGCGCGGAGCGCATCGCCCTGAGCAACACCCTGAACATGTACTGGACCGTTGCGCAGATGGTCGCCCACCACAGCGTCAATGGCTGCCGCCTGCAACCGGGCGACCTGTTCGGCTCCGGCACCCTTTCCGGCGAAACCCCGGACAGCTTCGGCAGCCTGCTGGAGCTGACCAACGGCGGCAAACAGCCAGTGGTACTGAGCAATGGCGAGGAACGGCGCTTCCTCGAAGATGGCGACGAAATCATCCTGCGCGCCCGCTGCCGCCGCGACGGCTACCCGTCGATCGGCTTCGGCGAGTGCCGCGGGCGGATACTGCCGGCACACTGACCGGCGCCGGCTCGCGCGCAAGGCCCGCGGAGTGGCGTAATGGCTGCCCCGCGGGCCTACTTCCGCCGCCACCACCGGCCGCGCCGCTCGTCGCTCATCAACCGCGGCACCTCACTCATCGGCACCCACAACTCCCCCTGCCAGTCCAGCACCACCACCTGATGCCCCTCACCCCTGGCCTGCATTCGCCTGGGGCCGGCGGCCGCACCCGGCGCCTGGTCCCGCAGCAGCGGCAGCACATGGCTTGTGATCCACTTGCGCAACTCCCGGTGCTCCGGGTCGCGATAGCGTTGCAATACGTGGAAGACTCCGAAGTCGTTCACCAGCAGGACAGTCTCCTCGCCGCTGCCCGTTGCCAGGCGCGACTCGCGAAAGAGGTCTTCATCCAGACGCAGGACATATGGCTCGACCCGCTCGCGGATCAGGTAGCCCAGCTCGCGGGCGACCAGCCAGGGCTGGTTGTCGATCAGCACGCCGCGTAGGGAACGGTTGTAGCGATGGAATACGATTGGGATGTAGATGTCGTCCATGTAACAGCTCCTATATTGAAGAAGCCGCCACGTCCGTCGCCAAACGGATGGGTGGCGGAACCGCGCAAGGTTGGCGAACCGGCAACATAGAACCGGCAGACCCGAAGGTCTCCCTGCGCGGCCCGCCATAGCAAAGATCCGTGGACGTGTGTACGTCACGGTCTTACGAAGCGTTACCGCAGCGATGTTGAGTTCGGGCCGCCAACCCCGTCCTCATCGCCGTCACAGTGGCACCGGGACGTTAGGGGGACGGTTCGCCAGGGTCAAGCCAGCGACATGCTCTGGCGCTGCCGGCACCGCTCGTCGCGAAGGCATCCGCAACTGATGCGCCACGCATTTCCCGCAGAAGCCTGACTTCAATCCCCCCGCGAAGCACGCGCAAGCCGCCCGCGCCTGCCCCCGGTCGGGCCATGACCTTTCGCAATGGCGTTGCGCAGGCGGGCCACTACACTTCCGGCGGTTCCATACAGCAACCCTCCGGGTGTCCACCCATCGCCACGAACGGACTCGATGCCCGTCGCCCGGAAAACGGTGGCAATTATCGGTAGCTAGATGGAGTAGGTGCTTGCCACGCAACCCACAAGCCCCAGCGATAATGGGAGTACTACCATGAGTGGCTACAACGCAGTGTTGGCACGTAATACGGACAACGCCCCCACAGGCACTGGCCCGTATTCGCAGACCGTTGCTTTCTCTCACTACAACAACCTGTCGGCGCAACTGCCCATCGATTCCGCGACCGGAAAACTGGTCGCCGGGGGCGTGAAGGAGCAGGCCGAACAGTGCTTCAAGCATGTGAAGAGCATCGTGGAGAGCATCGGCCATGTGATGGATGACATTGTCAGGGTCACCATCTTCCTGAAGGACATCGCCGATGCCGACACCGCCAATGAGGTGTATGCACGGTTCTTCCCGGACTATCTCCCGGTAGTGACGACCGTTGCCGTAGCAGCCCTGCCGATGGGCGCGCTGGTACAGGTCGAGGCGCTGGTCACCAACGGCGAAGGCACCATTCCAGGTGCGCCGCAGGCTGGCGACCTGGTCAAGGTAACGCGCAATACCGACAACGCGCCGGTCAGTCGCCTGTCGTCGCAAAGCGTGTCGTTCTCCCACTACAACAACCTGTCGGCGCAACTGCCCATCGACCCGGCGACCCACCAGTTGGTGCCAGGTGGGGTGAAGGAGCAGGCGGCGCAGTGCCTGAAGAACATCAAGGCGATCCTGGAAAGCATCGACGTTCCGTTCGACGACATCGTGAAGATCACTATCTTCCTCAGGAACCTCTCCGATATCGGTGCGGTGAACGAGGTCTATTCGACCTTCTTTCCCGACTCGGCCATCGCCAGGGCTGCGGCCTACGTGCCCGCGCGCACGGCGATCGCGGTTGCCGGCCTGCCGATGAACGCGCTGGTGCAGATCGAGGCCGTCATCTCTCACGGCGACGGCACTCCGCCGCAACGGGTGGAGGACCGCCACGGGATCGTCATCAAGGCGAACAACACCGATGCCGCGCCAAGAGACCCGCTGGCCACGCAAACCGTCGCGTTCTCCCACTACAACCATATTTCCGGGCAACTGCCGCTGGATCCCGAAACCGGCAAGGTGGTGGGCAGCAGCGCAAGGGAACAGGCCGGGCAGTGCCTGAAGAACCTCCGGGCGATCGTGGAAAGCATCGGCCACAACCTCGGCGACGTGGTGAAGGTGAACCTGTTCCTGCGCAACATCGAAGATGCCGCCGCGGTGGACGAAGTCTATGCGACGTTCTTCCCCAATGGCATTCCGGCACGCAGGACAGTCGGCGTTGCGGAGTTGCCCGAGGGCGCGCTGGTGCAGATCGAGGCTGTCGTGGCGAACGCGGAGGGAACGCCTCCGGGCAAGTGACAGGCGCCACCGCGCGGACGTAGCCGGCGCTGCGTCCGTGGTGGCGGATCGGGTGCGCGAAGGGAAGCTGGGCATTGTTCCAGCTTCCCTTTTTTGTGCGCGTACGATTGGCTGCCCATGAGCTGTCTCCACCCGGGCGGGGTTGGCCGCCACTCGCAGCGAATCGTCTAGGCTTGCGATGTCGTGTACGAAGGAGACGGACATGGCTCGAATACTGATCGTGGAGACGTTGCCGGCCATTCGCCGCTGCCTGGAAACGATGCTCGAGCAGATGGGGCATACGGTGGCCGGCAGCGTTGCCAGCGGCAGCGACGGACTGGAGCTGGTCCGCATGGCGCAGCCGGATCTGGTGATCCTGGAGCTTTGCGCAGGAGGCAGGAGCGGCTTCGATCTGATTCGCCGCATGGGTGCCCACAGCCCGGACAGCGCCATCCTGGTCTACACCGCGTTGAAGGCGGAGCACTTCGCGCCACTGTGCTTCAACGAGGGGGTGCGCGGGTTCGTCAGCAAGCTGGATGATCTGGACGAGCTGGCGCTGGCCATTCGCAGCGTACTGAAGGGGCGCAGCCACTACCCCGCCGTGCCGATGGCGACCTCCGATGGCGGCGGGCTGTCGGCGCTCTCTACCCGCGAGCTGTCGGTACTGCAGCTCATTGCCGAGGGCAAGTCAAACCAGGCGATTGCCGATACCCTGTCCATCAGTTTCAAGACTGTCAGCACGCACAAAACACACCTGCAGGAGAAGCTCCATGTCGACTCGCGCATGGAGCTGGTGGAGCTGGCCAGGCGGCATGGCCTGGGCGGCAAGGATGTGGCCGAGGGCTTCATGGCGGACACACTGCCTGCGGGCTGGGAGAGCGAGATTGCACGCTTGCGGGCGATGCTCGATGCCGTGGGACATCCGATGTTTCTGCGCGGGCATGACGCTCGGCTGCTCCTGTGCAACCAGGCGTTCCTGAACTTCTACGGGGTCGGCGCCGATGAAGTAGCCGGGATGAGCCTCCTGGATTCCTGGTGGTTCGATGCAGCGGATCGCCAGCGCATGGAGGCCAATTTCTCGCGGCTCCTGGCGGAGGACGCACCGTTCAGCCTGGAAATCACCATCAAGGTGCGCGGCGCGCCCCGACTGCTGCATGTGTGGGGCATGCCGTTTCGCGATGACCACGGGCAGGCCATCGGCATCGTCGGCGGCCTGCGCGACATGACGGAACAGGCGCAGCGGATGACCGAGCTGCGTGATGCCCGGAGGCAAGCCGAGGCGGCCAACGAGGCGCGGCTGGATATGTTCGGGGTGATCCTGGCTGAACTGGACGAGGCGTTGGCCAAGTCTGCGGCGAAGGCCGCCGAGGGGGGATCGCTCGAGGAGCTGGAACAGTCGATTCAGCGCCTGAAGCGCCTCACCGACCTGGCGAAGGAAGAGCGGCTGCCCACGGCGGAGCCTTCGGATATCGCCGCCCTCACTGCCGCGCAGCTCCAGTCGCATGGCGTGGAGATGCTACCCGGCGCGCCGGCGACTATCGTGGCCTGGCTGGCCGTGGATGCGTACCGCGAACTGCTGGACATGCTTTGCCTGTCATGCGGCCCGATGCCCCGCGCGGAACTGGCCGAAAGGCGCAACAGCCGTGGCCTGCTGGAGCTGCAATTGAACCTGTCGAGCCAGCCGCCCGCCTCCGCGCCGTCGGCGATTCTGCTGCGAACGGCCGAGCTGCTGGCCGAGAAACTTGGCGGCCGCCTGCTGAAACTGTCGGACTCGCACGGGCAGAAGCTGGTTCTTGCGCTGGAGCTGGAGGAGACGAGCACTCTCTCGCCGGTCTGATGGGCGTATGGGGCAAGCGGATGCCGTTCCGGAGCCAACCGGAACGGCATTTTCCCGCCGCCGGATCACCAGTCGTGTTTTATCCCTATCTGCAGTTCCGAGCCGTGGTGATCTTCCGAGCCACGCTCGGCCGCGACGCTGCCCCAGACGCTGGTGTTCTTCGCGACATTCCCTTGCAGGCCGACCTTGACCTCGTAGCGGTCGCCGGGCAGCCGGTCTTTCACCTTGTCGGCGTTGAACGACATGCTCTGGCTGGACGGGCCGTGCCACCAGTTCAGCTCACCGAAGGGCCGCAGCATGTCCTTGCCGGCATCGTCCTTGACGTTGCCATGTACCCGCACACCCAGGCGAGTGGTCAGGTCGCTGCCGGACATCCCGGTGACCCTGGTGCCGTTATCCTCGGTGTGGGACCCGGCGCTGTAGCGCTGCGTGACGACCTGCGCCTGGGGTTCGACGAACACCTGCTTCTTGCCATCGTCGCGAACCATGAACGAGTAGCCGCCTTCGAGCGAGCCGGTCAGTGTCCGCGAGCGATAGTCCTCCGCCGCCAGCCCCTGGCCCTTGACACGGTTGTCGTAGCTGCCGTGCATGATCCACGCATCCATGTAGGGGCCGGTGAGGATGTCGGGATTGCCGTACCAGGTGCCGTAGACGCCGAGGTTGTAGCCGCTGACCCGGCTATCCGCCTTCAGCGCTCCGTTGTCCACGTTGGAGCGGCTGCTGCCCCAGGAGGCCATCACACCCAGGCGCACACTGCCGTCGTCGCCATCGCTGAAGCGCAGCAGGTCGCTGCCCAGGTGCAGCAGTTGGCTGCGGGAGTTGATGTCCATGCCTCCGGCTCCGTCGCGGCTGGTGTGGTCGCCCAGCACGCGAATCCAGGTCGACTCGTCGGCAAGTTCCTCGAGGCTGCGGTCGTCGGTGCCGGGCGCCTGCCCCTGCCGTTCATGCAGGGTATGCACCGGCATGGCGAGCGCTGCCTGGCGGTTGCCCATGTAGGCGCCCACTTCCGGGCGGTACGGCGACGATGTCGCGGCCGGGGCCGGGTCCGTCGAGCGCGGCTCGCTGGCTGCGCTCTGCTGCGAAACCAGGTACCAGTCATCCTCGACGCCCGCGTTGCCGCCACGGGCCAACCGGTAGTCGTAGGCCCCGGCGGCGAGGGAATCGGCGCCATGACGATAGCCATCGGAAGTCGGGTCGAGCCTGAAGGCATCGGTGGAGGTCGTCGCGCCATTGACGGTTTCCACGACGCGGATGCCCTGCTCGGTATGCGCACCCTGGCCGCCGGCGGATTTCACCACCAGCCCGGTATCGCCGGTCGCGCTGCCACCGTCGACCACCAGTTTGTCGGTTGGCGAGGCATCGTCGCCCAGTTGGGTGCGGATGATCATGCGGCCGCCTTCGCCCAGGTAGTCGCCTTTCACCAGCAGTACGTTGCCGGGTGTGCTGCCGCTCTGGCCGGCGAGGCTCACGACGCCAGCGTTGCTCAGGCCATTGGCCAGGGTGAAGGTGCCGGGAGCGCCGGTCCCGTGGCCGGCCAGGCCGTTGAGCAGCGCCACGGTGCCGGCGTTCTGCACGTGGCCGCTGACGGTGCCCAGCCCGGCTAGCAGCGCTCCGCCGGCGACTGTTACTTCATCCGCGCCGGCACTGCCCAGGGTACGGCCCTCGCCAACGAGTACGCCGCCATGGTTGATGTCGGTACGGCCGCTGTGCCCGACATGCTCGCCAACACCAAGCTGGCCGCTGCCGTCCTTGACCAGGGAGCCGCTGCCGCTGAGTGTGTTGTCCAGCGTCCAGTCGGTGCCGCTGTCGATGCGCAGCACACCTTCGTCGTCTACCTGGGCGGTGCCCAGGTTCTGCGCGGTGCTCACGCTCAGACGCGTACCGGCCTCAAGGCCGAAGCCACCGCTGAAGCCGCTGTTGTCGCCGCTGGCGATGATGTCCGCCGCCGAGTTCAGCTCGACGCGGCCGGTGCCGCTGACGGCATTGCGCAGCTCGCCCTGGGCGCCGGCCAGTTCCAGCGTGCCTTCCGTGGCGATGGTGCCGCTGCCCAGGCCGCTGGCCTGGGACAGGCTGGCCGTGGCTCCGTCAGCGATCGTCGTGCTGGCACTGAGGCCAGGGTTGGCGCCGCTCACGAACAGGGTGCCGCCGTCGATGCCCAGATGCCCGCCGCCGGACAGCACGCCATCGGCGCGCCCGCCGTTATCGATGGCAAGGCTGCCGCCTTGCAGGTCCAGCGATGAGCCCGCCTCGGCGCGCAGCGCGCCAATGCGTTGCGAATGACCGCCCATCCCGGCGCGGGTGCCGGCTTCCAGCCCCAACTCCGAGGTGTGGCCCAGTGCGTTGTCGGCTGCCATTTGCAGGCCGCCGCTGCTGACGCGGGTGGTGCCGCTGTATTCGTTGGTGGCGTTGGACAGCGAAATGGTGCCGGCGCCCGCGTCCACTTCCAGGTTGCCGGTACCGATGACCCGCGCCGAGAGGTCCGCCGCCGCGCCGGTGGCGCCGGGAGTCTGTTGCAGGGTCAGGGTGTGGTCCTGCTGCAGATCGACCTGGCGCAGTCCGTAGTTCACGTAGAGGCCGTCACTCGGAGCGGTGGTCAGCCCGAAGTCGTAGTCGCCGATGGCGACGGTTTCACCGCCCTGGGCGATATCCACCTGTTGCCGTGCGCTGATCACCTGCCCGGCCTGGTCTTGCAGTTCCAGCGCGCCGCCGCTGCCCACTACCTGGCGGGCGGCGACCAGTTGCACGCCGATGTTGCCGTCGTCCTGCTCCAGCAGCGTCGCCGTGTCGATGGTGCCGGGCACGCTGGGTACATAGGGTGACGGCAGGTCGACCTGCACGACACCGGTGCCGCTGGCATCGAGGGTCTGCGCGCTGACGCTGGCGCTGGAGCGGGTAGCGTCCGGCACCGCCGTGCCGAAGTTGGCGGTGCCGCCATTGAAGGCCAGGCCGCCGATCTGCTGCACACCGTTGCCGACGGTGGTGGTGCTTTCGCTATCCATGCGCAGCGTGGCCTGTGCCAGAGCCTGGGTATTCACGCCGGACAGCGAGAACTGCCCACGGCCCATGCCCAGCGTACCCTGGAAGTTGCTGCCGGCGGCGCTGGTGAAGTCGAAGTGGTCGGCCCCCGTGGCCATTTCGGCCAGCAGAGTGCCTTGGCCGCTCAGGGAGTTGGCAAAGGCGAAGCCGCCCAGGCTGGGCGCGACTCTCAGGGTACCTTCCAGGTCCACCGTGGCAGCGCCCAGATGTTCGGCGGCGCGCACCTGGGCGCTGCCTCCGCTCTCTACCTGCAGTTGCCCGGAGAACGCGGAGTTGTCGGCGGTCACGTCGATGTCGTGGCCACTGACCTGTACCGTCCCGGTGCCGCTCAGGGCGTTGTCGAAGGTAGAGTCGTAGGCGCCATCGGTGCCGGAAAACGCAAGCTGCACCGTTGCCGGTCCGCTCACGTCGATGGAGCCGATGCCGGCGGCATCCTGGTGTTTGAGCACCAGCGTGCCCTCCTCGGCCAGGGTGCCGCCCGCATAGTCGTTGGCGCCGCCCAGTTCCAGGGTGCCTTCACCGATCTTGCGCAGGGTGCCGGTATCACTGATGGGGTCGTCATAGATCAGTTTGCGGCCGGCCTCCACCAGTGCATCCACCACGTCCTTGAGTTTCATCCGCGTGGCATGCAGCACGCCGCTGCCGGTAATCAGGGCAGCATTTTCGGCCGTCACGCCGTTGCTATCGGCCAGCGTCAGATCGCCGTCCGCGGTACCATCGCCCACCACCAGGGTGCCACGCAGGGTGACGCCGTTGGTGGACGTACTGTTGCCGTCGCCGCCGAGCATACCGCCAGCCTCCACGACGACCTTGCCGGCGAACTTCAGGCTGGCAAAGTCCAGATGCAGCTCGCCGTCATTGTCGACCACCAGTTGGTTCGCCGCGGTGCCGCTGCGGGTGAATTCGAGGCTGTCGTCGATGCGGGTGGCGCCGTCGCTGACACGCACGGTGCTGGTGCCGGTGTTCATGGCAATCCGCGCGGTATCGACTTGCACACGCTTGAGGTTGACGGTGTCGTTACCCGCCCCCAGGTCGACGGAGTCCGCCGTTGCGCTGCCGGTAAGGGTGACGTCGCTCAGGTTCAGCGTATCGTCGCCGGCGCCGAGCTTCATCGTGGCGTGCTCGCCCAGGGTCAGGTTCATGGCGTCGATATTCGCCGTGTCGTTGCCATTGCCCAGGTCGAAGGCGACGTTGTTCTTCAGCGTCGTGGCGTTCAGGTTCAGGGTGTCGTTGCCGTCGCCGAGGTTTATTTTGACGCCGTCCAGCGTTGCCCGCGGGGCATTGAAGGTGTCAGGTCCATTGCCCATGTCCACGGAGCCGCCGATCAGCCGCGCGTTGGTGCCAACGTTCATCACGTCGTTGTAGTAGCCGAAGGTGTAGGCGATGTCGGTGGAGGAAGCACCGCTGCGGATGTCCACGGTATCGCTGGGGTTCGCACCGGAGCCCTCGCCCATCGAGCCGCTCAGGCCGCCGGTGCCGGCATCGGTGGCGCCAGTCGAAGCAGTGGCGAACTCATACATCCGCACTTCACTCACCGGCACGCCGTTGAGCCTCAGCGCGGTGATGTTGATTCCCTCCGGCACCACGAAGGTGTCCGAGCCCATGCCCATCTCGATCTTGCCGATGGCCTGCCCGTCTTCGTCGGCGGTGATCAGGTCATCGCCTCCCCGAGTGGACAGCCAGCCGCCGTTGAAGATGAAGTTGGAGAGCTTCACATCGCGGTCATGGCGATAGGGGTCGAAACGGAAGGTGCCGCCGGTGAGCTTGATGTGCGAGCCCTCGCCGAAAACCACTGGCGTGTACGCATAGTCGTAGTTGCCGTTGTTGGTCACCGCGACGTAGTTGCGGCCTTCGTAGCTGAAAGCGATTTCCAGCGTGGAGTTCTTCCCGAGCACCAGTTGGCTGCCTGCCTTGCGCGGGTCGTAGAGCAGGAACATGGCGCCGGATTGCTCCGGGGCGCGGTTCAGTATCGGAATGGTCGGATAGTAGGAAGGCAGGTTGGCACTGCTGCCGCCGGTGATCTTGCCGTAGCCGCCATCGACCACACTCAGACGGCCGATGGCCCGATAGTAGCCACCGGTGAGATCCAGGGTACCGCCCTGGAAGCGGAAGTTGTCCGACACCAGGGTCGCACTGTCGGCGGCACCGGCGGCCTTGTCCTTGTAGCCGCCGAGGATGGTGCGGCTGTCCTCGTCCAGCAGGTCGACATCCGCCGATTCGGCAAAGTCGGCCCCGGTCAGTGCGAACAAGGTGCCGATGCAGGTCACAAGGGCTGTTCGGGCAGTACGCCCCACGCTCGAACCATGCGAGGAGACGAATTCACTGGCGACATTCCACAGCCGCGCAGAAGCATTCCAGACAGTGCGATAGAGCTTGTTCATGACGCTCTCCCAAGTACGAAAGTACTCAGAAGCGTGCGCCTGCGGCCTTTGGCTATCTGTCAGAGCAATGCTGAGCTGCGCATCGGAGTGAGTCCGGTATCGGCACTGGATTGACTCAGATCAGAGGTGCAAAACAGGACGTTTCCGGCCCGGCGACAGCCTGAATGCGTGACCAGCGAGCCTGCCGTCGGGGAGCGATGATGAGCCTGGACAAGACAATCGCGGCGATCCTCAGCATTGGTGGCGTCGCTTTCGAGCGGCAGCCGCAATCTGACGCATTGTTCAAGCAACAGCCCCGCCGACTGAGGCACGTTTGCACCTGCCGGCGCAGCTCCCCGATCGGCCTCCGCCCGATGATGACGGACGGCGCATACGGTAGTGGCTACTCGCCAGACTCCGTCGTATAGTGCCGCGCGCAAAACGGGCCGGGGCTGGATATCCGGCTGCGGTCCGCCGCCAGTGCGGTGGTGCGCTCGAACAATTACAACTACTGGCAGTTCCGGCCATCCGCGCTATCCGGACTGAACGGACCGACGATCGAACAATGAGAAAACTGCAATCCATCCAGGGCCTCAGGGGGCTCGCGGCGGTCATGGTAGTGGCCTTCCACTCGCTGAGCATTCAGGCGAAGTACCTTGCGGCCAGCAGCGTCATTCCCGCTTTCGCGCTATTCGGGCAGACCGGGGTTGATCTCTTCTTCGTCATCAGCGGCTTCGTCATGGCAACGACCGCTCTGAACAAGCCCGGCACGCCGGCAGAGATACTTACCTTCCTGCGCCACCGCTTCCTGCGCATCTACCCCGTCTACTGGGTGTTCTTCCTTCTTCTCACGGCTGTGTACCTGCTCCGCCCGGAGATCATCAACTCGTCCCAGGGGGGCAAGGTCGATCTGCTGAGTTCGTTCCTGCTGTTGCCCTCGGGCACCTTGCCCATCCTCATGGTGGCCTGGTCGCTGACACATGAGCTGTGGTTCTACCTGGTGTTCGCGGCGCTGCTGCTCCTTCCGCGCGCCGCCAGGGTGCCGGCCATTGGCACATGGGCGCTGCTCGTGCTGCTCTCCCGCTTCGTCGAATTTCCCCCCGGCGCCTTCCTGCGTGTCATCACGCATGAGTTCACGCTGGAGTTCATTCTCGGTGCCCTTGCAGGGGTGCTGTACATGCGCCCGCGCCAGCATGGGCGATCACGCGGCCTGGGCCTGGCAGGCCTGGCGGCGTCCATCGGCCTGCTCGTACTGGCGATGAAGGGCGACTATCTCGATGGCTCGGATGTACTGGCCGCCATTCCCCTGGGGCGCGCGCTGCTCTTCGGCGGCGGCTATGCGCTGATGATTCTCGGCTTCGCCCTGCTGGAGCGGTCGGTCCGCGTGCCCTCCGCCTGCAGTTGGCTCGGCGACATCTCGTACTCGCTGTACCTTTCCCATCTGCTGACATTGAGCGCCGCCGGCAGGATCTGGAGCGCCATCAAGCCGAGCGCCGCCATTCCGGAGGTGATGTTCTGGGTAGCTGCCTACGCCGCTACCATCGCGGTCGCTTATCTGAGCTATCGACTGCTGGAAGCACCACTGATCCGATCGTCGTTCTACCGTGGCCGCGCGCATTCGGCACGAAACGAAACTCCGCCGGCGCAGCCTGCGTGAGGACGGTCCAGCGAAAGGGCCGCGCTGCGGGACGCGGCGACCAGCAGCGCCCGCTCCGGAGGTGCCGAGGATTGTCGCAGCGGTTTCCATCAAGGAAGACCTGAAGGCGAACGCGCCAGAGCGTGGCAGGCAGATGGCCTCCCGTCGCTCGGCCCGTCCACGCTTTGACAGCAGCGAGTGTCTCGCCCCATTCTGACCAGGCTGCATGACGGCGCGCGAGGCGCCGTCTCAAGGTGCGCAGTCCTCGGCGCAACCGACAGGCCGTTCCGACAAGACAAATAAGAGAGGCATTCGATGAAGTGGTTTCAGGCCGCCGCGGCGCGAAGCAAAGGCGCGCTGCGGAGCAGCAAGTGCAAGGCGCGCTATCGCTCCCGCCTGTCCTTTGCCCTGGCGTGACCGGGCGTGCCTGACTTCTCCCACCTGAACACCCTGTTGGTCGAGCCGGTGATCAGCCAGCTATCCGGCCTGTTCGATCTGAACGGGCGCGTTGGCGTGGTGTTTCTGCTGCTGTCCTATGCGGTCGCCTATGGCCTGTTCCGCCTGCGAAAGCGGCGCGGGCTGACCAAGGCGCCTTCGTTCTGGCAGTTTCTGGGCGGCCATCGGGTCCATTTCCATCGTTCCGCACTGCTGGATTACCGTTATTACCTGGTGCGGGGCATCCTCAACGTAGCGCTGCTGGTGCCCATCGTCGGCGCAGTCGACCCGTACATCCTCCGCTCGGGGGACTGTCTCGCATTCTTCACCAACCTCTGGGGCGCGCGGCCACGCGTGGACGAAAACCTCAGCCTGTCGCTGCTCTACGGGCTGGGCGTATTCCTGGTGAGCGACTTCAAGAACTATTGGGTGCACCGGGCATTTCACTCGCGCTGGCTATGGGCCTTCCACAAGGTGCACCACTCGGCGGCGGTGCTGGTACCGATGACGGCGAGCCGCGTGCACTTCGTGGAGAAGCTCGCGGCGAACCTGGCCGGGACGATTCTGCTCGGCGCCTATGCCGGGAGCTTCTGGTACGTCTGCGGCGGCGAGATCGGCGCCTACACACTCTTCGGCGTCACCTGGCTGATATTCATCTTCAACGCACTGGCGGTGAGCCTGCGTCACAGCCATGTGTGGCTGTCGTTCGGACCGCTGGTGGAGCACGTACTGAACAGCCCGGCCCAGCACCAGATTCACCATAGCGATGCGCCACGGCACTTCGACAAGAACTTCGGTATCAACCTGTCACTGTGGGACTGGATATTCGGCACGCTCTACGTCACTCGCTCGACGCCCGAAGCGCTCCGGTTCGGCTCCGGGGAGCGCGGCGATGAAGGCTACACGTCGATCTACAGCCTGATCGTCACGCCGTTCGTGACAACCGCCCGCAAGCTGCGCAATACAGGAGGCGCACAGGGGCTCGGGCAGGGAACCTCCCAGGCGCCTCATTCATAGCGGGCGCCGGGCAAGGCGAGAAAAAATATTCCGCCTCAGCAAGAATGTTCAAGCCAGCCGACGCTTCGTTCTGGCAACCTGCCGGCTCGAAAGACTGCCAAGAATCACCATGTCCCATTCCATGCTTCCCTCTAGCGCCTTCCTCAAGGGCGCCATCGACATCATGCCGCTGTCCCTGGCGGTGCTGCCCTGGGGCCTGCTCGCCGGCTCGCTGGCCATCGACGCGGGGCTTTCGCCGCTGCACGGCCAGGGGTTGTCCGCCATCGTCTTCGCCGGTGCCGCGCAACTGGTGGCCATCGGCATGCTCAAGGGCGGTGCCGGGTTCTTCTCGATCATGATCACCACGCTGCTGCTGACCTCCCAGCACCTGCTCTACGGCATGACCATGCGTCCGGTGATTTCCGGCCTGCCCGGCCGCTGGCGCGCGGGCCTGGGCTTTCTGCTCACCGACGAATTCTTCGCCCTCACCAGCGGCCACGACCGCGAGACTTTCAATCGCTGGTACGCCCTGGGCGTGGGGCTGACGTTCTATATCGCCTGGAACCTCTTCACCCTGGCCGGCGTACTGGTCGGCAGCAGTATCCCCGGCCTGGAACACCTGGGGCTGGACTTCTCCATCGCGGCCACCTTCGTCGCCCTGATCGCACCAGTGGTGAAGAACGTGCCAACGGTGGTCTGCGTCGCTGTCTCGCTGTTCTGCTCGGTGCTGTTCAGCTACTGGCAGGTGGGCTCGGCGCTGGTACTGTCGGGCCTGGCGGGGATGTTCGCCGGCTTTGTCTGCCAGAAGTTCCAGGGGGTACGCGCATGATGGTCTGGGCAGTGATTTTCGGCATGGGCCTGATCGTGTTCTTCAATCGCTATGTGTTTCTCGAACCGCGCCTGCCGATCCGCCTGAGCAGCAACGTGCGGCAGTTCCTCGGGTTCGCCGTGCCGGGAATGCTCACGGCGATCTGCGGGCCGATCGTGTTCCTGCCCGAGCATCAGTTGAACCTGCGCCCGGACAACCCGTACCTGCTGGGCGCCATCGTTGCCGTGGCGCTGGTGCTGTGGACACGCAACGTGCTGCTCAGCGTGGTGCTGAGCATGGGGGCCTTCTACCTGCTGCGCTGGTGGCTGTAGAGGCGTCACTCGACCATCCGCCAAGCCCCCGCGCCCGCCGATTCATGGCAGGCTGGGCGTCGCCTTGCCCTGTACCGGGAACAACGACCGGAGCCGTTGCCACCGCGCAACCGGCTCTGGCGCACTCGACGCGATCACGCGAGCCAGGACGCCCCCATGCCCCACCCCCGCTATCTGCTGCTGACGCTTCTCGCCATGCTGGCTTTCGCCGGCAACTCCCTGCTGTGCCGCCTCGCCCTGCGCGAGACGAGCATCGACGCTGCCAGCTTTACCGGCTTACGCCTGCTTTCCGGGGCGGTCACCCTTCTCGTCCTGCTGCGCCTGCGCAGCGGTGGCTGGCGGGCCGGCGGAGACTGGCGCGGCGCATGCTCCCTGTTCATCTATGCGGCGGCGTTTTCCCTGGCCTACGTGCAGATGAGCGCGGCCAGCGGTGCGCTGCTGTTGTTCGGCGCGGTACAGGCGGGAATGCTGGTGGCAGGCTACATGAAGGGTGAGCGACTGCACGGCTGGCAACTGCCGGGGCTGGCGCTGGCCCTGGGCGGCATCGTCGCTCTGCTGTTGCCCGGCGCCAGCGCGCCACCGCCAGGCAGCGCGGCGCTGATGATTCTCGCGGGCCTGGCATGGGCGCTGTACAGCCTGCGCGGGCGGCATGGTGGCGATCCGCTGGCGGCTACCACCGGCAACTTTCTGCGTAGCGTGCCGCTGGCCGCCGCGATGTGCCTGGCGCTATCGCTGAAACTCGATGTCGATCTTCACGGCGCGATCTATGCGGTGCTCTCCGGCGCGCTGGCCTCGGGCGTCGGCTATGCCATCTGGTACAGCGCCCTGACCGGCCTGGGCGCGCTCCAGGCCGCATCGGTGCAACTGAGCGTGCCGGTGTTCACCGCCCTGGGTGGCGCGCTGCTGCTCGGCGAAAACCTGACCTTGCGCCTGGGCCTGTCGACGCTGGCGGTGCTGGGCGGTATCGCGCTGATCCTTGCAGGCAAGCGTAAAGCGGCGTGAAGCCGGCTCACCCATCACTCAGTTCTCGTTCGCGCAATCCAGCCCCCACGCCCGATAGCGCAGGCGATGCAGTTGCCCGGCGCTGTCCTCGTAGGTCATCTCCACCTCGCGGATACCGCAGAAGCTCAGGTCCGCGGGCCGCACCACGCGGTGAATGTCCAGTAGCTGGTCGTAGTGGTAGTCCTGTGCCGGCGGTACGCCGTCTGTGGCGAAGGCGCTCCCGGCAAGCGCAAGGCAGGCCACGGCGAGCAGCGTTTTCATGAGCGCTCTCCACCCGGCTCGCGCGGCATGGCGCCGCCGGTCATGCTGGGCAGCACGTCGTCGCGGCGGATGAGCCGGTGGAACAGTGCGGCGGCGAGATGCAGGAGGATGGTCAGCAGCAAGGCGTAGGCGATGACGCTATGGGCGCCGCGCAGAACGGCGTGGAGCTGTACCGAGGGCTGGACCAGCGCGGGCAGCTCGAAGCCACCCCAGAGCACCACCGGGTAGCCGCCGGCGGACTGCATCGTCCAGCCTACCAGCGGCTGAGCCAGCAGCATGGCGTACAGCGCCAGGTGCGAACAGTGCGCGGCGAGGCGCTGCCAGCCGGGCATGTCGCCGGGCAATGCGGGGACCCGGTGAGTCAGGCGCATGGCGATGCGCAGCAGCACCAGTACCAGCAACGCGGCACCCAGCGGCTTATGTATGCAGACCAGCACGGCATGGCGTGGCGAGACGCTGGCGACCATGCCCAGGCCGATCAGCAGCATGGCCAGTACCAGGGGCGCCATGACCCAGTGAAGAATGCGCAGGGACAGCGGGAAGTAGTCCGGTTTCATCAGTGGGCCTCCTGGGCTTGTTCGCGGGTACGGCGATTGAAGGATTCCGAGTAGGCTGCCGAGCGCGCGCTAAGCAGTGGATCGTCCGAAGCGCGGATGCCATCCGGGAGGATCAGCGGGTCGTAGTTGACGTCACGGCAATCGCCACCGATTTCCGGTTGCAGGCGCTCAATCACCAGTTCACCGGCATCCACCTGGCGACGGCTTGCGGGCCATGCCTGGGTGGCGTCGGCGGTGCTGTCACCGGGTTCGCCCAGGGTGAAGCGCAGGTGCCAGCGCAGCGGGCCGGCGGCGATGCGCTGGGCCAGCTCGGCAGCGAGGAAGTCGGCGTCGCCACGCTTGTCGGCGGCCAGTGGCTCTACCGCTGCCTCGGGCTGCACGGACCAGCGCACAGGCCGCTCGCGCCCTTCCCGGTCCACCAGATAGAAGGCGTTGAGGCTGTAATAGGCGCTGTTGGCGTAGCTGGAAGTCGGCGTGGAGGACTTCGCCCAGTCGCGGAATGCCTGGGTTTCCGGATGCGCCTTGAAGAACGCGGCGGCCTTTTCGGGGTCGGGCTTGCCGCTGCCCGGCTGTGGCGCCGTGGCCTTCTGCAATGCGTGGAAACTGGCGACATCGCGGACGACGAAGACCGGCATGGCATTCATGCCAGTACGCCACTCCTGGCCATCGTCTGGCAGGAAGCGCAGTGCCAGGCTGCGGATCGGCGCGGCGCCATCGCTCGCTCTTGGGTTGCCGCCGGGAATGGCGAGACGCCCGACCACCGGCACGCGGCCAACCGAGAACAGGCTGGCACGGGACAGCTCGGCCAGCGCACCATTGCTGTCGAAGTGGCCGGTCACGCACAGGCCCTTGGCATGGTTGCGCCGGAAGCCGGGGTAGATGCCACTGTTGTGCTCCAGGGTGTCGATGACCGTGTCCGGCGTGAGCCGCTGCGGATCGAGCCAGCCGGCCACATAGGCGAAGATGGCGGCCGTACCGAGCACCACGGCGCCAATGAGGGCCAGGCGCAGCGGTTTGTTGGGACCGGCGGGCGGTGTATCTGTCATTTCCAGCTCCTGGGGCCTGGATCCGTTCGATGCCTGCCTGCGTTCGCTCCGTGAGCTACGCTCGGCATGCCCTCGACCGGGCTCGGCGGCGATGTGCATTGAGCCGGTACGACGCACCGCGGGCCGGGTTATTCCCGAAGTCCAGCAAGAATATTTTTGCCTCGGCGGTGGAATAGACTGCCGTAGCGTTCGTCCTTACCGCACCAATCCACCATTGCCTGGCGTACCGATGCACTCACTGGACGACCACTCACTGCGCGAACTGCTGCCCCCGCTGCGACGTTTCGCCCTGTCGCTGACCCGCAGCGCGAACAGTGCCGACGACCTGGTCCAGGCGACGCTGGAGAAGGCGTTGTCGGCCTGGACCGGCCGGCGCGACGACGGCGATCTGCGGGCCTGGCTGTTCTCGATCCTCTATCGCCACTTCATCGACGGGCAGCGCCGCGCGCGCCGCTATGCGCGCATCCTCAGCCTGTTCGGCGCGGACAGCACGGTGAGTGCCTCGCCCGAAGAGATCGTCAGCGCGCGTTCGACCCTGGAAGCCTTCGAGCGCCTGCCCGCCGAGCAGCGCGCCCTGCTGACGCTGATCAGCGTCGAAGGCCTGAGCTACCGGGAGGTGGCCGAGGCACTGAATATTCCCCTGGGCACCGTCATGTCCCGCCTCTCGCGCGCCCGCCAGGCGCTGCGCTCACTGAGCGAAGGACAGGCAGCGACTCCCTCATTGCGGGTACTGAAATGAACGAACGCGCACCCGACGAGCACGACCTGCACGCCTACCTCGACGACCAGCTCGACCCGGCGCACCGCCAGTGGGTCGAAGCGTGGTTCGCCACCCATCCGGAGGACGCCCGCCGCCTGGAGGGTTGGAGGCAGGATACCCAGCAATTGCGAGCAGCTTTCGCCGGCCAGGGGCGCGGGACGACTCCCGAGCGACTCGACCCCGCACGGATTCGCCAAGGCATCCGGCAGCGCCGGCGAACCCGCCTGGCCACGGCAGCAGCGCTGCTGGTGGCACTGGGAGTCGGCGGGTTTGGCGGCTGGCAGGTACGCGACAGCAGCCTGGCGCGAGGTGTGCTGCCGATGGAGGATGCGGTCCAGGCGTACCGCCTGTTCGCCGACGCCAGCCAGAGCGGCCTCGATCTGCGCGATGGCGGCGAGCTGCGCGACTGGCTGGCCCGCTACCTGAAGGACGCCCCGCCGCCACCGGCGCTGGAGCGGGTGGGCCTGAAGACCGTCGGTGCCCGTCTGCTCGCCACCGAACAGGGCGCGGCAGCGCTGGTGATCTACGAGGACGGCCAGGGCCGCCGCCTTACCTTCTTCATCCGCCCACCGGGACCGCGCCATGAAACGCTGCCGCAGGGGCAACGCACCGATGGCGACCTGCTGACGCGCTACTGGAGCCAGGGCGGCTACAACTACGCGCTGGTAAGCCGCAGCGACGACCCGCAGGCCGGTGCGGTGGGAAAAATGGTGGGGTTCTAGCGCGGAAGCCTCGCAAATTTGCTCTGCGTAAGGTGAGTGGTGTGCGATACCCATGCGGATGGTGCACGGAACGATGGGTATCGCTGCGCTCCACACCATCCTGCGCCGAGGTCAATGGCAGGCTCTGGTGCTTGCCCTGGCCATGTCTGTAAAAACCCGAGCGCAGGAACAGCAGAACGCTCTGAGTAGGATGGGTGGAGCGCAGCGATACCCATGCGGATGGTGCACGGGATCGATGGGTATCGCTGCGCTCCACGCCATCCTACGTCGAGGTCAATGGCGGGCTCTGGTGCTTGCCCTGGCCATTCGGCGATCAGGCTTCCTGCAAGGCACGGGGACGGTTGCCGCGGTCCTCGGCATCGGCGTTCACCGCCTGCTGTAACTGGAAGTCGAACTCGATCTCGGCGAAGCGCCCTTCCACACCGCGGGCCTTGGCGGCTGCGGCGTCTTCGACGAAACGTACCTCGCCGATCAGCCCGTCGCGGGTGGCGTAGGCGAAGTCGTCCCACAGGTACTGGTCGCCCGCCAGGTTGATCTGCGTGGTCAGGTGGCGATGGCCCGGCGCGGAAATGAAGAAGTGGATGTGTGCCGGGCGCTGGCCGTGGCGGCCGAGCTGATTGAGCAGTTCCTGGGTCGGGCCGTCCGGCGGGCAGCCGTAGCCGCTGGGTACGATGCTGCGGGCTTTGTAGCGGCCTTCGGCGTCGGTGACGATGCGCCGGCGCAGGTTGAACTCGGACTGGGTGCTGTCGAAGTACGAGTAGGTGCCGTTGGTGTTGGCGTGCCAGAGGTCGACCACGGCGCCGGCCAGCGGCTTGCCCTGCGGGTCGAACACGCGGCCGGAAAGGAACATCACGGTACCCGGGTCCTTGCCGTCGTCCATCCGTGCCTCGCCTTCGGACAGCGGGGCGCCGGCCACGTACAGCGGGCCCTCGATAGTGCGCGGGGTGCCGCCGCCAATGCCCGCCGCCGCGTCCTGGGCGTCCAGCAGCAGGTCGAGGTAGTGCTCGATGCCCAGGCCGGCGACCACCAGCCCGGCCTCCTGGCGCGCGCCGAGGCGGTTCAGGTAGTCCACCGCCTTCCAGAACTCGTCGGGGGTGACGTTCATGTCTTCGATCAGCCGCGCGGTGTCCTGCAGGATCCGCAGGATCAATTGCTTCACGCGCGGGTTGCCCGCATCGTTGAGCGCGCCGCTGGCTTCTTCGAAGAGTTTCTGTGCTTCGGTCATCTGCGACATGAATGCCTCGCTCTTGTTGTTGTGGAAATATGGCGAAATTCAGCCCGCGCAGTGCACGGCCTTGCGATCGACGCGGTGGAACAGCCGGTTGAAGTACACCAGGCTGTCCTGGCGCTCGCGCACGGCGACCTTTTCAAGCTGCACGAACATCACGGTGTGGGAACCGACTTCCTTGCAGTCGCTGATTCGTCCCTCGAGGCTGGCCAGCGCCTGGCGCAGCACCGGCAGGCCGGCGTAACCGTCGTCCCAGAGGTCCCAGGCGAAACGTTCTTCCATCGATACCCTGGTCATCCCGGCGAAGTGCCTGGCCAGCTCTTCCTGCTCGCCGCAGAGGACGTTGACGCACAGGTGGCCGTTGTTTCTGAACACGTCATGGGTGGCGCTGCCACGGTTGACGCAGACCAGCACGGTGGGCGGCGAGTCGGTGACCGAGCAGACCGCGCTGGCGGTGATGCCGCAGCGGCCGTCCGGGCCATTGGTGGTGATGATGTTGACCGCTGCCGGCAACTGGGCCATCGCGTTGCGGAAATCGACCTGGGTCTGACTGAGGGTGTCGGCCATTGTTTCGCCCCTTCTGCTGGAATGGCCGGCACGCCCGGCCTTTCTTGTATGGGGCCAGCGTAGGGCAGCGCAGGGGCGCGCAATATTGAGACGATCACCACGGATTCGGGTAATGGCCGCTAGTCATCTAGGTGCTTTCTTTATCGTCAGCTCCCACGACTATGGGTATGCTCCGAGCCATGCCATTGCGGCGCCCGATGCCTGTGCACGGCGCGCCTGGCTTGCGTGCATACGAACAACTATTAGAAAGACAGTGGCAAAGCCCGATGGAAGCTCGAAAACCTCTGGTCTATATCGTCGACGACGATAAGGACCTGCGCACCTCCCTCGCCTGGCTGCTCGATTCGGTCAGCATCCAGTCGCTGTGCTTCGGCGGCGCCGAGGAGTTCCTGCGCGAATACGACCCGAAAGTCCCCGCTTGCCTGGTGCTCGACGTGCGCATGCCCGAAACCAGCGGATTCCAGTTGCAGGAGATGCTCAACGAACGCGGTATCACGCTGCCGACCATCTTCGTCACCGCCCACGGCGACATTCCCATGTCGGTGAAGGCAATGAAGAACGGCGCGCTGGATTTCGTCGAGAAGCCCTACAACCCGCAGCAGATGCTCGACCGCATCCAGGCCGCGCTCAAGAGCGCGGCCCAGGTGCATGCCGGCCAGGCACAGAAGCAGAACCTGCAGCACAAGCTCGACCTGCTCACCGGGCGGGAACGGGAAGTCCTGATGATGGTGGTGGACGGCAAGGCCAGCAAGGTGATCGCCCGCGAGCTGAACATCAGCGTCAAGACGGTCGATGTGCACCGCACCAAGATCAAGGAAAAGATGGGCGTGAGCAGTATCGCGATGCTGGTGCGCGAGGTGCTCAACGTGCCGCTGGAAGAAACGCGCCACTGAGCGGGCGCAGTTCTTTCAGAGGCGGTTTATCCGTCGACGCGCTCGCCGCACAGGTCGAGGGCGAACAGCCGCTCCGCTTCAGCCTGCGACAGCCCGCTGCCAAGCAGGCTGAACAACTTGCCCAGCGCGGCCTCACGAGTCATCCCGCCACCGGAAACAAGCCCCGCGTCGCGTAGCCGGCTGCCAGCGGCATAGACGTCGAACGCGACGTGCCCTTGCGGGCATTGGCTGATCGCCGCCAGTACCACGCCGCGCGCATGTGCCTCGCGCAGTACGGAGAGCAGTTCCTCGTTGTCCGACGGACCGGTTCCGCTGCCATAGCACTCCAGTAGCAGGGCCTGCACACCGCCGCCCAACAGGGCGCGCAGGTGCTCGGCACGCAGGCCGGGGAACAGCGGCAGCACCGCAAGGTTCACCAGTTGGCGCGGCTGGCGGTAATCCAGCGTCTCGGGCAGAGAGCCGGTACGCTCACCAACGCGTTTGCGCGGCAACACGGTAAAGGCGTCGAAGGCATCGCTGCACAGTTTGGTCACGCGCGCGCCATGCAGCAGTTCGCCGTTGAAGTAGAGCCAGACGCCTTGTGGCGCGCCGTTCTGCAGAGCCTTCAAGGCGCCGCCGAGGTTATCCCAGGCATCGCTGCCGGGCGCGCCCATTGGCTGCATCGAACCAGTCAGCAACACCGGGACGTCCAGGCCAAGCAGCAGGAAGGACAATGCCGCCGCGCTGTAGGCCAGGGTGTCGGTGCCGTGCAACACCAGTACGCCGTCATGGCCGCCCTGCTCCACCGCCTCGACGATGGCGTCGCGCATGGCCAGCCAGTTGGCCTGGGTCATGTTGGCGCTGTCGAGCAATGGCTGCAGTTCGGCGAATCCCCAGTCAAGGGTGATTTCATCCTGGCCCTGCAGTTGCTCACGCATCCGCGCCTCGAATCCGCCAGCCGGCGCCAGGCCTTCGACTGTCTGCAACATGCCGATGGTGCCGCCGGTATAAAGGACGAAGAGGTTCTTCACGGGACGCATGCCATTGCCCTTGCAGGAAAATTCGCAGGATAAACCGCGAGGCCGGGGATGTCCCGGCCTCTTGTATCGAACATCGGTATGGGGTCAGCCCTGGGCCGGCAGGCTGCCGTGGGCCGGTGCGGTCGCATTGACCTTGTGGGCGTCGCGCCAGGCGTCGTGGTCCAGGTCCAGGTCGGCGAACCTGGCTGGGTCGAACACCGGGCGCTCGATACCGGCGGCGCGCTGCTCGTCGTAGTCGCGCATCACCCGCAGGCCGACCTTGATCAGCATCGCCAGCGCCGCCAGGTTGACGAAGGCCAGGCAGGTCATGGTGATGTCGGCGAAGGCGAACACGGTGCCCAGGTTCTGCATCGAGCCCCAGAGGATCAGGCCCAGCACCAGTACGCGGAAGGCGATCAGCGCAGTGCGGCTGCGGCCGACGATGAACTGCAGGGCGTTCTCGCCGAGGTAGTAGTTGTAGGTGATGCAGGTGAACACGAACAGCGACAACGCGACGCTGACGAAGATCCGCCCCCAATCACCGACCACGGCGGCCAGGGAGTTCTGGGTCAGGGTGATGCCGTCGCCTTCGAAGCCGGGAGTGTAGAAGCCCGAGAGCAGGATCAGCAGCGCGGTACAGGTGCAGATGACGAAGGTGTCGAGGAACACGCTGAACGCCTGGACCACCCCCTGGGACGCCGGATGGCGCACGGCGGCGACGGCGGCGACGTTCGGCGCACTGCCCAGGCCCGCTTCGTTGGCGAACACGCCACGCTTCACGCCCATCACGATGGCGCTGCCCAGCAGGCCGGCGAAGGCCGGTTCCAGCCCGAAGGCGCTCTTCACGATGGTGGTCAGCATGCCCGGCACCAGCTCGATCTGGGTGGCGATGACGTACAGGGTCACGGCGATGTAGGCCAGGGTCTTGACCGGCACCAGCAGGTCGGACACGGCAGCAATACGCTGGATGCCACCGAAGAATACGATGGCCAGCAGCACGGCCAGGCCGATGCCGGAGTACATCACCGGTATATCGAAGGCATTCTGCAGCGAGTGGGTGACGGTAAAGGCTTGCAGGCCGTTGAAGGCGAAACCGTAAGTGACCAGTAGCAGGACCGCGAAGGTCAGCGCCATCCAGCGCAGTTTCAGCCCGTGCTGGATGTAGTAGGCAGGGCCGCCACGATACAGGCCGTCGCCGTCGCTACGCTTGTAGACCTGGGCCAGGGTGCACTCGAAGAAGCTGCTGGACATGCCGACCAGCGCAGTGACCCACATCCAGAACACGGCGCCCGGCCCGCCGAGGGTTACGGCAATGCCGACACCGGCGATGTTACCGGCGCCGACGCGACCGGCGAGGCTCAGCATCAGGGCCTGGAAGGAGCTCAGTTGGCCGGCCTGACCACGGATCGATTCCTTGAACACGCCGAACATGTGGCCGAAGTGGCGAAACTGAACGAAGCGGGAGCGAATGGTGAAGTACGCGCCAAGTCCGACGATGAGGACGATGAGGACTTTTCCCGAGAGGAAATCGTTGATCGCGTCGAGCATGTGTTGGGACCTCGATTGTTATTTTCTGAACCTGGGCCTGGGGCTGGCCCGCTCACTGGGGCGCATGGTTGCGTCGGAAGCGTGTCGATACAATTTCGCGGCCTGCTCCGATTTGATGCGACCTGAAGCTACAATTGCGCCACTCGCATCACCCGGATCTGGCACGCATGTCCGAAAATCTCGGCCCCAATCTCAAGCTGCTGTGCAACCACTACCGCTCTATCTCCGAGGTTTGCCGGAAGCTGTCGATCAATCGCGCGCAGTTCAACAAATACCTGAGCGGGCAAAGCCGGCCCACGGCGTACAACCTCAAGCGAATTGGAGATTTCTTCGGCGTCGAGGATTACGAGCTGCTACTGCCGCCTGAGCAGTTCGCTCGCCTGATCGGCGCGCGGGGCACGGCGCAGGCCAACGCGCACCGCGACGATCCGCTGCTGGAGATGCTGCGGCCGCTGCGCGACCACGGGGGCAACCTGTCGCGCTACTGCGGCTACTATTTCGAATATTCCAACTGCATGTCGGTGCCCGGCTCCATCCTGCTGTCGCTGGTGCATCTGTATGAAGAGGACGGCAACTTTCTGTTCGAGCGCCAGGAACGCCAGGAGCGCTCCAGCAGCACCGACGTACAGGCCGAGGACTGGGTGCGCTGCCGCTATCTGGGCGCGGCTTTCCAGTTGCAGGACCGGCTGTTCCTGATGGACTACGAGTCGCTCACCGTCAACGAGATGAGCCAGACCATCCTGATTCCCAGCTTCAAGAGCCGCATCACCCGCCTCAACGGCCTGAAGACCGGCGTTTCCAGCGGCGACCGGCGCACGCCGGCCTGCACCCGCGTGGTCTGGGAGTATCTCGGCCCGGAGATCAACCGGATCAACGCCTATCGCCAGGTGAAGCTGTACCAGCCCGACGATGCGCGCATCGACGATGACGTGCGCCAGCGGCTGACAGTGGGGCCGATCCGCCACGGGTTATTCGAGATCGAGTAGCCCGCCCTACCCTTTGCGGCTTTGCAGCCAGGCTGCGGCCAGTCCGCTGCCGCAGATCACCGCGATGCCCAGCAGCGCCGATGCCTCGGGAGAATGGCCGAAGAACACCAGGCCGAGCAGCCCGGCAAAGACGATCTGGCAGTAGCTGAACGGCGCCAACAGTGCCGGGGCGGCATGGCGGAACGCCTGGGTGAGGAACAGGTGCGCGGTCATCCCGCAGGTGCCCAGGGCCAGCATCATCAAGGCGTGCTTGAGGCTCGGCCATTGCCAGAAGAACGGCACCAGCGCACTCACCAGCAAGGTATTGAACAACCCGGCGAAGAAGTTGCTGGTGGTCGGGCTGTCGATCTGGCTGAGTTTGCGGGTCAGCAACTGATAGAAACTGAAGCACAGCGCCGAGCAGAACGGCAGCAGCACTGCCGGGGTGAACAGCGCCCCGCCGGGATGCACGATGACCAGCACGCCGATGAAACCGACGATCACCGCCGCCCACTGCCCCCGGCTGACGCGTTCGCCCAGTAGCGGTACCGACAGCGCGGTCACCAGCAATGGCGAGAGGAAGTTTACCGAGGTCGCCTCCGCCAGCGGAATGTACTGCAGGCCGGTGGTGAAGAAGAAGCTGGTACCCAGCAGACACAGTGCCCGCAACACCTGCAGCAGCGGATGCCGGGTGCGCAGCACGGCAAACCCGGCTCGCGGCAGGAAGATGCCCGCCATCAGCAGCGTATGCACCACATAGCGCGCCCAGACCACCATGACGATCGGATAGATACCGGCCAGGTACTTCGACAGCGCGTCATGGCTGGAGAACAGGAAGGTCGCCAGGACAATCAGCAGGATGCCCTTCAGCGGCTGGCTGGCGCCGGACAGCGGCGATTGCGTGATACTCATGGAAGCCTGTGCAAGATAGCGGGAACGGCGGACGCGCGGGACCGCACAGACTAACCAAGAAGCGCGCCGGAAGCACCCGCCTGAGCGCAGCGCCGATGCCTCGCGGGCCCGCTGCGACCGGCCCGGCCATGAAAGCCCCCGGCATGCCGGGGCTCCCTGAGAAGCGTTGAGGTCTTACAGGCCGCCGGGTTTGTCCGCATCCTCGGCTTCGATCTCCTCCAGCGCCAGTTCCAGCCCCCAATTGGAAGCTTCGGCGGCAGCGACGGCCGGCGTGGCAGATGCCATCGGAGCCGGTGCCGGCGCTGGTGCCGCCTTGGCCGCGGCAGCGCTCATGGCCATCGCCGGGTTGTCGCGCTGCAGCTTGAGCTTCAGGCGCAGATTGTTCGCCGAGTCGGCGTTTTTCACGGCCTCTTCCTCGCTGATGGCACCCTCCACCGCAAGGTCGAACAGTGCCTGGTCGAAGGTCTGCATGCCCAGCGCACGGGACTTGTCCATGATTTCCTTGATCGAGCTGAAGTCACCGCGCTTGATCAGATCGCTGATGGTGGCGGTGCCCAGCAGCACTTCCACCGCCGCGCGGCGCTTGCCGTCCTGGGTACGCACCAGGCGCTGGGAGACGAACGCCTTGAGGTTGTTGCCCAGGTCGTTGAGCAGTTGCGGCCGGCGCTCCTCGGGGAAGAAGTTGATGATGCGGTCCAGAGCCTGGTTGGCGTTGTTTGCATGCAGGGTGGAAATGGCCAGGTGGCCGGTATCGGCGAAGGCCAGGGCGTGTTCCATCGTCTCGCGGTCGCGAATCTCGCCGATCAGGATCACATCTGGCGCCTGGCGCAGGGTGTTCTTCAGCGCGGCATGGAAGCTGCGCGTATCCACGCCCACTTCGCGCTGGTTGATGATCGACTTGCGGTGCCGGTGCACGTACTCGATCGGGTCTTCGATGGTGATGATGTGCCCGCCGCTATTGCGGTTGCGGTGGTCGATCAGGGCCGCCAGCGAGGTGGACTTGCCAGAGCCGGTGCCACCGACGAACAGCACCAGCCCACGCTTCTCCATGATCACCTTGAGCAGCACTTCCGGCAGCTTGAGGTCGTCGAACTGCGGGATGTCGAGCTTGATGTTGCGCGCCACGATGGAGACTTCGTTGCGCTGCTTGAACAGGTTGATCCGGAAACGGCCTACGCCCTGAATGGAAATGGCCAGGTTCATCTCCAGCTCGCGGTCGAACTCGGCGCGTTGCTCCTCGTCCATCAGGCCATAGCCGATGCGTGCCACATCGCCAGCCTTCATCGGCTCGCCGGACAGCGGCTTGAGCACCCCGTTGAACTTGGCGCAAGGCGGCGCGCCGGTGGAGAGGTAGAGATCGGAACCATCCTGGGTGGCCAGGATCTTCAGCATCGACTGGATATCCATAAGAACTGCATCCGTTCGCAAGGGGCTGTTGGATGGCTTCAATAAGAGCCGTCCTATTTGTCGGAAATTTCCCGCGACTCTAGGCAGCGGCCCGATAAGGCACAACGCCACCCACCGCAAAATGCGAAGTGCGTCACCGCTGCCGTACAATGCCCGTCCCGCCTGACTTTCCGAGGAAACACCGATGCCTGTCGCGATGGCCCGCCACATCCTGGTCAAGACCGCCGCCGAAGCCGAGCAGATCAAGCAGCGCCTGTCCCGTGGCGAGGATTTCGCCGCCCTGGCGCGCAAGCATTCCACCTGCGCCTCCGGCAAGCGCGGCGGCGATCTGGGTGAGGTTCGACCGGGGCAGATGGTCCGCAGCATCGACCAGGTGATCTTCAAGAAGCCGGTCGGCGTGGTCCACGGTCCGGTCAAGAGCCAGTTCGGCTACCATCTGGTCGAGGTCTATTTCAGGGATTGACGATGACGCCACAACAGATCGCCAGCTTTTGCCTGCAACTGCCCGGCGCACGCGAGGACATCAAATGGGGTAGCAACCGCGTATTCTCGGTGGCCGGCAACAAGATGTTCGCCATCCTCGACTTTCTCGACGAAGGCGCCGGCGGGCTGGCCTTCAAGGTCGGGCCGGAACTGTTCCTCGGCTACGTCGACCGTCCCGGCATCCGCCCGGCGCCCTATCTGGCGCGAGCCTACTGGGTCGCGATGCAACGCCCCTACCCCCTGGGAGACGCCGAGTTGCGCGAGGCGCTGACTCGCTCGCATCAGTTGGTGGTCGCGCGCCTGCCCAAGCGCCAACGGCTGGGCCTGCTGCTGGATGTGACACCATGAAGACGCTGCGTTGGGAAGGACTCTGGCGTGCTCCGGTGTCGAGCTGGGAAGAATTGCTGTTGACCGATGGCCGCGCGGAAAGCCAGCTTCGCGCCATTGATGAGGCCGGTGGGCCGTCCTATCAGTTGGACTATCGATTGCAGTGGGATGCCGACTGGCGCCTGCTTGAGGCATGTTTCAGCGTCGAGAGCAGCCGTGGTGAATGTCTGCTGCACTTGCTCGCCGACGGCGAAGGCCACTGGCGCACCGCCGCAGGCGAACCCCTGGGCGAGCTGGATGGCTGCCTGGATATCGACATCTGGCCGACCCCCTTCACCAACACCTTCCCTATCCGCCGCCTCAAGCTCGCCGATGGTGAGCGCCGCGAACTGGCGGTGGTCTATCTGGAAGCGCCACGGCTCTGGCCGACGCGCATGCGCCAGGGCTATACCCGCATCGATGCCAGCCACTACCGCTACGAGAACCTGGAAGGAACGAACTTCCAGGCGCTGCTGACGGTGGACGACGACGGCCTGGTGCTGGATTACCCGACGCTGTTCCGGCGGACCTGAGAACGCGCACGAAGCGGCGGCGCCTGCCCCGCGCGGGGATGAAAGCCGCTGTCGTCAAAGGTAGTTCGTTAGCTTGCTTTCCTACACGCCGGACCGGGTCCATCATGTGCCATCTACCCGCAGCCCCCGATCGCCCGCCATGCCCGCCGAATCCCGCTCCGGCACCGGGACCACACTCCAGGTGGTCTCCGTCGTCCTCTTCACCTTCATCGCCTACCTGACCATCGGCATCCCCCTGGCGGTCCTGCCCGGCTACGTACATACCGACCTTGGTTTCGGCTCGGTACTGGCGGGACTGGTGATCAGCATCCAGTACCTCGCCACGCTGCTCACCCGCCCCTACGCCGGCCAGGTGATCGATACTCTCGGCCCTAAGCGCGCCGTGCTCTACGGCATGGCCGGCTGCGCCGGCAGCGGCGCATTGATGCTGGCATCCTGGTCGACCCAGGGCGTGCCGTGGGTCAGCCTGGGGCTGCTGATGCTCGCGCGACTGGTGCTGGGAACCTCCGAGAGCCTGGTGGGTAGCGCATCCATCAGTTGGGGCATCGACCGGGTCGGCGCGGCGAATACCGCAAAGGTGATTTCCTGGAACGGCATCGCCAGCTACGGCGCTCTGGCCATAGGTGCGCCGCTGGGCGTGCTGATGGTGCAGCACCTGGGGCTGGCCAGCATGGGAGTGGGCATCATTCTGCTGGCAACGCTGGGCTTCGCCCTTGCCTGGCCCAAGCGTCCGGCCGCGCTGGTACACGGCGAGCGCATGCCCTTCCACCACGTGCTCGGGCGCGTGCTTCCACACGGTATGGGGCTGGCGCTGGGCGGTATCGGCTTCGGTACCATCGCTACCTTCATCACCCTGTACTACGGCAGCCGTGGCTGGAGCGATGCGGTCTACTGCCTGACCGCCTTCGGCGGCTGCTTCATCGGCGCTCGCCTGCTGTTTGCCAATGCGATCAACCGGCACGGCGGCTTCCGCGTAGCCATCGCCTGCCTCTCGGTGGAGAGCATCGGCCTGGCGCTGCTATGGCTCGCGCCCTCGCCCTGGCTCGCCCTGGCCGGTGCGGCGCTGAGCGGCTTCGGATTTTCCCTGGTGTTCCCGGCCCTGGGCGTCGAAGCAGTCGGCCTGGTACCGGCATCCAACCGAGGCGCCGCGCTGGGCGCCTATTCGCTGTTCATCGACGTATCGCTAGGCATCACCGGGCCGCTGGTGGGCGCCATCGCCGGCGCCTTCGGTTTCGGCTCGATCTTCCTGTTCGCCGCGCTGGCGGCGTTGAGCGGGCTGGCACTCAGCCTGGTGCTCTACCAGCGCTCGTTCGCCCCTCAGTCGAATGCCAGGGCCTGACGCACCGAGGGCTCGCGGCAACCGGCGAACATGTCCAGGTCAGCGTTGTAGGTGCGGGTACGCACCTCCAGCAGGCCGAGCATGGAGTGGAACAGGTTGTCCTGGGACAGCGGCTGGCCGCTGCGCTGGCGCAGGCAGGCGCCATCCAGCGCGAAGGATTGCTGGTAGCCCTCGGAGAACCACGCCAGCATACCGACGTGCTTCTGCTGGTCAGGTGCGAGCATGTAAGGCGTGCCGTGCAGGAACAGGTTGTACTCGCCCAGCGATTCGCCGTGGTCGGCCATGTAGATCATCGCGGTGTCCAGCTTCGATTGATTGCTGCGCAGCAGGTCGATCAGGCTGGCCAGTACATGGTCGGTATACAGGACGGTGTTGTCGTAACCGTTCACGATGCTGTCCCGCGAGCAGGCGCTCAGGTCATTGCTCTGGCATACCGGGGTGAATTTCTCGAAGTCCTTCGGGTAGCGCTTGTAGTAAGCCGGGCCGTGGCTGCCCATCTGGTGCAGGACCAGCACGGTGTCGCGATCCAGCCCATCGATATAAGCCTGCAGGTCCTTGAGCAGGATCTCGTCGTGGCACTCGCCGTCACCGCACAGCGTCAGGTCGTTCGAGTGGCTCATGTCCTGGAAGGCGACCCGGTCGCAGGTGCCTTTGCAGCCGGACTGGTTGTCCCGCCACAGCACCTGGAAACCCGCGCGCTTGAGCACATCGAGCAGGCCTTCCTGGCTCTTGGCCTCGGAGTCGCTGTAGTGCTGGCGCGTCAGGTCGGAAAACATGCACGGCACCGAGACGGCGGTTTCGGTGCCGCAGGAATGCACGTCGCTGAAGTTGATCACGCCCTGCTCGGCGCTCAGACGCGGAGTAGTGTTGCGCGGATAGCCGTTGAGCGCGAAGTTCTCGGCCCGCGCGCTTTCGCCGACCACCAGCACGGTAAGGGATTTGCGCCCGTGCGTCTGCCAGCTGGATGAGCGCTGCGCATCGCCGGCCACCGTCCGCAGCTCCTTGCTCCCGGCTACCGCCTTGCCCTTGGCCAGGCTGAACAGCGCGCCCACGGTATTGCTCGGCGTGACCTGCAGGCGCAGTTCGTGGTGGTTGCGCAGCATCGACGACAGGCCCTGGTAGTTCCCCAGCGCGATGCCGCCGATCATCAGCATCGAGACCACACCCACACAGGCCTTGCTCAGCAGCTCGCGCGGCCAAGGACGGTAGGCGATCGGCAGACGCCAGAGCAGCACCACCGGCAGCAGCCCGAGCAGCAGGTAGATCGCGAGCTTGAACGACAGCAGATCGCGCACCTCGGCGGGGTCGGTCTCCAGCACGTTGCGCAGCATCTCGACATCGATCAGTACGCCGTACTGGTTCATGAAGTAGGCCACTCCGGCGCTCATCAGCAGCAGTACGGTCAGCACCGGCTTGAGCACACCCCGGAAGGCGAACAGCGTCAGTATCAGGTTGAAACACACCCCCAGCAGCAGGATGAAGGCGCCGGCCAGCAGACGCCCCGACCAGCCGGTCGGTGTGATTTCCAGCAAATGGCGCCAAAGCGGCAGGTTGTAGCACGCGAGTAGCAGGATACTGGCTGACAACGTGACCCATTCGGGGCGAAGCGGACGAAGCTTGAACATCGGGGACAAGGTTCCGGGAATACGGGAAGCGCTTGTGAACCGCGGCATTCAGGCCCCGATCCATGAGCGGGGGCGATGCTAGGAACGCTGTCGTCAATCTTTCGTGAAGAAAATCTGCAAAAAAGGTGGCCCTTGCCATTGGCGTCGCAAAGTACGCGTCGCCGCTGATCCGGAGCAATGTCAAGGATGCTCCCATCCAATCCGAAATCCTTCGATCCTCTGCTATCATCGCGTCGCTGTGGCCCCTGGGGCCGACTACAAACATAACGAACCAGCCAGCACAGGACGCCATCTCCCTGATGACACACATCGGGGCGGGACGCCTTTTTCCGTCTTGTCGGCGCTGCACCATTAGCACAAGGAAAACAACATGTTGCACCACCGGATCAGCCTGCTCGCACTGGGCATCCTCGCGTCCACCGCGGCCATCGCCGAAGACCAGTCCACCGCCAACGGCTTCGTCGAAGACAGCCACCTGGACCTGTTCTTCCGCAATGCCTACATGAACCGCGACAAGTGGCACGAAACTCCGGGCGGCAAGGCTCACGACAAGGCCGAGTGGGGCCAGGCCGCTACCGCCACCTTCACCTCCGGCTTCACCCAGGGCACCGTCGGCTTCGGCGTCGACGCGTTTGGCATGTATGCCGTGCGCCTGGACGGTGGCCAGGGCAAGAGCGGTGCCCCCGGCATCGACTTCTTCAAGCAGGGCGACAGCGGCGAAGCCGCCAGCGACCTGGCTCGCGCCGGTGGCGCGGTGAAGGCGCGCTTCTCCAATACCGTGATCAAGTACGGCGACCAGATGCCGTCCCTGCCGGTCCTGAGCTACGACAACTCCCGCCTGCTGCCGGAAAGCTTCACCGGCACCCTGATCACTTCCAAGGAAATCGAAGGCCTGGAGCTTAACGTCGGCCGCTTCACTTCGGAGACCCGCAAGAGCGCCGAAGGCCGTGACAGCGGCGGGCTGAAGCGCATCGACGTGTTCGGAGGCAGCTACAAGTTCACCGACAACTTCAGCGGCTCGCTGTACGGTTACGAGAGCGAAGATGTCGCTCGCAAGCAGTACATGAACCTGAACTACGTCATCCCGCTGGCCGACAAGCAGTCACTTACCCTGGACTTCAACGGCTACCGCACCCGGGTGAACGAGGACTTCGCTGCCGACCATGACATCGACGGTACCAAGAACACCATCTGGAGCCTGTCGGCGGCATACAACATCGGCGCGCACACCTTCATGGTCGCGCACCAGCGCAACAACGGCGACTCCGGCTACCAGTACGGCTGGTATCAGAACGAGGGCGGCCTGGGCGACGGCGGCACCACCATCTGGCTGGCCAACTCCTACTGGTCGGACTTCAACGGCGAGGACGAGCGCTCCTGGCAGGCCAGCTACGGCATCGACTTCAGCGAGTACGGTGTACCGGGCCTGAGCTATCAGGTGGCCTACGTCTACGGCGACAACATCAAGACTGACTACACCAGCGACGGCAAGGAGCGTGAAGTCTTCAACCAGTTGAAGTACGTGGTGCAGGACGGCCCGGCCAAGGATCTGTCGGTCAAGCTGCGCGGTTCCTGGCTTCGCGTTTCCAACGACGCCTGGCAGTACAACACCGACGGCAACGAAGTCCGCGTGTTCGTCGAGTACCCGGTCAACATCTTCTGATGCGCTGATCGACGCCTGATGCGAAACGCCCCGTGGCAGCGATGCCTCGGGGCGTTTTTCATTCCAGGCCGCGTCGCCGCCACAACCGCGAGACGTTCAATGGCGGCAGCGACATGCGCAGGATATGGATGCACAGCAGCAGGATCAGGCCGCCGGCAAGCAGCGACCCCAGGCGTTGCCCCGCGTCCAGGCTGTCGTTGAGCACATTGAGGAACAGCATCGCGCAGCCGCCGAGCATGCAGGCCAACAGGAACACCGAGAGGATGTAGATCTTCAGCGTCAGCAGGCGCCAGTGCCAGCGCATGCGGCGGCGAGGGGGAGTTTCATCGGCAGGGAGTTTGGGCACGGTCCGTTGCCTCCTGTCATATTTCCGGCGAATCGGCGCGCCGCCATCAGGCAGCGCCGACATACTGGCGGTAGGCTAGCCATCCCCACCGGAAAAGCCAAGGCGCACGCCGACGACCCGGAAGTCACCGCGGCACCGGCCGATGAACGGCCGCTCAGCGCACCACGCTGTTGATGTCGTGGCGGTTGAGGGAAGTACGCATCTCCTCGTACCACGCGGGGATCGCCTCCTTCAGCCGCTCTTTCGCATCCTCCAGCTTGAACGGCTGGGTATAGCGCTTCTTGCGGTAGGAGTAGATGTAGTAGGTGCCGTTGCGATAGAGGATGCGGTCGAAGGTGTAGAAGCCGATGTGCGTGCCGTTGCAGCGCGCGGTCAGCACCATGTCGCCTTCTTCGTAGGGCAGCACGCCCTCGGCGCATTCGTAGGTGAAGAACTCGCGCACATCGTCCCAGTCCACGCCATCGCTGCTGGCATGCAGGAAGGCTTCGGCCTGTTCTTCGGATTCGTCGGAGTGATCGCTGTACCAGATGAACAGCGGGATGCTCTGGTTGGTCTCGTCGCCCAGCCAGCTCTCTCCATCCAGATACTGCGCGCTGCGCGCCAGGCTCGCCTGCATGCGGCGGTGACTCTGGCGGTACTCGTCCAGCATCTCGTCAAAGGCCGGAGCATCCTCGCCCAGCACCACGCCGTCGGTGGCCTTGATCTGCTCGACACGCGCCAGATAGTCGGCATACAGCGCCGCGTCCTGGATCACCGCGCAGGTATCGCGGGTCAGGCTAAGGCCGATTTCGGTGAAATTGGCGCTACCCAGAATGACTACATCCGGTTCGATCAGGATCAGCTTCCAGTGCACGCTGTTCTGCGCGCGGAAATCGACATGCAGCGTCACACTGCCGCCCGCATCGCGCACGCAGAAATCGATGAAGTCCGGCGAGGTGAACGCGTTGATGGTACCCACCAGCAGATCGAGGCGATTGCCGTTCTCCACCAGGGTTTCGATCAGCGACTCGGTTTCACTGGCGGAGGCCGAGACAACGGTGATCAGCTTGCCGCTGACCTGCTCCAGGTACTGCTTGAGCGAATGTTGAGCGTTAAGGATTTTCATACAGCCCCCACCAGAATTCTGAACACCGAATTCTGATGCAGGACAATGGCGGCTTTCAACTGTCTGATACCGCCACATGCCCGAATAACGGGCGCTGCAGCGGCAAACATGCAAGCCGGCGCCCGCCTGTGGCATAATAGGCGGCTTTGTCGGAAGCGCCCTTCAGCGCCCGCCTTCCCTGCCCGCCCGCGCCGTTCGCGCCCGGCGCGCACCATGTTCCAGCCAAGGGTTACCCAGTTGATTTCCACTGCGAATATCACCATGCAGTTTGGCGCCAAGCCGCTGTTCGAAAACGTTTCCGTCAAGTTCGGCAACGGCAACCGCTACGGCCTGATCGGCGCCAACGGTTGCGGCAAATCCACGTTCATGAAGATCCTCGGCGGCGAACTGGAGCCGTCTTCCGGCCAGGTGATGCTGGAAAACGGCGTGCGCCTGGGCAAGCTGCGCCAGGATCAGTTCGCCTACGAAGAATTCTCCGTGATCGACACCGTGATCATGGGCCACGAAGAACTGTGGAAGGTCAAGGCCGAGCGCGACCGCATCTACTCCCTGCCGGAGATGAGCGAGGAAGACGGCATGGCCGTGGCCGAACTGGAAGTCCAGTTCGCCGAGTTCGACGGCTACACCGCCGAATCCCGCGCCGGCGAGTTGCTGCTGGGCCTGGGTATTCCGCTGGAACAGCACTTCGGCCCGATGAGTGCCGTGGCTCCGGGCTGGAAGCTGCGCGTGCTGCTGGCCCAGGCGCTGTTCTCCGATCCTGACCTGCTGCTGCTCGACGAACCGACAAACCACCTGGACATCAATACCATCCGCTGGCTGGAAAACATCATCACGGCGCGTAACAGCACCATGATCATCATTTCCCACGACCGCCACTTCCTGAACAGCGTCTGCACCCACATGGCGGACCTGGACTACGGCGAGCTGCGCCTGTTCCCGGGCAACTACGACGAGTACATGACCGCGGCCGAACAGGCCCGCGAGCGCCTGCTCTCGGACAACGCCAAGAAAAAAGCCCAGATCGCAGAGCTGCAAACCTTCGTCAGCCGTTTCTCGGCCAACGCCTCCAAGGCCAAGCAGGCCACCAGCCGTGCCCGCCAGATCGACAAGATCCAACTGGAAGAGGTCAAGCCGTCCAGCCGCGTCAGCCCGTTCATCCGCTTCGAGCAGTACAAGAAACTGCACCGTCAGGCCGTGACCCTGGAAAAAGTCAGCCAGGGCTTCGACGGCGTAGCGCTGTTCAAGAACCTGAGCATGCAGGTGGAAGCCGGCGAGCGCATCGCCATCATCGGCCCCAACGGCATCGGCAAGACCACCCTGCTGCGCACCCTGGTCGGCGAGATGGCGCCCACCGCAGGCGAAGTGAAGTGGACAGACAGCGCGGACGTGGGCTACTTCGCCCAGGACCACGCCGAGGATTTCGAGGACGACTGCAACCTGTTCGACTGGATGGCTCAGTGGACCCAGGGTGGCGAGCAACTGGTACGCGGCACCCTTGGCCGCATGCTGTTCTCCAACGACGACATCAAGAAGTCGGTGAAGGTGATCTCCGGCGGTGAACAGGGCCGCATGCTGTTCGGCAAGCTGATCCTGAAGAAGCCCAACGTGCTGGTGATGGACGAACCGACCAACCACCTGGACATGGAGTCCATCGAGGCGCTCAACCTGGCCCTGGAGAACTACCCGGGCACGCTGATCTTCGTCAGCCACGACCGCGAATTCGTCTCCTCGCTGGCAACGCGCATCATTGAACTGTCGGAGAACGGCATCACCGACTTCAGCGGCAGCTACGATGACTACCTTCGCAGTCAGGGCGTGATCGTCTGATCGTTCCCCGGCCATGAAAAAGCCCCGCCAGTGCGGGGCTTTTTTCCGTGCGCCAGCACTCAGCGCCCGGAGGTCTGCATCACGGCGTTCCCCAGGCTGATATCGAAGAACTCCGCTGCGGACGCCGCCAGATCACGATGGATGGCCCGGCGATCCAGACCCTCGGTGTCCTTGCACAGATCAGGCGTCGCCTCCAGCTCCTCCTCCGAGCACGGTGCCATGAACACGAAATGCCCGGCGCCGTCCAGCACCCGGAGCTCCGGCTGGCGCGGCAGCTTGCGCGCGAGCGCCCGAGCGTTCTTCTTCCAGTCCAGGACATTGTCGGCGTTACCGGTATAGAGCATCACCGGCACCTGTACGTCCTGCAATTCATGCACCCCGTACATCAGGCTCAACGGCGCCAGCAGCAGCAAGGCGCCGACACGGGGATCAGCCATCGGCACCAGGTCGTTGCGGTCGGCGCGCAACTCGCCCTGCTCGCTGCAGGCATCGCGGTCGTCCGGGCGCGCCTGGCAATACTTGAGCAAGCGCTCCAGGCGTGGCTGTGCGCCGGCCAGGATCAACGCAGTCTCGCCACCAGCGGAGTAACCGATCACCCCGATCTTGCGCGGATCGACCATCGCCGCCACCTGCGGGTCGAGCAAAGCCGCGCTGATGGTCTCCGAGACCTGCAACGGCCTGCCGTACAGGTTGCTCAACGCGCCCAGGCGGCTGTGATCGTGCAGGTTGTCGCCCGGATGCAGCAGCGTCACAACCACGAAGCCCTTGCGCACCAGCGCCTCGATCAGGTCGCGGTGGGCCAGTGGCGTGCCGTAGTTGCCATGCGACATCACCAGCAGTGGAAAGCGCCCATTGGCGGTCTTGCCTTCATAGGCGACATCGAGGATGAAATTACCCAGGTGCAGCGGCTGCTCGGTGGCCCGGGTCGGGTAGAACGCGATGGCCTTCATCGGCTGCTGGTCGAGGGGGTCGCTGACCTGCAGGCGATGAAACCCCACATTCCAGCCCGGCGCCGCCACGGCACCGGTACTCAAGGTAACAAGCAGTGCAAACCAGAACAGGCGCCTCGACATGGTGCAGTTCGCCTCGAACCCGTACCCAAATCAGGCGCCACAAGGGTCTTGGGACAGTCCGAGAAGGCCCGGGCGCCGCCTGGAGGGAATCTCTGCATACTACGCGCCAGTTCGCGCGCGCTTCCGGCAGTGGACGGGCGGTAGCGCCGTGCAAACGAAAAAGCCCCGCAATGCGGGGCTTCTTTTCGAACGAAAGGTTCAGGCGGCAGCGAACTGGCTGGCGATGCTCGCCCGCGCACTGGCGATGGCGTTGCGGCGCGGCTCGTCACCGTACGCCAGCCCCTCGGCGCGCACGACTTCGATGTCGGTGATACCGAGGAAGTTCAGCACCAGCTCCAGGTAGTTCTCGTGGGCCACACCGGTAGGCTGGCCAGCGTGGATGCCGCCAGCGGTGGAGACGATGATCACCTTCTTGCCGCCAGCCAGGCCGACCGGGCCGTTTTCGGTGTAACGGAAGGTCTTGCCGGCGACCGCGATACGGTCGATCCACGCCTTGAGCTGGCTGGGAATGGAGAAGTTGTACATCGGCGCTCCAATGATGATGGCGTCGGCAGCCAGGAACTCTTCGATGCTGGTTTCGCCCAGAGCGGCTTCATGCTTCTGCGCCGCATCGCGCAGTTCCGCCGGAGTGCCGGCGGCAACCAGGCTGGCAGAAGACAGGTGGCTGATCGCGTCGGCGGCCAGGTCACGGTAGGTGACTTCCACGCCCTGCTCGGCGGCGGCCCAGGCGGCGGCCAGTTCGGCGCTGAGCTGACGGGAAGCGGAGTTGTCGCCGAGGATGCTGGAATCGATATGCAGCAGTTTCATGTGTGTTCTCCAAGCGATTAGGCCAAGTGGGTTGGCAGTGCAATTCGTCGTTGGAGCCAAGACTATGCATGTAGCCAATGCTCGATAAGTCGGCAAAAATGCAATGATTCGTCTCACTGATAGGACAATCCCATGCAGGACCTCAATGACCTCTTCTACTTCGCCAAAGTGGTGGAGGCCGGCGGCTTCGCCGCCGCCGGGCGTCTGCTCGGGCTGCCGAAGTCACGGCTGTCGCGCCGCGTGGCGGAGCTGGAGGCACGGCTCAACGTGCGCCTGCTGCAGCGCACCACGCGCAAGCTGGCGCTTACGGACCTTGGCGAGCGTTATTACCGGCACTGCCAGGCGATGCTGGTGGAAGCCGAGATGGCCGACGAAGTCGCCGCCCAGCTCAGCGCCGAGCCGCGCGGACGAGTCAAGCTGTCCTGTCCGGTGGCGCTGGCGGAAACCTCGCTCAACGAGATGCTTCCCGGCTTCCTGGCCGCCTATCCCCAGGTGAACCTGGAACTGCTGCTGACCAACCGCCGCGTCGATCTGGTCAACGAAGGCGTGGACGTGGCGCTGCGGGTGCGCGCGCCAGGCGACGAAGACCTGTCGCTGATTTCCCGCCGCCTGCGTCCGGCGATGACTGCTCTGGTGGCAGCGCCATCGCTGTTGCAGGGGCGCCAGCCCAGTACGCCGGACGACCTGGCCACCCTGCCCGTCCTCGGCGCCATCCAGAGCGATCGCAAGGTGCACATGAAGCTGCTGGGGCCACAGGGAGAAGTCCGCGAGGTGGCGCTGGAGGCCCGGCTGGCTGCGGAAGATTTCAACCTGCGCAAGAACGTCGCTTTGGCCGGTCTTGGAGTAACGGTGTTGCCGCTCTACTACTGCCGCGAAGAACTGGCAGACGGCCGGCTGATCCGCGTTCTGCCCGACTGGTCCGAACCGGAAGCCAACCTGCAGGCGGTCTACCCGCATCGGCGCGGCATCCTGCCAGCGGTGCGGGCACTACTGGATTACCTGCAGGAAGGCTTTTCGAAGGATGACTCGCCGCTATGACGCGCCCGGTCCCAGCAGAGCGCCAAACCAGCCCAGCAGCCGCCCGCCGCTGAGCCAGTCGATCCAGAACACCTGGTGCAACACGACAATCGCCCAGAACACCAACTGGAACGACAGCTTGCGGGTCTTATGGCGAAGGAGTTGCTGCGCGAGCAGCGCCCCCGGCCAGCCGCCCAGCAGCTCCAGCAGATGCAGGCTCTGCTCCGGTGTGCGCCAGCCGTCCCGTTCGGCGCTGCGCTTGTCGCGCCAGTAGGCGAAGAACGCCAGCACGCTGAACAGCGGATAGAGCAGCAGGAACCAGGCGAAGTAGCCCTCCTTCAGCCAGACCAGCGCACCGCAGACCGGCAACACCAGTGACACTGCCAGCAACAGCAGCCCGCGTCCGAGCGAACGGCGTGGCGGCGTCGGGAAGGCCACCTCACGCCCGCTGCGTACGCGTGCACGGGTCGCCGCGGCGCCCGGTTTGCGGCGAATGTCGGGCGTGTCGATGGCCAGCCCGGCCAGGCGCGCATGCTCCGCCCGCGGCCGGCCCTGCCTGTCGGCACCCGCCACGTAGCACACCTGATCGCCGCTCTGCGGGCGCCGATCGCCGCGAAACGCCGAAATGTGCAGGAAGAGTTCCTCGCCGCCGGACTGGGGACGGATGAAGCCGAAGCCCTTGTCGTCGTCCCAGCGGCTGATGATGCCGTTCTTTTCCATTCTCAGTGCTTGACGCTGCTCCAGTCGATCAGGCCGAACTGCCAGGTCGCCAGGATCAGCAGGCCGAAAGCGATACGGTACCAGGCGAAGGCGGCGTAGCTGTGGTTGGCGATGAACTTGAGCAAACCGCGCACGGCGATCATGGCGAAGATGAACGAAGTGACGAAACCGATGGCGAACACCGGCAGGTCATCGGGTTGGAACAGATGGCGATACTTGTAGCCTGAATAGACCGCCGCCCCCACCATCGTCGGCATCGCCAGGAAGAACGAGAACTCGGTGGCCGCCTTGCGCGACAAGCCGAACAGCAGGCCGCCGATGATCGTCGCGCCGGACCGGGAGGTGCCCGGAACCAGCGCCAGGCATTGCGCGCAGCCAACCTTGAGGGCGTCCTTCCAGGTCATCTGATCCACCGTTTCGGCACGAATGCGGTGCTCGCGGTTCTCGGCCCAGAGCATCACGAAGCCACCGATGACCAGCGCCACGGCAACGGTGATGGGATTGAACAGATAGCGATGGATCTGATCGGCGAAGGCCACGCCGAGCACCACGGCCGGCGCGAAGGCTATCAGCAGGTTGGCGGTAAAGCGCTGCGCCCGTGGTTCGCTGGGCAGGCCGACGACGATGTCGAGAATCTTCCGGCGGAACTCCCAAACCACCGCCAGGATGGCCGCCAGTTGAATGATGATGTTGAACGCTTCGGCGCGCTCACCGCCGAAGCCGATGATGTCCGCCACGATGATCTGGTGGCCGGTGCTGGAGATCGGCAGGAACTCCGTAAGCCCCTCGACCACTCCGAGAATGAATGCCTGGAAGGCACTCCACAAATCCATACGTCTTCCCCCGCGCGGCTCTATGGCTCGCCCTTTCTAATGGTTCGGCGCCGACCGAACGGCCGGCGACTCCGACAACAACCGGAGCCTGTACAAGGCGACGGCATGCTAATGCATTGGACGCGTCTTGCTATGGATATAACGAAAATTTCTCAACTGACCGACTGGCCTTACCCACCTGGAAGATGCCGGGGCCGGGGCGGGACCCGCGCCGTAGACCGCGACGGCGCTGTCCGCGAGTCATACATCCGGCGCCTGCGGCCATCGTTGCCGACGCACTGTTGCTCGCGTGAAGCAGACAATCACGGCAGGCATGCGTTCGCCAACCGGCGAGAAATGGCTAATTCATTGATATCCAATGGCGTACATGCGTACCAGAAAGTCGAGAAATGGCGGCTCCTGTTGCGTCGGTGAAACACCCCGATACGCCGCAAAGCCCCATGCGCCGGGAAACGGAAACACCATCACAAAGTTGTGTTTCAGCAGCGATACAGATGATGGCTCATCCGTGATTCAGGCCCCGTTGCAGGGCCTGCGACGGCATTCCCGCGGTCTGCGCTGTAACGCCCGAGAGACACCGCACGACAACGGTTCACCCGGCATTTTTGCAAGTCATTGATTTTCCTTGGCAAGTCAATTCCGGCACGGCAAGTGCTCCAGGCTGGTACCGCTGGTTAGGGCTCAGCGCACCAAGAAGGAACCGCCATCATGTCGGGGAGCATCGCAAGGAGAGTTGCATCCTGCTCGTTGCTGGCCGCAGGCTTTGTCGCCGCGGTCGCGATGCAGCCATTCGCCGCGGTCCAGGCCGACGACGGCGTCATCGTCCTGCAACGCACGGTACAACCCCGGGTCGCCACGCGACCGACCATGACGCCTGATCCGAATCCGATCACCGTCAATACCAACATCTCCTCCCAGGTCAACGCCACCATCGGCGGCACGCTCGGCTCGTCCGAAGTGGGCGACGCGGAATTCGCCTCGGTCACCAGCGGTTCGGGCATCAACGCAATGATCCTCCCGGGCGGCAACCTGCCGGCCATGACCCCCACCCAGGCCAACATCAACAACACCGTCGGCAACGTAAACGCTGGCCATTCCCCTGGCGGCGGCGGTGCGGGCGCCGGGTTGTCCAACCAGATCAACGGTGCCATCGGCCGCGGCCTGGCTCCGCTGCAGATGCTCGGTGGAGGACGCTGACATGCGCGCCTTCGTCTTCTGCGCCAGCGCCCTGCTGCTGCCGCTGCTGGCCCACGCCGCCAGCCAGACCGAACAGGACAACGCCATGATCGACGGTACCGGCCGCGACTACGTGGGCAACGTCTCCGTCAACCAGGCCGCGGGCAACCAGCAACAGCAGAGCAACGCTCGCGCACTCGCCAACGGCACCAACTCCCATGCCTCCACCTATCAGAACCAGCAGCTGCAACTGATCGACCCCGATGCCTCGCTGGATGCCAGCGCCAGCATCAAGGGCAATTCGTTCCAGGGCAGCGGCGTGGTCGGCGTCAACCAGGGCGCAGGCCTTGGCAACCAACAGATCAACGCCTTGCGGATCAGCGCGTCGAATACCGCGAGCCATCCGGAAAGCCTCGATGACAGCACCCTCGCCCAGAGCGTAGCGGTGACCAGAAACTCAGGTTCCCCCGTAGCCATGCCCGGCCAGCGGATCGTCAACACCGACGATCAGGCCTTCGCCGGCAGCGTGGGCGTGGTGCAGGTGAACCAGAGCGCTGGGGTTGGCAACCAGTCGTACAACAACCTCAGCATCAGAGTCGCGGGAGGACTCTGAACAACCAACCTAGCCCAACACTAGATGCACAATAAGCAAGGAGTAAGGCCATGAAAGCAAAACTGGTACTCACCCCGTTAGCAATGGCAATGGCAGCAGTGCTCTCCGTCGCGGCTTATGCCGATCAAGGCGGTGAAGGCAAAGGCAAGGATGATCACCACCATCAACACCACCACCAGCAGCCCGGCATTCCTGATTGGGCCAAAGGTGGCGCCACCGCTACCGTGACCGATGCCCAGTACAACTACGGCAACCAGGTCACCAACAAAGGCACCCAGAACAATGCCAGCGCCAACGGTTCCATCGGCGGCGTATCCGGCAACGTGGGCGCCAACGTGGCAGCGGGCGACAATAACCAGCAGGCCAACGCCGTAGCACTGGCAACCGCCGACGAGAGCTTCGTCTTCGGCTATGCCAACGCCTCGACGTCCGTCACTCAACAGGCCTATGCCAACAAGCTGGACAATTACTCGACCGCTAACAACGCGAGCCTCAACAACTCGCTGCAGGGCGTCTCGGGTAACTTCGGCGTCAACGTGACCGCGGGCAACTACAACCAACAGAAAAACGACATGGCAGCGGCCGTATCCAACGGCCAGTACACCAGTGCCAACGGCAGCGCAACGCAGCTGAGCACCGGTAACGTCACCAACAACAACTCCACCGTCAAGACCGAGTACGTGCAGGTTGGCATGGGCTTCGTCGCAGGTGGCGGCTACAAAGGGATCTCCGACCAGCACGGCGATACCTACCTGGATACCTGGCAAGGCGAAACCCACCCGGGCGGTGCCAACACCGGCCACATCGACGTGGATAGCCAGGCTCAGGGAGCCCAGGATCGCCTGAACAACGGCGGCGCCCTGTCCTTCGACGAAGTGGGCACCATCGGCCTGGCTGGCTTCGCTACCGGATACATTCCGGTGGTATCCGGCTTCAACAAGGCAGTCGTGAACAACGCCTCGTTGAACGGCTCGATCATTGGCGTCTCCGGCAACGTCGGCGTCAACGTGGCAGCCGGTGGCGGCAACCAGCAGACCAACTCGCTGTCCATCGGCGCCGGTTGCTCTGCTTGCGCCGGCAAGTCGTCCTTCTGAGTGGCTGTATCGGGCCCCGGCTTCGGCCGGGGCCCCTTTCAATGACGGGACCTGCCGCCATGCGCTCTCTCTTTGCCCTGACACTGCTGTTGCTGACCGGAATTGCCGACGCGGCCTATCTGCCGTTCGCCGCGCTGCCCGGCGGCAACCTTGCGTACAAGGAAGTCCAGAGCATCCGTGAGCGCCGCTTCGCCGACCTGGTGGAACAGAAAACCGACTTCAGTTGCGGCGCCGCCGCCCTGGCTACCATCCTCGAGAAGGCCTACAACGCCCCGCTGGATGAGCAGACAGTGATCCAGGGCATGCTGACCTACGCCGACGCCGAGCAGGTGCGCAAACAGGGCTTCTCGATGCTGGACATGAAGCGCTACGTCGAGAGCATGGGTATGCGCGCCCGCGGTTATCGCATCCAGGCCGACCAGCTCGAACAACTGAAGATTCCGGTGATCGTCCTGATGGAAATCCGTGGCTACAAGCACTTCGTGGTGCTGCAGCGCACGCAGGGCAACTGGGTCTACATCGGCGACCCCGCATTGGGCCACAAAAGGTACACCCGCGACGACTTCAACAAAGGCTGGAACGGCATCGTGTTCGCGGTCATCGGTCATGGCTATGACCGCGACAATCCGTTGCTGACCCCGCCGGAACCCCTGACCGCACGAGACAGGCTGGACCGTTTCCGCCCCGTCAGGGATGCCGATCTGATGGACTTTGGCTTCATTCACAGCGACTTCTTCTGAGAATGAGCGGAGCAGGAAAGCTCCTGGAGAGTGCCATGAAACGACAACTCCTGCTTGCCGTGAGCTGTCTCGCCGCAAGTTTCCAGTTACCCGCGGCCACCCTGCTGCAGCCGACGGAACTGAGCGATCTCGAACTGTCCCAACTGCGCGGGCGTTTCGTCCTTCCCGACCGCATCATCAGCTTCGGGGTGACCATGTCCAGCATCTGGCAGAACGCCAACGGACAGACTCTCGGGGCACAGGTCAACATGCAGGTGCAGAACACTATGGACCTGCAGAAGAAAATGCCGGTGGCGACGCCGGTGTTCAACGTCACCATGCTCAACGGTCCGCAGAACAACCAGATACCGACGCCCAACGCCGGCACCGGGCAGGTCAACGGCGGCGCCGGCCTCGGCCAGGTCCAGGGCATTTCCCAGAGCGTGCGCACCGCCGGCGACTACAACCAGGCCGGCAACAACATGACCATCGACGTCAAGCAGGGCAACTCCGCCTCGCCCCTGCCCAGCGGCACCAGCAACCTGAACCAGAGCCTCACCACCGACGCCGGTACCGTCGCGGTGGCCGCCGCCAACAACGGCCTGCAACTGTCGGTTCAGGCCAACGGCCAGGGCACCGCCCTGCAGACCATCGGCGCCAACGGCGTAGCCCAGGCGATCGCGTTGAGCGGCAATACCAACCTGGTGCAGAACCTGGCCAACCTGAACGTGGTGATGAGGAACAATCCCACCGCGATGAACAACATCAACTGTGCCCTCGACCAGCTACGCGCCATACGCCCTACAGGTTATTGAAAGTTGAACTAGGCTGAGACCACACGCGTATTTCTCAACCAAGACCAACCACTAATAGGGACGCCGGAAATGCGTAAGACCACCTGTTTGCAGGCAGTCGTGTGTGCAACATCCGTTGTGGCTTCGCTGGGCGCCCAGGCGGCCAGCGAAGCCGAAGTAGAAGCACTGAAGAAGGAGCTTCAGGAGCTGCGTCAACGCTATGTGGAACAACAGAACGCGCTGTCGGTACTCGAACAGCGCGTGCGCCAGGTGGAAAGCCAGCCCGCCCAGGCACAGCAGGGAATCATCAAACCTATCCAGGCACCCTACCAGGCCAAGGCCGCTGCACAGCAACAGCAGCAGATGGCAGCCGCCCAGGGCACCTCGCGCAACAGCTCGGGCAGCACCTACGGCGAATCGCTCAAGGAAAACTCGCAGCCGGCGCAGAGCGTGGAGAACATCTACCAGGACGCCAGCGGTTTCTTCGGTGCCGGCACCTTCAGCGTCGAAACCGGCCTCACCTACAGCCGCTACGACACCCGACAGTTGTTCCTCAACGGCTTCCTGGCCCTGGATTCGATCTTCCTCGGCAATATCGGCGTGGACGAAATCGAGGCAGATATCTGGACGCTGGATCTCACCGCCCGCTACAACTGGAAAAACCGCTGGCAGTTCGACGTCAACGTGCCGGTGCTCTATCGCGAATCCACCTACGACTCGGCGGGGGCTGGCGGCAGCACCAACCAGATCTCCTCGGAAACGGTCACTGGCGACCCGCGCATCGGCGACGTCAACGTTGGCGTCTCCTACAAATTCATGGATGAAAGCGATACTCGCCCGGACATGGTCGCCAGCCTGCGGGTCAAGGCACCCACCGGCAAGGACCCGTATGGCATCAAGATCCACCAGGTGCCGGGCAACAACAATCTCAACGTCCCCGACGACCTGCCCACCGGCAACGGTGTCTGGTCGGTCACCCCGGGCATCTCCATCGTCAAGACAGTCGACCCCGCCGTACTGTTCGGCAGCCTGTCCTATACCTACAACTTCGAAGAGTCGTTCGACGACATCGACCCCTCCGAAGGCGTGAAGACCGGCGGCAAGGTCGACCTCGGCAACTGGTTCCAGATCGGCGCAGGCGTGGCCTTCGCGCTCAACGAGAAGATGAGTATGTCGTTCTCCTTCTCCGACCTGGTCAGCCAGAAGAGCAAAATCAAGCCCGACGGCGACAGTTGGCAGACCATCCAGGGCAGTGACGCCAACGCCGCCTACTTCAACTGGGGCCTGACCTACGCCGTGAGTCCGAAGCTGACCATCGTGCCGAACCTCTCCATCGGCATCTCCCCCGACGCTCCCGACTACACCTTCAGCGTGAAATTCCCCTACTACTTCTGATCTCGCCACAAACGAAAAGGCCCCGCGAGGGGCCTTTTCGTCGTTCCCGGAGCCAGGCTCAACGCAACTGGTGCTTGTGCAGCAAACGGTAGAAGGTCGGGCGGGAAATCCCCAGCATGCGTGCCGCCACACTGAGGTTATCGCCATGCCGCGCCAGCGCATCGCACATCGCCTGGCGCTCGGCGCCGAGCTTGTACTCCTCCAGCGTCACCAGCGGCAGGTGCGGATGCCTGCCCTTCTCCCGCTCCAGCCCCAGGTCCCGTGCCTCGATCTGCCGCCCCTCCGCCAGCACCAGGCCGCGACGCACCCGGTTGGCCAGCTCGCGCACGTTGCCCGGCCAGGAATGCTCTGCCATCGCTGCCAGCGCATCGTCACTGAAGCGCCTCGGCCGGCGTCCGGTCTCGACGCTGTAGAGGTGGGAAAAATGATTGGCCAGCAATGCCAGGTCTCCGTTGCGCTCACGCAGCGGTGAAGTGGAGACCTGCAGGACATTGAGCCGATAGTAGAGATCCTCGCGGAAGGTACCCGCGCGAATCGCCGCCTCCAGGTCTACATGCGTCGCTGCCAGCACTCGCACGTCCACATCGATCGGCTGGCTGCCACCGACCCGCTCGATCTGTTTCTCCTGCAACACGCGCAGCAGGTTGGCCTGCAGCTCCAGAGGCAGATCGCCGACCTCGTCGAGGAACAGCGTGCCGCCGTTGGCCTGCTCGAATCGGCCGATCTTGCGCTGGTGCGCGCCGGTGAATGCGCCCTTCTCGTGGCCGAACAGCTCCGACTGGATCAGGTTTTCCGGGATCGCCCCGCAGTTGATCGCCACGAACGGCCGCACCGCTCGCCGCGACTGGCGATGCAGCGTGCGCGCCACCAGCTCCTTGCCGGTACCGCTCTCGCCGCGGATCAGCACAGGCGACTCGGTCGGCGCGAACTTCGCCAGCAACTTGCGCAGCTCGCGGACGTCACGGCTCTCGCCGAGCAGCTCGTGCTGCCGCTCCTCGCTGTGCGTGCTGCCGCGTCCGCGCAGGCGCGCCATGCCGAAGGCGCGGCCGAGGGTGACCTGCACCCGCGCCACGTCGAACGGCAAGGTATGAAAGTCAAAGAACCATTCGCTGACGAAATCACCCACCTCATGGATGGGCAACACCTCAGGGCTGAGCACCGCTATCCACTCGGTGCCGCTGCGGCTGATGAGTTCCTTGACCGATTCCGGCCGATCCAGATGCTCGGGTTGCAGGCGCAATAAACCGACGTCACAGCTGCGCTCGCCGGCAAGATCCAGCTCGCAACTGTCTACCTCCCACCCTGCTGCCCGGAGTCCGGGTAATAACCGCCGGCAGTCATCACATGGATCCACCACCAGCAAGCGACGAAGATTCGAGGCTGCCTCGAGCATGCTCCCTTCCTTGGCGCCATTATTTTGAAAAACGTTAAAAAACAGTTGTTTGGCGCTCCAGTTTGTAAAGCTAGCAATATCTTGACACACCCCATTGACCGTTTTTCTATAGCATCAATGCCGAAAAAATCTCACCAGCCACGGCCCCGCCGCTTGACTTCCAGGCGCCTCACGAATTCTTCGAGCACCAGCTTGTAGAGGTCGTCGCCGAGGTACACATCCTCCACTCCACAGTCGATGTTCGGGTTGTCGTTCACCTCGATCACCACGACACGGTCGCCAGACTGCTTCAGGTCCACGCCATACAGTCCGTCGCCGATCAGATTGGCGGTCTTCACCGCCAGCTCCACGACCTTGCGCGGCGCCTCGTGGACCGCCAGGGTACGGAAATCGCCGCTCAGCTCCGCGGCGTCCGGGCTATGGTCGTAGATCTGCCAGTGCCCCTTGGACATGAAGTACTGGCAGGCGAAGATCGGCTTCTGGTTGAGCACGCCGATCCGCCAGTCATACTCGGTGTAGAAGAACTCCTGGGCCAGCAACAGCACCGAGCGCTCGAACAGCTCGGCGCTGGCCTTGAGCAGCTCAGCCTGGTCGGACACCTTGATCACCCCGCGGGAGAAGCTGCCGTCGGGAATCTTCAACACCAGCGGAAAGCCCAACCGCTCGCCGACTCTCTCCAGCTCCTGCGGATTGTCCTTGTACAGAATCTCGGTGGCCGGCATGCCCAGCTTGTGGCTGCGCAACAGGTCCGCCAGATAGACCTTGTTGGTGCAACGCAGGATCGACACCGGGTCGTCCATCACCACCAGCCCTTCGCTCTCGGCCTTCTTGGCAAAGCGATAGGTATGGTCGCTGACACTGGTGGTCTCGCGGATCAGCAGCGCGTCGTACTCGGCCAGCCGCGAGTAGTCCTTCTTCTCGATCAGCTCGACGTCGATGCCTAGGCTGCGGCCGACACGGATGAAATTCTTCAGCGCCTTGCGGTCCGATGGCGGGAAGGCTTCCGCCGGATCGTGCAGGATCGCCAGGTCATAGCGGTACTGGCGGCGCGAACGCGGCTTGCGCCAGATCTGCCGGCTGAAGCTGTCCAGCGCGCTGGCGAACAGATCTTCCTGGTCTTCGCGCAGCTTGTGGATGTTGCCCGGCTTCACCCCTTCGATATGCCAGCCGCGCGCACGGCGAAACTCCACCAGCAGCATCGGGCAGGGAAACGCCTCGAACAACTGGCGCGCCAGGTCCTGCAGCGGCTCGATCTCGGTGCGTCCGAAATACAGCGTCAGCGTGAAGCCGTCGGTACTGCCGTAGGGGTGGTCGGCAAGCGCCTTGTCGAGGGTCTTCTCCAGGTCTTCCAGCGCCAGGCTATAGAGTGACTTCTTCGCCAGCTCGCTGATGCTGCGCACCGATGGAATGACCTTGTGCCCGCGCGCCTCGGCCAGCAGCGAACAGTAGTAGCCGTGGCCCAGATAGCGGTAGTTGCGGCACAGGTTGATGACCTGCACGCGCTTGCCGTTGTCGTCGTCAATGGGCATTTCCAGGTACTCCTGGGCGGTGACCACATCGTCGCTGGGGTAGTAAGAGGCCCAGTCTTCCTTGCGTTCCACGATGATGAACAGCTTGCTCACGACACCTCCAAAGGCCCGCGACCACGTGCTTGCCGCGCCTGCCGCCAGGGACAATACTCGGATGACTGCTCCTTCGACCGCGAGCCCGGGCACCCGTTCGCGGCCCGCATGGAATCAACCTGCGCCATCCAGATTAAAGAAACCTTACCGGTATGAACCTTCGATTCCGCGCCGCCTCCGCCGACGATCTCAACGCCCTGGTCGAACTGGAAAAGCGCTGTTTCGAGCATGATCGCCTGTCGCGGCGCAACTTCCAGTGGATGATCAGCCGCGCCCACGCCTCGCTGCTCGTCGCCGAAGCCGACGGTAACCTGCTGGGCTACGCCCTCGTGCTGTTCCACCAGGGCACCTCGCTGGCCCGCCTGTACTCCATCGCCGTGGAAGAACGCGCCCGCGGCATCGGCCTCGGACAGAAGCTTCTCGACCAGGCCGAAGCGCAAGCCATCGACAACGAGTGCGCCTACATGCGTCTGGAAGTGCGGCCGGACAATCGTGGCGCCATCGCCCTCTACCAGCGCAACGGCTATCGCCCCTTCGCCACGGTACGCGACTACTACGAGGACCACAGCGAGGCGTTGCGCCTGCAAAAGCGGATCCGCCAGATCAGCGACCGCGCTCCCCGGCACGTCCCCTACTACCGCCAGACCACCGAGTTCACCTGCGGTCCGTCCTGCCTGCTGATGGCGATGGGCGCACTGGAGCCTGAGCGCATACTGGAGCGCCGCGAAGAACTACGCCTTTGGCGCGAGGCCACCACCATCTACATGACTGCCGGACACGGCGGATGCAGCCCCCAGGGCCTGGCGCTTGCAGCCTGGCGGCGTGGCTTTCGCGTGCAACTGCAACTGTCGGAGGATGGCCCGCTGTTCCTGGACGGCGTGCGCAGCGACGAAAAACGCGAAGTGATGCGCCTGGTGCACGACGACTTCGCGGCCGAACTGGCGCAGAGCCATGTGCAGCAGTTGCTGGTCAACCAACTGGATATCGATAGCGCTCTGGAGGCCGGAGGGCAGCCGCTGGTACTCATCAGCAGCTACCGCCTGACCCGCTCCAAGGCGCCGCACTGGGTGGTAGTCACCGATTGCGACGAAGACTTCGTCTACCTCCACGACCCGGACGTCGACCACAGCCAGCACCGCGAACCGCTGGACTGCCAGCACATCCCGGTGAACCACGGCGAGTTCGAGCAGATGAGCCGCTTCGGACGAAGCAAGCTGCGCGCGGCGGTGATCCTCTACAAGCGCTGAACATGCCTCATGCGACCACACGCTCCGCCTGCAGCAAGGGCACTTCGTAGGTTGGGTGGAGCGCTGAGACACCCAACCTGGGCTGATGGGTATCGCAAGCTCCACCCATCCTACGGCTGACTTCAACTTTGGCAGACGTTGCCTTCGCAGGTGTGGATTCGATCCGCGATTGGCTCAGATGCAAAGACAGCCGCGAACAAGACCCGCTCCTGCGAGGTGACACCGGCACGCCCCCAAAGGCGCAACTCCTTGGCACTTCGTAGGATGGGTGGAGCGCAGCGATACCCATCGCGCATCACCCGCCCAGGGATGATGGGTGTCACAAACGAAAAAGGCGCCAACCGGCGCCCTCTTCAGTGCATTGCGCCGCTCAGGGCACCATCGCCATGCCCACGCCGAAACGGTTCCAGGCATTGATGGTGGCGATCGCCAGGGTCAGGTTGACGATCTCCGCCTCGCTGAACTGCTCGCGCAGCGCTTCGAACTGATCGTGCGGCGCGTGCTTCTCGGCCAGCAGCGTAAGACTTTCCACCCAGGCCAGCGCGGCGCGCTCGCGTTCGGTGAAGAAACGGGTCTCGCGCCAGACGCTCAGGGTCTGCAAGCGCGCCTCGGTTTCGCCAGCCTTACGGGCATCATTGGCGTGCATGTTCACGCAATAGGCGCAGCCATTGATCTGCGAAGCGCGCAGGCGTACCAGTTCCAGCAGCGAGTGTTCCAGGCCGGACTTTTCCAGCGCCTGCTCCAGGCCGAGCATAGCCTTGTAGGCATCGGGGGAGGCCTTGGGCCATTCGATACGTGCACTCATGTTCATCTCCAGTGGGCCCGCCGTACTTGCGGGAATGGCGATACGTTAGCGTCGCCGCCCGGAGGTTCGAATAGCCAATTGCGGACAATATCGACAGACCAATGGAGCCGAATCAACCATGCTCCCAACAGGCCCGACAGCGCTCGTCAGCGATCGATTCGCGTCGACAGGATGATCGAGGACATGGTCCGTTCCACACCATCCAGCGCGCCGATGCGATCCAGCACCGCGTCCAGGTCGCGGATCGACAGCGCCTCGACGATCACGATCATGTCGAAGTTGCCGCTCACCGAATGCAACGTCTTCACCTCGGCGATCTTCTCCAGCGCCTGCACCACCTGGTGCGACAGCTTGGGCAGCGCCGTCACCAGCACGTGGGCGCGCACCAGCGACTGCGCGTAGCTGTCCGACACCTTGACCGAATAACCGCTGATGACGCCCTGCTGCTCCAGCCGCTCGATGCGGCTCTGCACCGTGGAGCGCGATACGCCGAGCTTGCGCGCCAGCTCGGAGATCGACTCGCGGGCGTTGGCGCGCAGCAGGTTCAACAGCGCCGCGTCGGCGTTTTTCGTCATATTGCTCATCGTATTGGTCAATCTGCCTGAAAGCTCTCGCCAATCTTGCAGATTGCAGGATTCATTTCAACGACAGCCTTTGCAATAGTGAACGCCACGGCGAGCCCTCACAGCTCGCCATTTCTTTGCCTGCGCGCCACCCATCGACTGGCCGCTGCAGGCCGCGAAAGCCTTGCCAAGCTGGTGATACAAGCCGGCATTCCGAACAAGAAGGACGCCTCCGATGCACAAGAACCGCCACCCCCATACCCCCGGCAAGAAACCGGTCACCATCTTCGGCCCGGATTTCCCCTTCGCCTTCGACGACTGGATCGAGCACCCCGCCGGCCTGGGCAGCATTCCTGCCGAGCAGCACGGCCAGGAAGTGGCCATCGTCGGCGCCGGCATCTCCGGCCTGGTGGCGGCCTACGAGCTGATGAAGCTGGGTTTGAAGCCCGTGGTCTACGAGGCGTCGAAGATGGGCGGCCGCCTGCGCTCGGAGACCTTCGAAGGCGCCGACGGGATCATCGCCGAGCTGGGCGGCATGCGCTTTCCGGTGTCCAGCACCGCCTTCTACCACTACGTCGACAAGCTCGGCCTGCAGACCAAGCCCTTCCCCAACCCGCTGACCCCGGCCTCGGGCAGCACCGTGGTCGACCTGGAAGGCACCAGCCACTACGCCGAGAAGATCGACGACCTGCCGGAAATCTTCCGCGAAGTCGCCCAGGCCTGGGCCGACGCCCTGGAAGACGGAGCGCGTTTCTCGGAGATCCAGGACGCCATCCGCGAGCGCGACACGGCCAGGCTCAAGGCCCTGTGGGACGAACTCGTGCCGAAGTGGGACGACCGCACGTTCTACGACTTCGTCGCCAGCTCCAAAGCCTTCTCGCGCCTGTCCTACCGCCACCGCGAAATCTTCGGCCAGGTCGGCTTCGGCACCGGCGGCTGGGACTCGGACTTCCCCAACTCCATGCTGGAAATCTTCCGCGTGGTGATGACCAACTGCGACGACCACCAGCACCTGGTCGTGGGCGGCGTCGAGCAGGTGCCGCGCGGCATCTGGAGCCACGTGCCGGAGAAGTGCGCGCACTGGCCAGCCGGCACTTCGTTGGCCTCGCTGCACAACGGCGCGCCGCGCCCGGGCGTGAAGAAGATCGCCCGCGCCGCCGACGGCAGCTTCGCCGTCACCGACTACTGGGGCGATACCCGCCACTACGCCGCCGTCCTGGCGACCTGCCAGACCTGGCTGCTGACCACGCAGATCGAGTGCGAGGAAGCGCTGTTCTCGCAGAAGATGTGGATGGCTCTGGACCGCACCCGCTACATGCAGTCCTCGAAGACCTTCGTGATGGTCGACCGGCCGTTCTGGAAGGACAAGGACCCGCAGACCGGCCGCGACGTGATGAGCATGACCCTCACCGACCGCCTGACCCGCGGCACCTACCTGTTCGACAACGGCGACGACAAGCCGGGGGTGATCTGCCTGTCCTACTCCTGGATGAGCGACGCCATGAAGATGCTCCCGCACCCGGTGGAAAAGCGCGTGCAGCTTGCGCTGGATGCGTTGAAGAAGGTCTACCCGAATGTGGACATCGCCAGCCACATCATCGGCAACCCGATCACCGTGTCCTGGGAAGCCGACCCGCACTTCCTCGGCGCCTTCAAGGGCGCGCTGCCGGGCCACTACCGCTACAACCAGCGCATGTACGCGCACTTCATGCAGGACGACATGCCCGCCGAGCAGCGCGGCATCTTCATCGCCGGCGACGATGTGTCCTGGACCCCGGCCTGGGTAGAGGGCGCGGTGCAGACCTCGCTCAACGCCGTGTGGGGCATCATGAAGCACTTCGGCGGCGCCACCCATCCGGAGAACCCCGGCCCCGGCGACCGCTTCGCCGAGCTGGGCCCGATGGTGCTGCCGGACTGATCCGCGCCATTGCCCGACATATGACTTGACAGCGGCTCGCGCAGGGCCGGGATCGGGTGCACACTGCCTGATCCCGGCCTTGCGCGTTTCGAAGGAGAATCCCATGTACCTCGCCCTCTACCAGTGCCCACCCGGCCCCGACGACGTCGCCGGCAACCTGCGCCGCCTGGAACAGGCCGCACAGCAGGCGGTGCGGAACGGCGCGGACCTGCTGGTCCTGCCTGAAATGTACCTCTCCGGCTACAACATCGGCGCAAAGCGCGTCGCCGAACTGGCGGAAGGCTGCGACGGCCCGTCCGCACAGCGCATCGCCGAGATCGCCCGCGAGCACAAGCTCGGCATCCTCTACGGCTACCCGGAGCGTGACGGCGACGCCATCTTCAACAGCGTGCAACTGATCGACCGCCAGGGCGAACGCCGCGCCAACTACCGCAAGACCCACCTCTACGGCGACCTCGACCGCAGCCAGTTCAGCGCCTCCGACCAGCCACCGGCCATATTCGAGCTGGACGGCTGGAAGATCGGCCTGCTGATCTGCTTCGACGTGGAGTTCCCCGAGAACGTGCGCAGCCTGGCGATGGGCGGCGCCGACCTGGTGCTGGTGCCCACCGCCAACATGCGCCCCTACGAATTCGTCGCCCAGGTACTGGTGCCGACCCGTGCCTATGAGAACCAGGTGTTCCTCGCCTACGCCAACTACATCGGCAGCGAGGGGGAAATCGAGTACTGCGGCCTGAGCAGCATCGTCGCCCCGGATGGCCAGGTGCTGACCCAGGCCCGGCATGGCGAGGAACTGCTGGTGGCCGAGCTGGACCCACAGCGCATCGCCCTGGCGCGCGAGGGGTACAGCTATGTGCACCTGCGCCGGCCGGTGCTGTATCGCAGCTGAGAGAAAGGCCCGGCTTGATGCCGGGCCTTTGGGGCCTGATCCCCAGCGGGTCAACTGTGCTCCGCTCCTACGGGTTGGTGGCCCCGGTGACGCAGGAAAAAGCCCCTGTAGTTCTGCGAAGCCGTCGTGCTGCGCTTGCCACCACGTAGGGCGCATAACGCCTATGGCGTTATCCGCCATCGCGGCGCACAACCCGTTCCGGGTTATGCGCCCTACGGATGTGCCACGCAGGGTGCGCGCCGCTTAAAGGTCCAGCACCAACCGCGCCGATTTCGCGCGCGAAACGCAGGCGCAGATCTGCCTGTTGGCGGCCTTTTCCTTGTTCGACAGGCAATTGTCGCGGTGCTCCGGCTCGCCCTCGAGTACCTCGACAATGCAGGTGCCGCAGATGCCTTCGCGGCATTCGGTGTCGATGTCGCAGCCGTGGGCCTGCAGCACGTCCACCAGCGTGCTGTCCGCCGGTACATGCAGCACCACGCCGGAGCTCGCCAGCTCGACCTCGAAGGAACCGGCTGGCGCCGCGCTGGCGGCGGGGTCGGCCTGGAAGTGCTCCAGGTGAATGGCGTCCTCCGGGCGGCTGCGCGCGGCGATCTCCACCACTTTGCTCATGAACGGCGCCGGGCCGCAGGTGTAGACATGGGCCTGCCGCGGCGCACGCTCCAGGCACTCGCCCAGCACGCGTTCGAGGTCGGCCGGTTCGACACCATAATGCAGCTCCACTTTGCCGGCGAACGCCTCGCTGCCGAGCAATTGGACAAAGGCCGCGTGCCCGGCGGAACGAGCGAAATAATGCAAACGATACGGCTCGCCCCTGGCGTTCAGGCGGTAGGCCATGCTGAGCAGCGGCGTGACGCCGATGCCGGCGGCGAACATCACATGCTCGCGGGCATCCGGGGCGAGGCGGAACAGGTTGCGCGGCGCACCGATGTCCAGTTCCATGCCTTCGCGCACTTCATGCAGGGCGACGGAGCCACCGCGGGAGGCGCCTTCCTTCTTGATCGCCACCAGGTAGGCGGCGCGGTCGTCCGGCGGGCTGCACAGCGAGTACTGGCGCGTTACACCGGTCGGGCCGGTGACGTCGATATGCGCGCCCGGCTCGTAGGCGTCGAATGGCTGGCCATCACAACGTACGAGGCGCAGGGAGCGGATGTCTTGCGCTTCTTCGACGATTCTTTCGATTCTGACCTTCATCATGGCGTTACCTGCAAGGCGTTGCTGTGGGCTCTGCGGCCCCTTCCTACCGCTTCTGCGAGCGGACGGGTTCTTCGATACTCGTGCCGGAGCGAGGCCTGCCCCGCTCCGGCAATCTGTCTGCGCCAGTGCGCCTCAGCGCATGAACAATCCGCCGTTGATATCCCAGCAGGCGCCCGTCACCGACCCGCCGTTTTCCGCGCAAAGCAGCAGCACGCTGTCGGCGATGAAGGTCGGATCACCCAGGCGGCCGGCGGGGATACTCTTGAGGATCTGCTCCAGGCGCTCGGGCGCTACGCTCTCGTAGACCACCGGCAGATCCAGAGGCCCCGGCGAGATGGCGTTGACGGTCACGCCCTGCGCCGACAGCTCGCGGGCGAACACCTTGGTCAGGGTCGCCACGCCGCCCTTGGCCGCCGCGTAGTGGCCGCCGGTGGCGGTGCCGCCGTTCTGCCCGGCCAGCGAGGCGATGTTGACGATGCGGCCGAAACCGCGCGCCGCGAAGTGCGCGCCGAACACCTGGCAAGCGACGAAGGTGCCGCGCAGGTTCACCGCCATCGAGGCATCGAAGTCCTCGGGGCTGATGTCCATCAGCGCGGCCACCTTCGACATCCCGGCGTTGTTCACCAGGATGTCGGTGCCGCCCCACCGCCCGGCGAGCTGGTCGCGGGCGCGTTCGAAATCTGCCTTCTCCCGTGCGTCGAGGCGGATGCCGAGGGCCGTGCGGCCCTCGGGGTCCAGTTCGTCGGCCAGCCGCTGCACAGCTTCTTCCTGCAGATCGGCCAGCGCCACGCGCAGGCCGGCGGCATGCAGGCGGCGCGCGATGGCTTCACCCAGCCCGCGTGCGGCGCCGGTTACCAGGGCTACTCGTTGCATGGCGCGGCCCTCAGAGCAGGAAGCCGAGCGCATTGAGCGCGTCTTCGGCGTTGATCAGGCGGATCACCTTGCGCTCCAGCCGCGGCTGGCCATCGACGAAGCGGATGCGGTGGTTCAGGTCGGCAATGAACGGCGTCGCCAAGCCGCGCTTGTAGGCGTAGAGCACCTGCGCCGAGTTCACCTCGACGAGGTCGCCCGCCGCTTCCACCAGGGTGAAGCGCGATACGGTGCGCACGGTCTTCGCCGCCTCCACCGCCGACGGCGAATGGCCGCCGGTGAGGCGCTCGATGCGCAGGGCACGCATGCGCGCGTCGTCGAACACGTAGTTCAGGCGCGAGGCGAAGTCATCGTCCTCACCTTCGATCGGCACCACGTAGACGCCATCCTCGCTCCACAGCTGCGACCACTGCGCGTAGTCCTTGCGGTCCAGTAGCTCGGCTTCGCGCCAGACGAATTCGATGGCCTTGGCCAGCGGGCCGGAGAAGCCGTTCAGGGTGTCGTAGCTCATTGGCTCATCATCCTTTTCCACATCCGGTACGCCTCGCGCATGCCACCTTCGTCGGTGGCGTGGGAGACCTTGTCGCCGTTCTGCGCGACCACTTCGCGGTTCAGGCCGCGGTTGACCAGGATCGGCGCGTCGACGCCGGCGTAGGAGCCACGCTGCACGCGGTCCCAGGCCTCGGCGTCATCCGGGCTGCCGAAGCCGAACGGGCCCTGGAAGTGCTCGTGAATGCGCATGCGCTCGCGGTTGGCGATTTCCGGGCCGCCGTCCATGCCCAGCGCCACGTGGCGAATCTCGGTCTCGGTGACGGAGATCGGCCGCAGCACGCGGAAGAACGACATGGACATGGCCACGTTGGGGAACAGGTTGAGGTTGAAACCGGCGCCGTGCAGCGAACGGACGATGCGGCGCACTTGGGCAGGCTGCATGGTTTTCGACAGTTCCGCGGTGACGTGGGCGAAGCGCTCCTGGAGCTGCTCGGTGCCGTCGTCGTGGTCGAGGTCGACGTGTTCGGGAACCATCACCATCACGCTATGGCCGTTGCCCAGGGCATGGGTGACCGCCTGCTCGTCGCTCATGAACGAGAGCATTTCTTCGGTCTCTTCATCCACCGAGGACATGAACGACTTGTGCACGATGGGGAAGTGGTAGCCGTCGGTGGTGTTTTCCAACTGGATCTTCCAGTTGCCCTTGAAGGTGAATTTGTGTTCGCCCTGGGTCTTGATCGGGTAGCCGGCGCCCTGCTTCATGAACAGGTCCATCCAGTGCTTCGCCCCGCCGAGGAAGTCTTCCAGCGGTTCGATCTCGTCGTTGTAGGTGGCGAACACCATGCCGGCGTAGCTCTCGACCCGCAGGCTGGTGAGCGGCAGCTCGGACTTGTCGAGGATGTCCTCGTAGCCGTCCGGGTACGGCAGTGCGCGCAGCTTGCCGTCCAGCGCGTAGGACCAACTGTGGTACGGGCAGGTGAAACCGGTGGCGTTGCCCTTGTGCTTCTCGCACACGGTGGCGCCACGGTGGCGGCAGCGGTTTTCCAGGACGTTGATATTGCCTTTCTTGTCGCGCACCACGATAACCGGGCGGCGACCGACGCTGGTGGTCTTGAAGTCGCCGGGATTGCGCACTTCGCTTTCATGGGCGACCCACACCCAGGTGCGGTAGAAGATCTTGTCCATCTCCGCGTCGAACAGTTGCGGGTCGTTGTACAGCGAGACGTCGACGCGGTCGTCGCCGACCAGCTCCTCGACGCTGCGCGACCGGGCGATCAGCCGGTATTCGTGAGCGCTCATGCCCTTCTCCTCATGCCGATTTCTTGTGTTTTTGTGCAGGCCGCGTGGCAGCCAGGCTGTGTTCCAGTTGCGCGCCGAAGGCACAGACGCGCTCGTCGTCACCCTTGCGGCCGACGATCTGCAGGCCGACTTTCAGCCCGCCGCAATCCAGCTCCACCGGCACGCTCAGCGCCGGGTGCCCGCTCAGGTTGAAAGGCCGCACCAGAGGCGTCATGCCGGCCACGGACTTGCCATTGCGCGCGTCGGAAAGCAGCGGCGGCAGGTCGGGCATGGTCGGCAGCAGGAGCACCTCGAAGTCTTCCAGCGCAGCGTCGATGGCGTGGGTGAAACTGTCGCGCACCTTCTCCGCTTCGGCGCGCTCGGCGTCGGTGGTGCGGCTGGCCAGCAGCAGGCGTTGCTCGACGTCGGCGCCAATCAGGCCCTTGCCGGTCAACGCCGCGTAGGCAGCCCAATTCTCATGATTGATCACCACCAGCCCGGCCTGGAAAGCCGCCTCGAACTCGCCGAGGTACAGGTGGCTGCGGCGCCAGCCGGCACGGTCGGCGGCGGCGCCCAGGCAAGCCTGAATATGCGGCGCGGCTGGCACTTCGAGGAAGGCTACGCGGGCGCCCTCGCCCGGTAGTTGCGCGTCGCCGAAACCGGGGCAGATGACCCGCATGGCGGCGATCAGGTCAGCCATGTTGGCGGCGAACGGTCCGACGCAATCCAGACTGCTCTGCGCCGGGTGCACGCCATCGCGGCTGACGCGGCCGAAGGTTGGCTTCAGCCCGGCGATGCCGCAGCACGCCGCCGGCACGCGCACCGAGCCACCGGTATCGGTACCCAGGGCGATATCCGCCAGCCCGGCCGCCACGGCGGACGCGGAACCGCTGGAGGAGCCGCCCGGCACGCGGTCCGGAGCCATCGGGTTGATCGGCGTGCCGGTCCAGTCGTTGATGCCGGTGACGCCGAAGGCCAGTTCGTGCAGGTTGGTCTTGCCGACAATCTGCCAGCCGGCGTCGAGCACGGCGTCGACCACGAAGGCGTTACGCGCGGCCGGCGCGGCGTCGGCCAGCGCGCGGGTGCCACAACGGGTCGGATGGCCGGCGATGTCGATGCTGTCCTTGACCGCGACGCGCTTGCCGTGGTCGCTGCGGCCCAGGAGGAATTGGCTGACGAAGGTACTCATGGACGTCGCTCCTCTGCGCTGCCCAGCAGGCGCTGCGACAGGCGCTGGGTGCGGAAGTGGCTGATCTGCCAGCGCCCGTCGATCTCGCGGAAGTCGATGTCCAGGCGCGTGCCGAACAGTTCGGTGCGGCCCTCGGCGTAGGTCGAAAGCTGCTGCATGATCCATTGCCCGCGGGCGGTGGGGCCGTCGACGCGGATCGACTCGCTGGTGAGGAAGTGGAGGTTCACTGCGAAGTGCGGCGACGGCGGCAGGTAGCTGAAGACGAACCGTGCGATGGCCTCGCGGCCCTGGTGATGGCCGAAGGTTTGCGCGGTGGAGGTGCCGATGCCCTCCCACACGGCGTCCTCGCTGAACAGCTCGGCCAGTTGGCTGAGCGCCACCGGCGCGCGCGGCACGTCGCAGAGGTCCATGTAGCGAGCCATCAGGCGGCGCACCTGGCTCTCTGCTTCGAGAACCTCCAGGCGGCGGCTCAGTTCGGCCATGCTCAGGCTGCTCATGGCTCAGGTCCGCGCGGCTTCGGGGATGGTCAACGGACGGCCGATGCGCGCCTCGACCTTGGCGTACTTCCACAGGCTGTACTCGCCCACCGGAGTGGTGCGGAACAGGTTGCAGGCGTCGATCACGGTCTGGTGGCAGTCGACGTCGGCCATGATGTAGACGGTCCAGGGCGAGGTGGTGGACGGGCCGACCATCAGGCGGTCGTCGTCCAGCACGCCGAGCACGTTCATGCCCGGCAGCGCGCCGAGGTCGCTCATCATCTTCGAGAAGCCCTTCCACACGGTGATGCCTTCACCGGTGGGCAGGTCGAAGAACGGCTGGGCGATGCCGATGCAGAACAGTACGCGCAAGGGTTCGGTGGTGGGGCGGGTCATGGCTCGGTCCTTGTTCTTGGGGCCTGCTGTCGGTCTGCTGCGCGCCAGCCGCGTACCGCGGTTCCAGCTCGCAGGATCGAAACCAGGCCCTCTGGGTTGTCAGATGTATCCGGGGAACGGCGGCACATCGAGCAGCACCGCGCCGGCGCCGTCGTACATGCCATCGCTGAGGAAAGCGTGCTGGGTGACCACCATCGCGTCGCGCAGGTAGCGCTGCAGCGGGTGGTGCAGGTAGATGGCCGTGGTGCCGGCCAGGGTGTAGGCGCGGCGCACCACGTCGGCGCCGGCGCGGGACACATGCACAGCGGACAGGCGCAACTGGCTCACCTGCTCGGGGCTGACGGCGTTGCCGGCGAGAATCGATTCCCAGACGGTTTCCGTGGCGTCGTAGAAGAAACCACGCGCGGCCTGCAATTCAGCTTCGGCCTTGCCGATCTCGATGCGCACGTAGGCCCGATCGCCCAACTTTGGCGCGCCGGTAACGCCGCTGGACGAGGCCATGCGGGTGATTTCGTCCAGCGCCGCACGGGCAAGGCCCAGGTTCACCACGGCGAGCACCTGGGCGGCGTAGGCGATGGTCGGGTAGCGGTACAGCGGTTCGTCGATGCTCGATTCGCCGCCGCGGATGAAGGTCCAGTCGTCCGCGACGAAGGCGTTGTCGAGCTTCAGGTCATGGCTGCCGGTGCCCTTGAGGCCGACCACGTTCCAGTTCTCGACGATTTCCACGTCCCTGGCGCGCAGCAGTGCGGTGCGCGGCTTGCCGCCGGGACCACCGATGCCGATACCGACGCCGAGCACGTCGGCGCCCTTGCAGCCGCTGGCGAACTTCCAGGTGCCGCTGACGCGCCAGCCGCCTTCCACCTGGGTCGCCGGCTGGATCGGGAACAGGCCGCCGGCGAACACCAGGTCCGGGCCGTCGGCATAGAGCTCGGCGAGGGTGTGGCGCGGCAGCGCGGTGAGGTAGGTGCTGGCGCTGCCGAAGCTGGCGACCCAGCCGGCGGAGCCATCGGCCTCGGCGATGCGCTCGACCAGGCGCAGGAACCGGGCCGGCGGCAGCGCGTCGCCACCGAAGCACCTGGGCGTCGCGGCGCGGTAGATGCCCACGTCGCGGAAGCGTTCGATCATGTCGCGCGGCACATGGGAGCGGGTGTCGAACTCCTCGCGGCGCTGGCGGACTTCATCGAGCACGCGCTGGAATTCGAGGGCACGGCCGTCCGCATCGAGCGGTTCGGCGAGAGCGGCACGCAGCATGGCGTCATCTCCGGTTGTTCTTGTAAGACCGAGCCGTTCGATGCGGGCCGGTCGTCGATGGGGCCAGTGTATGAACCGCCCTGCCCGGCCAACTATTGGGGCGTGCAGCCCCATGCCTAAGGGAATCCCCTAGTCGGCGCCGGGTTACTCCGCAGTCCCTTCGCGCTACGCTGCGCGGTATAAAGACAGCACCTGCCTGCCCGAGCGTGTCCGATGTTCCAGCCCAAGCCCGACGACTTCCTTGCCCTGCTCCAGGCCATGCCGCTGTGCGTGATCCTCCACGATGCGCAGACCAAGGAAATCCTCTGGGCGAACAACGCCGCACTCGCCGTGCTCGGCTTCACCCTGGAAGAGCTGGTGCCGCTGAAGGCACCGGACATGACCGCCAGGGCCCCGCAGTACCGCCGCTCGGTCGGCCTGCGCTGGCTGGAAGGCGCCGCGCGTACCGGGCAACGCACCATCGAGTGGTGCTACCGCTCCAAGCAGGGGGTGGAGATCCTGTCCGAAGCGGTCGCCACCCGGGTGCACCTCCAGGAGCGCGACGTGCTGATGGTGCAGTTCCGCGATATTTCCCGGGAGAAGCAGGTGGCGCGCGATCTGCAACGCTTCGAAGGCCGCCTGAAGGCGATCATGCAGGACCTCGCCGAAGGCGTGGCGGTGCTGGGCCCGGACGGCGACCTGCGCTTTCTCAGCGAGTCCGCCTTGCCGCTGCTGGGTGGCACCCAGGACGACTGGATGGCGCACAACTTCCTCGATCGTTGCGATGCCAACACCCGCCCGCGCCTGCTCCATCACCTCGCCATGCTGCCGCCCAGCCGCGAGCCGTACAGCGTCAGTTACCAGTTGCAGCGGCTGGACGGCGAATGGCGGTGGCACCACGCGACCTGCCGCTATATCGAGATCGAAGACGACCTGGTCGGCCACCTGCTGCTGTTCCGCGACGTCACCGAACAGGTCCGCGCCGCCCAGGCACAGCGCCAGAGCGAACAGAAGCTGGAGTACCTGGCGCGCTACAACGCGATGGGCGAAATGGCCCTGGCGATCGCCCACGAACTCAGCCAGCCGCTGGCGGCGACACGCAATTTCATCGAAGGGGCATTGATCCGCCTGGACCGCGAGCAGAAACGCGAAGCGGCCGCGGCCTGGGGCCTGGACAGCGCCGTGCGACAGATCGAGCACGCCTCGCTGATCATCAAAAGTGTGCGCGAATACGTGGTGAAGCTGGAGCAGGCCGAGCAGCGCATCGACCTCAACGAGCTGCTTGGCGAAACCCTCTACTTCATCAGCCTCAAGGCGCAACCCAGCGGCGTGCGCGTGGAGCTGCAACGCTGCGACGAGCCGCTATGGGTGAGCTGCGAGAAGGTGTTGCTCGGCCAGGTGATCCTCAACCTCGCCTTCAACGCCATCGAGGAGATGCTCGACCTGCCCGAGAATCGCCGCCTGTTGCGCATCCGCACCGGGCGCGACGCCGAGGGTGCGCGGCTGTGCGTGGAAGACCGTGGCCGCGGCATCGACGCTGGCACGAAGGACAAGCTGTTCGACGGCTTCTTTACATCGAAGGTCGCCGGCAACGGCATTGGCCTGGCGCTGTGCCAGAGCATCGTCGCACGGCACCGGGGCGACATCTGGGCGGAGAATGCCGAACCGTGCGGCGCGATGTTCTGCTTCAGGCTGCCGCTGGTCGACACACCATGACTGGCGTGCCCATGCCAGTCATGGTGCCGGGCGAAGGCGGGAATCAGCCTTCGATCAGTTCCACCTGCTCCGGTGCGCGCTTCATCAGCACACGGCCGTGGCGGATCGAGTACAGCGCCTTGGTCTGCTGGCGCACCGCTTCGTAGTCACTGCCCACACCCAGCACCAGCAGGTTGGCCGGGCGGCCGGCGGCAATGCCATAGCGCTCGCCCAGGTTCAGCGCGCGGGCGCTGTTGTCGGTAACCAGGTCGAGCGCGCGTTGCAGGTCGTCGAAGCCCATCATGTGGCAGATATGCAGGCCGGCATCCAGCACCCGCAGGATGTTGCCGTTGCCCAGCGGGTACCACGGATCCTTGATCGAATCCTGGCCAAAGCAGACGTTCATGCCGGCACGGTCGATCTCGGCCACGCGGGTCACGCCGCGGCGTTTCGGGAAGGTATCGAAGCGGCCCTGCAGGTGAATGTTCTCGGTCGGGCAGGAAACGAAGCTGATGCCCGAACGCTTGAGCAGGCGGAACAGCTTGGAGCAATAGGCATTGTCGTAGGAGCCCATCGCGGTGGTGTGGCTGGCGGTGACGCGCTCGCCCATACCGCGTACGCGGGCCTCTTCGGCGAGCACTTCGAGGAAGCGCGAGTTCGGGTCGTCGGTCTCATCGCAGTGCACGTCCACCAGGCAGCCGGTGCGCTCGGCCAGGTCCATCAGGAACTTGATGGAGCTGACGCCCTGCTCGCGGGTGTTCTCGAAGTGCGGGATACCGCCGACCACGTCGGCACCGAGGCGGATCGCCTCTTCCATCAGTTCACGACCGCCTTCGTAGGATTCGATACCTTCCTGCGGGAAGGCAACGATCTGCAGGTCGACCAGGTGCCTGGCCTCCTCCTTCACTTCCAGCATCGCTTTCAACGCGGCCAGGGTCGGATCGGTGACGTCGACATGGGTGCGCACGTGCTGGATGCCGTGGGCGGCGAGCATGCGGATGGTGGTGTGAGCGCGGGACTTGGTGTCCTCGTGCGTGATGGTTTCCTTGCGCTGTGCCCAGCGTTCGATGCCCTCGAACAGCGTGCCGCTCATGTTCCACTCCGGCTCGCCGGCTGTCAGGGTCGCGTCGAGATGGATATGCGGCTCGACCAGCGGAGCGATGACCAGGTTGCCACGGGCGTCGATGTCGTCGCCGCTGGCGACCACGGTGCCGGCTTGCTGCGCGACTTCGGCGATGACGTCGCCTTCGCAGCGGATGGTGAACAGGCCGGATCGCTTGCGAAGGGAGGCATTGATGATCTTCATGGGTTTTTCATTCCTCTTCTGGCTATTGGTGGCGCGGCGCATTGGACATGCGCCAGATGAGCAGCGCCACCGAGGCGTTCAGGCGGAACTGGGCATCGTCGAGGGACTGGCCGCTCAGGTTTTCGATGCGCGCGATCCGCTGGTTCAGAGTGTTGCGATGGATGCCCAGGCGCTGTGCCGCCCTGAGCGCATTGCCGCCTTCCTGGATCAGCGCGTCGAGCGTCTCGACCAGCAGGTACGGCTGCTTGCGGCCCGCGTCGGAAAGCGCGCCGAGAGTGTCTTTCATGAACTGGTCGATCACCGTGCGCTCGGGAATCGCCCGCAGCAGGCGCAGTACCCCAAGCTCGCGATAATCGCAGAGCCCGGCAGCCGGCCGCAGACCCTCAGCCACATCCAGTGCCTGGCGCGCCTCCAGCAATGCGCGAGGGTATTCGGCGCAACTGTCGGCCCGCGCCGACAGGCCGAGAAACGCGCATAACGGCGCCAGGTCCTGGCGCAGCTCCCCAGCCAGGGTCGCCAGTTCGTCGCGCTCGACCTCGGCCAGCAACAGCACGAACAGGTCGCCCTGCACGACCACCGGCAAGCGATCGACGCGGCCTTGCTGCCAGTTCTCCAGATGATCGAGCAGTCGCTGGCGGGTAAGTTGCAGCGCGCGCTCGGCCTCCTCCGGCGAATGCTCGCGGAACAGCGTATCGACCCCGGACAGGCGCAGCGCCACCAGGCGGCGCGGCACATCCAGGGGAAGATCGAGATGCCGGGCACGCTGGCGGACGATCTCCAGGCTCGGGAAATCCCCGCTGAGCAACTGCCCGAGGATGTCGCGGCGGGAGTGTTTGGTCTGCGTCATCTGCACCAGCGCCGTGCCGATCAGATGGGTGACGATGACCATCTTCAGCGCATAGGGCTGCTCGATCAGCGGCAGACCTTCCACATCGGCCAGATGAATCACGGACTGCGGGATGCGCCGGATGAATTCGTCGCCGGTGAGGATGACGATACCGGCGATTCCGCTGGCAACGCCCTCGCGCACCAGTTGCAGCAGGTTGGCTTCGTCACGGGTGTGGTTGATGCCGGTGACGAACACCAGCTCGCCACCCATCACCCAGTCGGCGATACCGACGTTCTCCGCCACGTAAGACCAGCGCACGCTGCGATGCACGTTGCGCGCGCCGGCCCGCAGCACGAGGCTCTCCAGCCCCGGCAGACGGAGGATTTCCTCGACGCTCAGGCTCAAGCGCGCGGCTCGGCCACCGGCGCTCGAGCGCGGGTGACTTCGGTGAGGACGATATAGCAGACAGCCGAGGCGGCGATGCCCACCAGCGGCGCAATCCACGGCGAGGCGTAGGCCAGGCCCGCACCGACGGCGTAGGACACCAGGCCGGAGACGTTGAACGCCGGGATGTGACGGCCGACCAGTGCAGGGTATTCACCCCGGTTGCGGTACCAGAAGTCCGCCATGATCACGCCACCCAGCGGCGGAATGATCGAGCCCAGCAACACCAGGAACGGGATCAGCCACTCGTACATGCCGCCGATGGCCAGCACGATGCCGATACCGGCGGCCAGCAGGGTCATGCTGCGGCGACGCTCGCTGCGCACCAGGTGGCAGGCGGCGGCGGAGACGTTGTAGATGGTCGGGCCCTGGATGGTCCACAGGTTCAGGCAGAGCATGATCACCGCAGCGAAGGACAGGCCCTGCAGCACCATCACTTCGACGATGTCGGCGTTCTGGTAGACGATGGCGCACCAGGCGCCGGCGACGATCATCAGGCCGTTGCCGACAAGGAATGCGACCACGCTGGCGACCACCGCGATACGGCCGCTGCGGGCCATGCGGGTCCAGTTGGTGGCCTGGGTGGCGCCGCTGGCGAAGGTGCCGAACACCATCGTCACGGCGGCGGAGAAGGTCAGCGTCTGGCTGGGTTCTGCCGCCAGCAGCCCGCTCCAGCCACCGGCGTGGCTGGTGGCGATGATCATCGACGCCACCAGCAGGATGAACATCAGCGGCACCGACACGCGCGACAGCATGTCCAGGCCCTTGAAACCGATGATGGCGGTAATCGAGAAGCCCAGGCCGAACAGCACCATCAGCGGAATGGTCAGCCAGCCGGGCAGAGCCAGCAGCTTGACCAGCACGATGGCGACCGTCGCCGTACCCCAGGCATACCAGCCCAGTTCGGCGAAGCCGAGCAGGAAATCGGAGAGTTTGCTGCCGCGTTCGCCGAAGCAGAAGCGGCCCATCAACACGGTATTCAGACCGCTGCGCGAGGCGATCAGCCCAAGGGCCGCCGCGTAGATCGCCAGCAGCACGTTGCCGACGAAGGCGACCCAGAGCATGTCGACGAAGTCGAAGGCCATGCCGATCTTGCCGCCTGCGAACATGGTGCCGGTAAAGAAAGTGAAGCTGAACAGGACCATTGCGATGGGCAACAGGCCTTTGCGCCCTTCCCTGGGCGTTGCGCTCAGGGGGAACTCACTGGGGGAACTCATCGGGACTCTCCGCGTGGACTGGTTGAGAGCCAGTCTGCGATCCGCTGCGCGTCGGCCACAGGGCGCGGGAAAGCATCCTCAGAGGCTCATTTACAGAATGTAAACTCCACTCTTCGGGCACTCTCTGCATGCCAGGAGGGCTCCAACTCGCAAGGATCGCAAGACAGCTCTATGGACTCCCGGCACAACGCAAATAGCGGGCCGGAAAAGCCAATCAGGAACGACGCGGGCATGGCGAACATTGCAAACTGTTCACAGTGCACACTTCCGGATGGGTATTCGGCGTTTCAAGATAGCTCAAATGTGCATTGTGCGACTTTTCTGGGCATGGTGCAGCTTTTTCGTACCAAAAACCGACGCCCAGTTGATCCATGCCCATGCCGTTCAGCGGAAATTCCACTGCCGGCGCAACGAGGGTCTGCACTTTCTCCCTGCGGCACCCTGTCACCCCCAGACAAGGAAATGGCACGGACAACAAGTCCCCCGCATGTTGACGCAGGCAGACTCTCCTCAATGTTCCGTCCGCGATCCGCCAACAATAAATAGGGAGTACCCGCCAATGAGCGTCGCCAGGTTCCTCGCTCCATCGGTCCTCGCGCTGGGCACATGTCTCGCTGTGGGCGCAGTCCACGCCGAGCTGCCGACCGAGAGCATCGGTGAGACCGTCTTGCCGTTCCCCCCTTCCCCGCACCGCGCCTACATTGTCGATGTGGAGTTCGAGAACTTCATCGCCGGCCGCGTCACCGTCGTCGATCCCGAGCAGAAGAAGATGCTGGGCATGGTCAGCACCGGCTTCGTCGCCCCCGCGACCCTGAGCCACGACGACAAGACGCTGTACTCCGCCGACACTTTCTACTCCCGCGGCACCCGTGGCGTACGCACCGACGTGCTGACCGCCTGGGACACCTCGAATTTGCGTCCGAAGTGGGAAGTGGAAATCCCGGCCAAGCGCGCCTCGATCCTGACCCAGAAGTACGCTCTGGGTACCAGCTCCGACGACCGCTTCGTCTACATCTACAACTTCACCCCGTCCACTTCGGTCACCGTGGTCGACACCAGGGAACACAAGGTCGCCAGCGAAATCGCCATCAGCGGCTGCGTGCTCAACTACCCGGTCGGCAAGCGCAGCTTCGCCTCTCTGTGCGGCGATGGCCAGTTGCAGATCACCAAGGTTGGCGAAGACGGCAAGGAAGTCGGCCGCAGCCAGACCCCCTTCTTCGATCCGAACAAGGAAAAGCTCAACGAACGCGGCCTCGCGGTCGGCGAGACCTACTTCTTCGTCACCACCGACGGCATGGTCAAGCCGGTGGACGTTTCCGGCGACAAGCCGAAAATGCTGCCGAGCTGGTCGCTGACCACCGACGAAGAGCGCAAGAAGGGCTGGGGCACCGGCGGCTGGCAACTGATGGCCGTGGCGCCGAAGCTCAACCGCATGTACGTCCTGATGCACGAGGAACACACCCCCGGCAAGTGGGAAGACCCGAGCCCCTTCATCTGGATCTACGACCTGAAGACCCAGAAGAAGATCGGCACCCTGGAAGCGCCCAAGCCTGTCTGGAGCCTCCACGCCACCAATGACGACAAGCCGTTGCTGCTGGGGACCGACATCGAAGGCGGCCTGCAGGTCTTCGACCTGAAGTCCGGCAAGCTCACCGGCAGCATGGACAAGATCGCCAAGACACCGATCCTGGTCCTGAGCCATTGATCCATTCCCTGGAAAGTCACCCTCGAGAGGTGCGGATATGTTCTCCGATCCGATCCTGATCATCGCCAGCGCGGTGGCCGTCGGTGTGCTGCTTGCCAGCGCCGCCAGCCACAAGCTGCGCGCGCCGATGCGCTTCGCCCGCCAGGTCGAAGACTACGGCCTGCTGCCGGCCGGGCTGGTCGGCCCGGTGGCCCGCACGCTGCCAGTGGTCGAAGGCGCAGTCGCCTTCGCCCTGCTGGTGCCGGCGAGCCGCCACGTCGCGGCCCTGGCCGCCACGGCGCTGATCCTGCTGTACGCCGGCGCCATCGGCATCAACCTCTGGCGCGGGCGCCGCGACATGGATTGCGGCTGCTCCGGCCCCGGCCAGATGCAGCCGCTGCGCCCGGTACTGCTGCTGCGCAACGCGATCATCGCCGCGCTCGCGCTGATCGCCGCCTGCGCTCCGCAGGCCCGCGAGATGGGCGTGTTCGACGCCTTCGTGATCCTCGCCGCCAGCGCTGTGGCACTGTTCCTGTATGCCGCGGCCGATGGCCTGCTGGCCAATCATCCCCGCCTGCTCAAACTCATCGGAAGGTGAACAAATGGAAGGTCTGATCGTTTCCAACATTCTTCTCTGGGTGCTGCTCATCGCCCTTGCCTTCACCGTCATGGCGCTGGTGCGCCAGATCGGCGTCCTCCACGGCCGTATCGCGCCGGCTGGAGCGCTGATGGTCGACAAGGGCGTGGCCGTCAACGAGCCCGCACCGAAAGTCACCGCCGCCGACCGCCACGGTCGCCCGGTAAACTTCGGCTACGAAGGCGAGCGCGGCCAGCTCCTGTTCTTCCTTTCGCCGACCTGCCCGATCTGCAAATCGCTGCTGCCGGCCATCAAGTCCATCGCCAGGGACAAGGCCGGCGAGCTGGACGTGGTCTACGTCAGCGACGGCGACATGGCCGCCCAGCAGGCACTGATCGCCGAGCACGGCCTGGAGAAAGCCGCCTACGTGGTCGGCCCGGAAGTGGGCATGACCTACCAGATCGGCAAGCTGCCCTACGCCGCGCTGATCGACAGCAAGGGCATCCTGCGTGCCAAGGGCCTGGTGAACTCCCGCGAGCACCTGGACAGCCTGTTCGAGGTCGAGCACCTGGGCAGCGCCACCCTGCAGCAGTACATGAATGGCCACAACCACGTGCACGCCCACGACGCCACGCACGGCCACAGCCACTGATCACGGAGAGAACAAGAATGAAATTCCTCGACAACCTGTTCGAGCGCTCTTCCCGCCAGGTGGCCAACGTCACCTCGCGACGCAAGCTGCTGGGCCGCTTCGGCTCGCTGCTGGTGGCCGGCGCCGCCCTGCCGATCATCCTGCCGGTCGACCGCACCTCCAAGGCCCTGGCCGCCGAGTCGCCCAAGGCCGGCGACCCGGGTGATCCGAACAGTTGCGACTACTGGCGCTACTGCTCCATCGATGGCTTCCTCTGCTCCTGCTGTGGCGGCACCACCACCTCCTGCCCGCCCGGCACCGATGCCTCGCAAGTGACCTGGATCGGTACCTGCCGCAACCCGGCGGACGGCAAGGACTACATCATTTCCTATAACGATTGCTGCGGTAAGCACAGCTGCTCCCAGTGCGCCTGTACCCGCAACGAGAGCGAGGAACCGCTGTACCGTCCGTTCAACAACAACGACGTCAACTGGTGCCTGGGCGCGGAATCGCGCATCTACAACTGCACCGTCACCATCATCCGCGGCGTCGCGGTCTGAAGTCGGGAGAAAAGCCCATGCGCAGTCTCGTTGTCGGCGTCCTGCTCTGCAGCCTGGTCGCCCCGTTTGCCCAGGCCCGTGCGATCCCCGATCCGCACCAGCGGCCGGCGCCCGGCAACGAGGAGGTGCAGAAGCCGATCTCCCAGCAGAGCTACACCCCGGCCACCAACTACCAGTTGCAATGCGCCGGCTGCCACCTCACCGAAGGCAGCGGCAGCAAGGCCAACGACACGCCACGCCTGAACGGCTTCGTCGGCAACTTCCTCAAGGTCGAGGGAGGCCGCCAGTTCCTGGTGCGAGTACCTGGCATGTCGCAGTCCGCGCTCAACGATGCGCAACTGGCCGACCTGCTCAACTGGCTGCTGCGCAAGGAAGGCATGGCCGGCGCGAGCATGCCCGACAAATTCCAGCCCTACACCGCCGAAGAAGTGAAAGCGACCCGCTACGAAGCGCTGCTGAACCTGCCGGGCACCCGCGCAGGGCTGATCGAGAAGATGCGCAAGCAGGGCATCAGCATCACCGACGGGATGAGCGACGCCTACTGAAGATTGCCCCTTGAGGTTCTGCCTCCGCACTATCGCCCGCCGCTCCAGCGGGCTTTTTTATGGGCGCCGTTTGCTCGCGCGCTGACGCCATTCAAAGCGATACCTCCCAGCGAAGCAGTGCGCAACGACCAAACCATCAACTATCCGCCCCTCATGCAACGACGTAACTCCGTGATGGCTGCCCCACTCCTCCGTAATCCGGCAGACATCACGCGGTGAAGCCGGCTTGGGCGGGCAATCAACCCACAGATTGACGCAAAAAAAACGGGCCCGAAGGCCCGTACAAACGAGGGTGTTGCTCTCTATCGATCAGTGCGCAATGCACACCGACTTGATTTCGGTATAGGCCTCAACCACCGCGCGGCCGAACTCGCGCCCCATGCCCGACTGCTTGACGCCGCCGAACGGCATGCTCGGATCGAGCAACACGTGGGCATTGACCCACACAGTGCCGGACTCGATCCGCGGCACCAGGTTCATCGCCTTGGAGAGGTCGTTGGTCCACAGGCTCGCGCCCAGGCCATACTCGCTGTCGTTAGCCATCTCGATGGCCTGCTCGTCGTCATCGAACGGCAGCACTGCCAGTACCGGGCCGAACACTTCGTCGCGGGCCACGGACATCTGCATGGTCACGTCGGCCAGCACGGTCGGCTGCACGTAGAAACCGTCGCCGCCGACATCCTGGCCGCCACAGACGATGCGCGCGCCCTGCTGGCCGGCACGGGCGATATGGTCGAGCACGCTGCGCTGCTGCTTGCGCGATACCAGCGGGTTGATTTGCGCAGAGGGGTCCATGCCTTCGCCCAGGCTCATGCCGGCGACAGCCGCGGCCAGCTTCTCGACGAATTCGTCGTAGCGCGAACGATGCACGTAGAAGCGCGAAGCGGCGGCGCACACCTGGCCATTGTTCAGCAAGCCACCGAGCAGTGCGCCCTGGACGGCCTTGTCGATGTCGGCATCGGCGAGGATCACCATCGGGTTCTTGCCGCCCAGCTCCAGGGCGAAACGCGTCATGTTCTGCACGGCAGCCAGACCGACACTACGGCCAACGGCGGTAGAACCAGTGAAGGAAACCTTGTTCACCAGCTTGTGGCTGGCCAGGCCGCCGCCAATGCGCGGGCCATCGCCGGTCACCAGGTTGAACACGCCGGCCGGAACGCCGGCCTCGAAGGCCAGCTCGGCCAGGCGCAGTGCAGTCAACGGGGTTTCCGAAGCAGGCTTGATCACCACGCTGTTGCCAGTGGCCAGCGCCGGGATCAACTTCCATACGGCAATCATCAGAGGGAAGTTCCACGGCACGATGCCAGCCACCACGCCAAGCGGTTCGCGGCGCGTGTACGCGGTGAACCTGGCGCCGGGCGGCAGCGGGATGGAGACGTTCAGCGACTGGCCTTCGATCTTGGTAGCCCAACCCGCCATGTAGCGCATGAACTCGACGGTGGCGCCGACATCCAGCATCCGCGAGATATTGATCGACTTGCCCTGACTGAGGGTTTCCAACTGCGCCAGTTCTTCGCCGTTGGCTTCCACCAGGTCAGCGAAGCGCAGCAGAATGCGCTCGCGATCTGCCGGGCGCAGGTCGGCCCAGACACGGGACTTGAACGAGTCATGGGCGGACTTCACCGCGCGATCGAGTAGCGCGGTGTCGATATCGGCGACGCTGGAGATCGCCTGGCCGGTGGCCGGGTTGAGCACATCGGTACGCGCACCCTCGAAGGCCACCCAGGCTCCATCGATGAAGCAGCCATGCTTGCGCTGCAGGAAGTCGGCAACCTTGGGCAGGATTTCAATGACGTTCATGGTCTCTCCTGAAGGATTAGTGCTGCTGGCTCAGCCAGCAGGTGAGCGCCCGCCGCTCGGCCGCATCGGCGAGTCCGGCGAAAGGCATGTAGGTTCCCGGCACGGCGGCCTGGGGCTTGCTGACGAATGCGTCGAGGTTGTCCTGCGACCAGGCCGCGCCTTTACTGCGCATCGCCTGGGAGTAGCTGAAGCCAGCGAGCGAGCCGGCCATGCGACCGACCACGCCATGCAGGTTCGGCCCCATCATTCCGAGGCCGTCGGCCTTGGCCGTGTGGCAGATCGAACAGTCGCGGGCGAAGACCGTTTCACCCTTCTGTGTATCAGTGGCGGGGCAGTCGGTGGCGAACGCCAGGACTGGCTGCAGGAGCGCGCCAGCCAGCAGCAGGCTGGCAGCGCCGAACTTGAGCATCTTGCGGGACATCGAAAATCACCTTCGAGTACAGCGTCGTGGCCGGATGGCGCACGGATTCGAGGATGATTGTTACCACTGGCAGGCGGACAGGGCTTTTCCTGCATGCCAGTTGTATTGGCGGGAGTGCCAGGTTGGAAATCGGGTGGCGACCGTCATGGCACGAAAGCGGCGCGAGACGGCCTGGGCATGCTTGCGCACATCCCCGGCAGAGGGTTCAGGCGAAGGTATGGGCGGGCGACAGCGCAGGAAGGACTGGAGCGCAGCGATATCCGTCACTCACGGATATCGCCGGCCATCGACGCGAATCAGTTCGCGTAGCGCTTGCGGTACTCTCCGGGCGACACGCCAAAGCGGCCCTTGAATGCCGTGGAGAAGTAGCTCGAATCGGAGAAGCCCCAGGCATAGCCAAGCGCCGACAGCTTCTGCTCGAAATGGGCGTTGCGCAGCGATTCGGCGCAGAAATCCAGGCGGCGGTTCTTGATGTACTGCGCCACCACCAGGCCCTTCTTGGCGAACATGCGGTACAGGCCGCGCACCGAAATGCCCACCTCGCGCGCGATCAGCTCAGGGCAGAGCTCATCGGTACCGATGTGCTCGTCGATGAAGGCCACGGCCTTGCGGAACATACGCTCATGGCTGTCCTGCTCGATATCGTGGCTGGCCAGCGCCGGGCGCAGCAGCGTCACCAGCGCATCCAGCGTCGCCTCGCTTTCCAGCATACCCAGGCTTTCCTGGTGGCTGGTTTCGACGATCAGCCGATTGGCCAGCACCGCCACCGGCGAGCTGGCGGAAATCTTCGAGGCGCAATTGACTTCGGAGACCCGCAGGCCGCGCTCGATCACCTGGCGTGGCAGGATCAGCGAAAGCTGGCGGGACTTCTCCAGGTACGTCATGTCGCTGGGCCGGCTGGCGTCGATCAGGGTGATGTCGCCGCGCGACAGCTCCACCCGGTTGCCGTTCTGCTCGAGGCGCGAACGTCCCTCGAGCTGGAACACCGCGTAGTAGTGACCGCCGGCGCTTGCGCCAACTTCCTTGCTGGTCCGGTACAGGTGCACCTGAGCCATGTCGACCACGCTGAGTTTGATCGCACCACCCTGGTACTCCCGCAGCTTTCCGTGAAACTGAGGACCGAGAGTGCGCGCATCGAAGCGACCGCACGCACGGTTGACCTGCCCCAGCCACGCCTCGAAAGCATCTTCCCTCAATGTCGATGAAGAATTCATGACCTGCAAAGCCTCACACGCATTGTTTGTTGTTATTCAGCGACCGCTTCTTCGAGCGTATCGTTACCCGCGGATCGCGACGCTCGCAGGAGCGCCGTTTCCGGTTCCGCCGCACTGCAACGGATCAAGAGGCATTTTTCACGCCAATTCCCTAGTTGAGCCCGCCGAAACGCTTGTAGAAGCTCTCCGCTGCATCGGGAAGCGGGCCGTCAGCCGTTTCCAGGTTGCGGTTCAGCCATTCCTCGGCCCGGGCGTAGATCAACCGGTAGATATTGCGGCACAACTGTCGCGCCGCGCGCCCCTCCCAATCGCCCGGTAACAGTTCATCGGGCAATTGTGGGTCGCGCAGGAGCAGCTTGCGGTATTCGTGGATCAACAGGGTGCGCGCGAGGAAACAGTCCTCGGGGCGCAGTTGATCCTCTTCGCGCAACGCTTGCCAGAGCGGGCGGAACAACTGGATGAACTCGCTGTAATGCTGCGCAAGCTCGTCGATCTTCCAGCTTTCGCGCACCTGCAGGCGCATTGCCCGCGATGCCAGCACGTCCTGGGCGCGAGTCTCGAAGATGATGCTGTCGTCCGCTACGTCCAGATCCTGCAGGGTCGCCAGCACATCGCCGCGATCGCCACGCGGGCAGGCCATCACCGTCGGCGAAATGGCGCCGAAGCCTTGCCATTCCAGCTCCTCGCGAGCCTGCTTGCGCTTGTCGGCGGCTACCTGGGACAGCATCACCAGCGTCCAGGAACCATCCCAGGCCGGCAGCGTGGAGCTGTAGACCCGCTTGAATGCCTTCTCGAACCGCCGCCGCCCCGTGCCGGTCAGGCTGTAGTAACTGCGTCGGCCTACTTTCTCGGCAGTCAGCCAGTCTTCCTTGGTCAGCCGGAAGATAGAGGTACGGATCAGCCGCTCGTTGATGCCGATGGGCTCCAGCAGGCTGATCAGGCTGCCGAGCCAGACCGTACCGCCATGCGGTTCGATGGCATCGCCATACAGCGTGATGATCAGCGAGCTGGCGCGGATCGGCGTCTGTTCCTGGAAGCGGGAAATCAGTTGATTCAGCGGTGCTAGAGCGGTCATGGCACGATTGGCAGTCGAGGGAGCGCCGACTATACCTGCCCGTCGCATCGCCTGGCCATTGGAGCGAACCCCAGTACTCATACGCCCTGCCCCGGCTTGGGCCGGAACCCGGAATCGCCCAGGCGCGAACGCTGCTCTTCCACTTCGGCGAGCGGCTGGCACTCCACCAGGCTGGCGATGCAGCGCCTGGCCAAAGCCTGGTACTCCTGCGTGCCACGACGTTTCCAGGCGATCTCCTCGTCGCTAAGACTGCGCTTGACGCTGGCCGGCGCACCCATCACCAGGCTCTGCGGCAGGCACTCGAACTTGGCTTTGACGAACGCCGCCGCCGACACGATGGAGCGTGCGCCGATCTGCGCGTAGTCCATTACCACTGCATTCATGCCCACCAGCGCGTCCTCGCCGATACGGCAGCCGTGCAGCACCGCGCCGTGGCCGATATGACCGTTGCGCTCTACCACCGTGTCGCTGTCGGGGAAGCCGTGCATAACGCAGGTGTCCTGCAGGTTGGCGCCCTCCTCCAGGACGATGCGCCCGAAATCGCCGCGTAGCGCCGCCAGCGGGCCGACATAGCAGCCGGGGCCGACGATCACGTCACCGATCAGCACTGCCGTGGGGTGAACGAAGGCAGTCGGGTGCACCACCGGGCGCACGCCCTCGAGGCTATAGCAAGGCATCTGTTTCTCCCGAGATGCCGGGCTGGCCCCGGCATCATCACACAAGACGATCAGAACACATGAAAATCTTGTATCACATAAAGAAAGATGCAGCCAGAAAAATTACGACGTATCGCTTCATGCGCGGAAAGAAGTCCAGTCAAAAAATGCGCACAGGCCCATGAATACTGGAAGTCCTGAGAGCCGGAAGCAGAACAGCGAGCACCCGGCTGGCAACGACAGAAACAATTAAGACACGTAATCCAACTTTTAATATTGAATTTATGTATCACTTCAAGCCTATACTGGGGGAAGGCCGGAGAATGGCCACGCCATCTCCCACAATTCCAATACAAGCCGGCCACCAAGCCGCGCGTGCAGCCTGAGGACGATGCCATGTCTCGCACCCTTGCCGTTCATACACCTGAAGCCGGCGTCCGCCTGATCACCCTGCAGCGCCCGGAAGCGCTCAACGCCCTCAATACCGAGCTGCTCGGCGAGCTGGCGGCGGAACTCGACGCCGCCGAGCGGGACCCGGAAGTCCGGGTCGTGGTGCTCACCGGCAGCCGCAAGGCATTTGCCGCCGGTGCCGACATCAAGGAGATGGCCGAGCGCGATCTGGTCGGCATCCTCAATGATCCACGCGTCAGCCACTGGCAACGCATCGCCGCCTTCTCCAAGCCGCTGATCGCCGCGGTCAACGGCTTCGCCCTGGGCGGCGGCTGCGAACTGGCCATGCACGCCGACATCCTCATCGCCGGCGACGACGCCCGCTTCGGCCAGCCGGAAATCAACCTCGGCATCATGCCAGGCGCCGGAGGCACCCAGCGCCTGCTGCGCGCGGTCGGCAAGCCGCTGGCCATGCAGATGGTGCTGACGGGCGAAGCCATCGACGCCCGCCATGCCCAGCGCGCCGGCCTGGTCAGCGAAGTCACCCAACCCGAATTCACCGTCGAGCGTGCCCTTGCGGTCGCCCGCAGCATCGCCGCCAAGGCACCGCTAGCCGTGCGCCTGGCCAAGGAAGCTCTGCTCAAGGCCCAGGACACCGACCTGGCCAGCGGCCTGCGCTTCGAACGCCACGCCTTCACCCTGCTGGCCGGCACCGCCGACCGCGACGAAGGCATCCGCGCCTTCCAGGAAAAACGCAAACCGGCCTACCAGGGCTGCTGATCCCCCTGTTTCCGCCTATAGATGGAGCGAGTCCGCCCATGAACTTCGAACACATCCTGTTTTCCATCGAGGACGGCGTAGCCCTCCTCAGCCTGAACCGCCCGGAACAGCTCAACAGCTTCAATGCCGCCATGCACAGCGAGGTGCGCGAAGCGCTCATGCTGGCGAGGCAGAGCCCGGAAGCCCGCGTCCTGCTGCTGACCGGCGAAGGCCGAGGCTTCTGCGCAGGGCAAGACCTGTCCGACCGCAACGTCGCCCCTGGCGCCGAGATGCCCGACCTCGGGCAGTCCATCGAACAGTTCTACAACCCGCTGATCCGCGCGCTGCGCGACATGCCGCTGCCGGTCATCTGCGCGGTCAATGGCGTGGCCGCCGGCGCCGGCGCGAACATTCCGCTGGCCTGCGACCTGGTGCTGGCGGCGCGCTCCGCCAGCTTCATCCAGGCGTTCTGCAAGATCGGCCTGATCCCGGACTCCGGCGGCACCTGGACCCTGCCGCGCCTGGTCGGCATGGCCCGCGCCAAGGCGCTCGCACTGCTGGGCAATCGCCTGTCCGCCGAGCAGGCCGAGCAATGGGGCCTGATCTACCAGGTAGTGGACGACGCCAGCCTGCGCGATGAAGCCCTCAAGCTCGCCCGCCACCTGGCCACTCAGCCCACCTACGGCCTGGCCCTGATCAAGCGCAGCCTCAATGCCAGCCTGAACAACAGCTTCGACGAGCAACTGGAGCTGGAACGCGACCTGCAGCGTCTGGCCGGACGCAGCGACGATTACCGAGAGGGCGTTTCCGCCTTCATGGAAAAACGCACCCCCAGCTTCAAGGGCCGCTGAACGATGAGCGCACTTTCGAAAGACGCAAAAGTCGCGGTGATCGGCGCCGGCGCGATGGGAGCCGGCATCGCCCAGGTAGCCGCCCTGGCCGGCCATCCGGTCAAGCTCCACGACAACCGCCCCGGCGCAGCCGCCCAGGCCATCGACGGCATCGACCGCCAACTCGGCCGCCTGGTGGAGAAAGGCAAGCTCGACGCCGCCGCGCGCGGTGCCATCGCCGCGCGCCTGCAGCCGGTGGAATCCATCGAGGCACTGGCCGACTCGGCACTGGTGATCGAGGCCATCGTCGAGAACCTGGAGATCAAGCGCAGCCTGCTCCAACAGTTGGAAACGCTGTGCGGTGAGAACTGCATCCTCGCCAGCAATACCTCCTCGCTGTCGATCACCAGCCTCGCCGCCGGCCTGAAGCGCCCGCAGCGCGTCGCCGGCATGCACTTCTTCAACCCCGCGCCGCTGATGGCCCTGGTGGAAGTCGTCTCCGGCCTGGCCACCGATCCGGCGGTGGCCGCCAGCCTGTACGCCACCTCAGTGGCGTGGGGCAAAAAGCCGGTCCACACCCGGTCGACCCCCGGCTTCATCGTCAACCGCGTGGCGCGCCCGTTCTACGCCGAGAGCCTGCGCCTGCTGCAGGAAGGCGCAGCCGATTGCGCGACGCTGGATGCGCTGATGCGCGATGCCGGCGGCTTCCGCATGGGCGCCTTCGAGTTGACCGACCTGATCGGCCATGACGTCAACTACGCCGTCACCTGCTCGGTGTTCGCCGCCTACTACGGCGACTTCCGCTTCCAGCCATCGCTGATCCAGAAAGAACTGGTGGATGCCGGTCGCCTCGGTCGCAAGAGCGGGCACGGCTTCTACGACTACGCCGAAGGCGCCGAGCGCCCGCAGCCGGCAAGCCTGAGCAGCGCTGCCAGCATCGCTCCATGTGTACTGGAAGGCGACCTGGGCGTCGCCCAACCACTGGTACAACGCCTGAAAGACGCCGGCATAGAGATCACTCAACGCGCCGGCAGCGGCCTGCTGCGCGTGGGCGATGCGGTGCTGGCACTCTCCGATGGTCGCCTCGCCAGCCAGCGAGCCAGGGAAGACGGCCTGCGCAACCTGGTGCTGATCGACCTCGCGCTGGGCTACAGCAAGGCTTCGCGCCTGGGCATTTCCGCTTCGGCGGATACCAGCCCCGAAGCGCTCGACCAGGTCGTCGCCCTGCTGGCCAAGGCCGGCATTACCACCAGCCGTCTGAGCGACACACCCGGCCTCGCCGTGCTGCGCACCGTCGCCATGCTCGCCAATGAAGGCGCCGACGCGGTGTTGCACGGCGTGGGCAGCGCCGGCGACATCGACCTTGCCATGCGCGCCGGCGTCAATTACCCGCAAGGTCCGCTGGCCTGGGCCGAGCAGATCGGCATCGGCAACCTGCTGCGGGTGCTCGACAACCTGAATGCCGCGTATGGCGAGGACCGCTATCGCCCTTCCCTGCTGCTGCGCCGCTTGCACGCCGAGAGGAGAACCTTCCATGACTGACCCCACCCAACTGGCACGCGACTGCGCCGAGGCCATGTACGAGCGCGACCAGGCCACCCGACGCATGGGCATCCAACTGCTGGATGCCGGCCCTGGCAGCGCGAAACTGTCGATGCGCGTGCGCGAGGACATGATCCAGGGCCACGGCACCTGCCACGGCGGCTACCTGTTCGCCCTCGCCGACTCGGCCTTCGCCTTTGCCTGCAACAGCTACAACGACGCCACCGTCGCCATCGGCTGCAACATCGACTACGTGGCGCCCGCGCGCGAAGGCGACGAACTGTTCGCCAGTGCGTTCGAGCAGAGCCGCAACGGCCGCACCGGCAACTACGACGTGCGCATCGAGAATTCCCAGGGCCGGTTGATCGCTCTGTTCCACGGCAAATCCTACAAAGTGCGCGGCACCGTGCTGGCGCAGGAGACATCCGAATGAGCGACATGACCGACGCCCTGATCATCGACGCCGTACGCACGCCCATTGGCCGTTACGCCGGCGCGCTGTCCGGCGTGCGTACCGACGATCTCGCGGCGATCCCGATGAAGGCCCTGATGCAGCGCCACCCGGAACTGGACTGGAGCGCCATCGACGACGTGATCCTCGGCTGCGCCAACCAGGCCGGCGAAGACAACCGCAACGTCGCCCACATGGCCTCACTGCTGGCCGGCCTGCCGGTGTCCGTGCCCGGCACCACCCTCAACCGCCTGTGCGGTTCGGGCCTGGACGCCGTGGGCAGTGCCGCCCGCGCCCTGCGCTGCAACGAGGCCGGACTGATGCTCGCCGGCGGCGTGGAATCCATGTCCCGCGCACCCTTCGTCATGGGCAAGTCGGAACAGGCGTTTGGCCGCAGCGCGGAAATCTTCGACACCACCATTGGCTGGCGCTTCGTCAACAAGCTGATGAAGAGCCAGTTCGGCATCGATTCGATGCCGGAAACCGCGGAGAACGTCGCCGAACAGTTCAATATCAGCCGCGCCGACCAGGACGCCTTCGCCCTGCGCAGCCAGCACAAGGCCGCCGCGGCGCAAGCCAATGGCCGCCTGGCAAAGGAAATCGTCCCGGTGGAAATTCCCCAGCGCAAGGGCCCGGCCAAGCTGGTCGAGCAGGATGAACACCCGCGCGGCGACACCACCCTGGAACAGCTCGCCAAGCTGGGCACGCCCTTCCGCGAAGGCGGCAGCGTCACCGCCGGCAATGCCTCGGGCGTCAACGACGGCGCCTGCGCCCTGCTGATGGCAACTCCGGCTGCCGCCGCGCGCCACGGCCTGAAGGCCCGAGCCCGCGTGGTCGCGATGGCCACCGCCGGCGTCGAACCACGCATCATGGGCATCGGCCCGGTGCCGGCGACGCACAAGGTGCTGGAACTGGCCGGCCTGTCGCTGAACGAGATGGACGTGATCGAGCTGAACGAAGCCTTCGCCGCCCAGGGCCTCGCCGTACTGCGCGAACTGGGGCTGGCGGACGACGACGAGCGAGTGAACCCCAACGGCGGCGCCATCGCCCTTGGCCACCCGCTGGGCATGAGCGGCGCACGCCTGGTCACCACCGCCCTGCACGAACTGGAAGAGCGCGGCGGACGCTACGCCCTGTGCACCATGTGCATCGGCGTCGGCCAGGGCATCGCCCTGATCATCGAGCGGATCTAGCAACAGGGAAACTTTCGAATCCTGTACCGCCAGTCGCGAAACGCTCTGACTGGCAGCCGGAGCAAGGGCTCTGACAGGATTTCAAAACTCCCGGCAAACGGGGGCGCTATCCTGCTCCCATGACACTCACGGCCCTTGCACCGGGCCGGCGCACAAGAACAAATCGAGTGAACCCATGAACATGTACCATGATGCCGAACGTGCCCTGCTTGACCCGATGGAAACCGCCAGTATCGACGAGCTGCGCCGTCATCAGCTGGACCGTCTGCGCTGGAGCCTCAAGCACGCCTACGACAACGTTCCGCTGTACCGCAAGCGCTTCGCCGATGCCAGCGTGCACCCGGACGATCTGAAATCCCTCGACGATCTGGCGAAATTCCCCTTCACCGGCAAGAACGACCTGCGCGACAACTACCCCTACGGCATGTTCGCAGTGCCCCAGGAGGAGATCGTGCGCCTGCACGCCTCCAGCGGCACCACCGGCAAGCCCACCGTGGTCGGCTACACGCAGAACGACATCGACACCTGGGCCAACGTGGTCGCCCGCTCCATCCGTGCCGCCGGTGGCCGCAAGGGCGACAAGGTACATGTCTCCTACGGCTACGGCCTGTTCACCGGCGGCCTGGGCGCGCACTACGGTGCCGAGCGCCTGGGTTGCACCGTGATCCCCATGTCCGGCGGCCAGACCGAGAAGCAGGTTCAACTGATCCGCGACTTCCAGCCGGACATCATCATGGTCACCCCGTCCTACATGCTCAACATCGCCGACGAGATCGAGCGCCAGGGTGTCGACCCGCACAGCCTCAAGCTGCGCCTGGGCATCTTCGGTGCCGAACCCTGGACCGCCGAGCTGCGCCGCGCCGTGGAAGAGCGCATGGGCATCACCGCCCTGGACATCTATGGCCTCTCGGAAATCATGGGGCCTGGCGTGGCGATGGAATGCTCCGAGACCAAGGACGGCCCGACCGTCTGGGAAGACCACTTCTACCCCGAGATCATCGACCCCGCGACTGGCGCCGTGCTGCCCGACGGCGAGTACGGCGAGCTGGTGTTCACCTCGCTGTCCAAGGAAGCGCTGCCGATGGTCCGCTACCGCACCCGCGACCTGACCCGCCTGCTGCCGGGCACCGCGCGGCCGATGCGGCGCATCGACAAGATCACCGGGCGCAGCGACGACATGCTGATCATCCGCGGGGTAAACGTGTTCCCCACGCAGGTCGAGGAGCAAGTGCTGAAGATCAAGCAGTTGGCCGAGTGCTACGAGATCCACCTGCACCGCAACGGCAACCTCGACTGCATCGATGTGCACGTCGAATTGCGCCACGACCTGCAAGCCATGTCGGCGGATGAGCAGAAAGCCATCGGCAGCGAACTGGGCAAGCAGATCAAGACCCACATCGGCGTCAGCGCCCGCGTCCTGGTACAGCCGTCCCACAGCCTCAAGCGCTCCGAAGGCAAGGCCTGCCACGTGTACGACAACCGCCCGAAGAGCTGACCCCCTGCGTACTGGAAAGCCCCGCCTCGGCGGGGCTTTTTCATTCACCGCCTCCATGCGCGCAGCCGCCTGTCGCCCTGCCACCCGAACCTGTCGATCTCCGCCGCCGCGCTTCGACTACCCCTCAAAGGCGGCGGCATCCTGCCGTTCGCCGATTGGCAGGAGATGAACGATGACCTATGTGGATGGCTTTCTCGTACCCGTACCCGAGGCCAGGCGCGAGCAGTACCTCGAACTCGCGCGCAAGGCTGCACAGGTGTTCCGCTCGCACGGCGCGCTCAGCGTCGTCGAGTGCTGGGGCGACGACGTACCGGATGGCAAGGTGACGTCCTTCCCTCTCGCGGTACAGCTCAAGGAAGGAGAGGCCGTGGTGTTCTCCTGGATCACCTGGGCCAGCAAGGAAGCGCGGGATGCCGGAATGAAGGCAAGCATGGAAGACCCGCGCATGAAGCCGGACTTCGAGAACATGCCGTTCGACGGACAGCGCATGATCTTCGGCGGCTTCCGCGTGCTGGTAGACGCCTGATCGCACCAGGCAGGGGCGATGCCCGCCGGCATCCGCCCCTGCGCAACAAAAACACGCTCTCATCAAAAAAGACACCTAACGTATCACTTTATCGTCTCAATGGCGGCAATCGGCACCTTTGAACCGAAGCCGCTCCGCGCAGAAACTTCCACGATTACGCTACTAAAATCCATCTAAAGCTGACTTTTTTGCGAATTTCTGCGAATCCGAATTCACCTCGCTCCGGCAATGCTATGCAAAATCAATTACGACACACCAATTATTGTTAGACATTAATTTCTGTATCATTTAAAAATACACCAAGGCCAAGGCCATACCCACGAATCAGAAGAAAGGCTGGAGACACAGCATGTACGCACAACTGGTTGAGACCGGCGTGAAGCGCGTGAAGACGCTGGACGAGATGTCGCCCGAAGAGCGCGCCTTCCAGGAGAAGATCGATGCCGAGATCAAGATCGAAGCGAAGAACTGGATGCCCGACGCCTATCGCCAGACGTTGATCCGGCAGATTTCCCAGCACGCCCACTCCGAGATCGTCGGCATGCTGCCCGAGGGCAACTGGGTGACCCGCGCGCCAACGCTCAAGCGCAAGCTGCAACTGATGGCGAAGATCCAGGATGAAGCCGGCCACGGCCTGTACCTTTACAGCGCGATGGAAACCCTGGGCGCGGACCGCGACGAGGAAGTGGCACGGCTGCATTCGGGCAAGGCCAAGTACTCCAGCATCTTCAACTACCCGACGCTGAACTGGGCCGACATGGGCGCGGTGGGATGGCTGGTGGATGGCGCGGCAATCGTCAACCAGGTAGTGCTCCAGCGCACCTCCTATGGCCCCTACTCCCGCGCGATGATCCGCATCTGCAAGGAAGAGAGCTTCCACCAGCGCCAGGGCTACGAAATCCTCCTGACCATGATGCGCCACGGCAACCAGGCGCAGAAGGACATGGTCCAGGACGCCATCAACCGTCTCTGGTGGCCGGCGCTGATGATGTTCGGGCCCAGCGACGAGCATTCTCCCAACAGCGCCCAGTCGATGGCATGGAAGATCAAGCGGCAGAGCAATGACGAGCTGCGCCAGCGCTTCATCGACCAGACAGTGCCGCAACTGGAGCTGCTCGGCTGCACAGCTCCCGACCCGCACCTGAAGTGGAACGAGGAACGCGGCCACTACGACTTCGGCGACATCCAGTGGGAAGAATTCTACGAAGTGCTCAAGGGCAACGGCCCGTGCAACGCCGAGCGCATCGCCACACGCCGCAAGGCCATCGAAGAAGGCGCCTGGGTCCGCGAAGCCGCGGTCGCCTATGCCCGCAAACAACAACAGAAGAAAGCCGCAGCCTAATTCCGCCTCTGAGCTGGCGAGCCAGGGCAGAACCAGGCGGAAACAGGCACGGGCGCGGAGTTTACGGTTGTAAATGAGCACGCCCGGAGATGCTCCGGCGACATTCTGCCGACGCGCAGCAGCCCATGCCCGACGTTCAGGAGAACACCATGAGTGAGTGGACCCTTTTTGAAGTTTTTGTGCGCAGCAAGCACGGCCTGAACCACAAGCACGTTGGCAGCGTCCACGCCGCCGACGCCGCCATGGCCATCGAGAACGCCCGCGAGCTGTACACCCGCCGCAACGAAGGCGTGAGCCTGTGGGTGGTGCCCTCCGCGCTGATCACCGCCTCCTCCCCCGACGAGAAGGACCCGCTGTTCGAACCGTCGCAGGACAAGGTCTACCGCCACGCCAGCTTCTACGAGCTGCCGCCCGAAGTCGGCCACATGTGAGATCGCGTGCATGAACCCGAACGCTGACAAGATCGAATACCTGCTGCGCCTCGCCGACAGCGCCCTGATCCAGGGCCAGCGCCTGTGCGAATGGTGCGGCCACGCCCCGGCGCTGGAGGAAGAACTGGCGCTGATGAACGTCGGCCTCGACCTGGTAGGCCAGGCGCGCAACTGGTACGAATACGCCGCCGAACTGCTGAACGATAGCCGCGACGCCGACCACCTTGCATTCCGCCGCGACGAACGCGCCTTCCGCAACCTGCTGCTGGTGGAACAGCCCAACGGCGACTTCGCCGTCACCATGACCAGGCAGTTCCTCTACGACGCCTGGCACTTCCATGTACTCGACGCCCTGAGCGCCTCCCGCGACGAGCGCATCGCAGCCATCGCCGCCAAGGCGTTCAAGGAAGTCACCTACCATCTGCGTCGCTCTGGCCAGTGGGTGCAACGCCTGGGCGACGGCACCGAAGAGAGCCACGCGCGCATGCTCGCAGCCATACCGCAGGTGTGGCGCTTTACCGTCGAGCTGTGCAACTCGGATGACATCGAGCAGCGCCTGTCCGCCGAAGGCATCGCGCCGAACCCGGAGGAACTCGCTGCCGCCTGGAAAGCCAAGGTCGCCGACATCTTCGCCGCCGCGACCCTGCCGCTGCCCGAGCCGGCGGTGAACTTCTACCTCAGCGGTCGTCGCGGCGTGCATACCGAGCACCTGGGCATCCTCCTCGCCGAGATGCAGTTCCTCCAGCGAGCCTACCCCGATGCAACCTGGTGAGCTGATTGGCAGCGACCGCGGCGCACGCGCCGGCACCGCCGACGACCTCAGCCACGCCTGGCGAGTGCTTGGCGCGGTAATGGACCCGGAGGTGCCGGTGGTCAGCGTGGTCGACCTGGGAATAGTGCGCGGGCTCGACTGGCGGGATGGACACCTGCATGTGGTAGTCACCCCCACCTACTCCGGCTGCCCGGCCACCGAGGTCATCGAGCAGGACATCCAGCACGCCCTGGAGCACGCAGGCTTTGCCTCGCCACGCCTGGAGCGCCGGCTGAACCCGGCCTGGACCACCGACTGGATCAGCGCCAGCGGGCGCAAGGCGCTGCGCGAGTACGGCATCGCACCGCCGGCGGGCAGCACCAGCAAGCGCAGCCTGCTCGGCGAGACGCAGGAAGTGCGCTGCCCGCAATGCGGCAGCCTGCATACCGAACAGCTCAGCCAGTTCGGCTCGACCGCCTGCAAGGCACTGTACCGCTGCATCGACTGCCGCGAACCCTTCGACTACTTCAAGTGCATCTAGGAGGACGAAGACAAACTGCTGCGCCCGGCCATGCGCCGCGGCGGGAATCGACTTCGAAGTGCTCATTCACAGATGTGAACTGCGCTTCGGAAGCCGCCTCCGCCCGGCCGGACCTTCGCTCGCGACGTTTGTATTCGCCCTCCGCGCGGTGAAACCGCAGGAGAACGACAATGAGCAGATTCCATAGTTTGAAGATCAAGGAAGTGCGCGCGGAAACCCGCGACGCCGTGTCCATCGCCTTCGACGTTCCGACGGACCTGGCCGACAGCTTCCACTTCCAGCAGGGCCAGCATCTGGTGGTGCGCGCCCAGCTCGACGGCGAGGAGGTTCGCCGCTCCTATTCCATCTGCAGCGGCGTCAACGACGGCGAACTGCGTGTGGCGATCAAGCGCGTGCCCGGCGGTCGGTTCTCGGCCTATGCAAACGATGCCCTGAAGGCCGGCTCCAGCCTGGAAGTGATGCCGCCATCCGGCCATTTCAACGTCGCCCTGGACCCGACGCGCCACGGCAACTACCTCGCAGTGGCCGCCGGCAGCGGCATCACGCCGATCCTGTCGATCATCAAGACCACCCTGGAAACCGAGCCTCACAGCCGCGTCACCCTGCTCTACGGCAACCGCTCCAGCAACGCCGCGATGTTCCGCGAGCAATTGGAGGACCTGAAGAACCGCTACCTGCAACGCCTCAACCTGATCTTCGTATTCAGCCGCGAGCAGCAGGACGTCGACCTCTACAACGGCCGTATCGACGCCGACAAGTGCGGACAGCTATTCAGCCGCTGGCTCGACGTGGGGAGCCTGGACGCCGCTTTCATCTGCGGCCCGCAGGCGATGACCGAGACCGTGCGCGACCAGCTCCAGGGCAACGGCATGCCGGCCGAGCGCATCCACTTCGAACTGTTCGCCGCCCAGGGCAGCCAGAGCAAGCGCGAAGCCCGCGAGGCCGCCGCTGCGAGCGATAGCAGGATGAGCCAGGTCACCGTCATCAGCGATGGCCGCGAGCTGTCTTTCGAACTGGCCCGCAACAGTATCAGCATCCTCGATGCCGGCAACGCCCAGGGCGCAGAACTGCCCTACTCCTGCAAGGCAGGCGTGTGCTCGACCTGCAAGTGCAAGGTGGTCGAAGGCGAGGTGGAAATGGACAGCAACTTCGCCCTGGAAGACTACGAGGTCGCCGCCGGCTACGTACTGAGCTGCCAGTGCTTCCCACTGACCGACAAGGTAGTGCTCGACTTCGACCAGCTCTGACTCTTGCGCTCTCGCAGGGCGACCCTGCCGGCGAATCCCGGCAGGCCTGCGACGGCCTCACGCTCCACCGCCTGCGGCTCACGAGGCCCCTGGCGCTCCTGATCCGGCGGCTTCGTCCCGCCACCGTACAACATGCCGCCGACGCCCAGCCGGCGCGGCGGCCAGCGAACCACTTGCGTAGCGATCTGAGGGAAAACAATCATGGCCCAAGAGCCTATCCTGCAAAGTTTCATCGGCGGCCGCTGGGTCGGCCAGCATGGCGCCCAGGCGCTGCGTAGCGCGCTCAACGGTCAACTGGTGGCGCGCACCCACGAAGAAGCGCCGGACTTCGCCGAAGCCGTCAGCCATGCCCGCCGGCACGGCCTGGCCGAACTCATGGCGCTGGACTTCCAGCAACGCGCCCAGCGCCTCAAGGCCCTGGCGCTGTACCTGACCGAGCGCAAGGAGCAGCTCTACGAGATCTCACGCCACACCGGCGCCACCCGCGCCGACAGCTGGATCGACATCGAAGGCGGCGCCGGCACTCTGTTCGCCTACGCCGGCGTGGGCGGCCGCGAGTTGCCCTCCGGCAACGTGGTCCACGAAGGCCCGGCGATCCCGCTGGGCAAGACCGGAAAGTTCGCCGGCAGCCACATCCTGGTTCCGCGCGGCGGCATCGCCGTGCACATCAACGCCTTCAACTTCCCGATCTGGGGAATGCTGGAGAAGTTCGCGCCGAGCTTCCTCGCCGGCATGCCCTGCATCGTCAAACCGGCCACCGCCACCAGCTACGTGACCGAAGCTGCCGTGCGCCTGATGCAGGAATCCGGCCTGCTGCCGGCGGGCAGCCTGCAACTGATCATCGGTGGCACTGGCGACCTGCTGGACCGCCTGCAGGGCCAGGATGTCGTGACCTTCACCGGCTCCGCCGACACCGCCGCCAAGCTGCGCGTGACCCCCAGCCTGATCCGCAACTCGGTGCCCTTCAACGCCGAAGCCGACTCGCTGAACTGTGCCATTCTCGCCCCGGACGTCACCCCGGACGATGAAGAGTTCGATCTGTTCGTCAAGGAAGTGGCTCGCGAGATGACCGTCAAGGCCGGGCAGAAATGCACCGCCATCCGCCGCGCCATTGTCCCCGCCAGGCACATCGACGCCGTGGCCGAACGCCTGCGCGAGCGCCTGGCCAGGATAGTCGTCGGCGACCCGTCGGTGGAAGGCGTGAAGATGGGCGCCCTGGCCTCCCATGCCCAGCAGGCCGATGTCGCCGAGCGCGTGGAAGCCCTGCTGAAGTCCAGCGAGCTGGTCTTCGGCGCGAAGGATGGCTTCGCCCCACGCGGCGAAGGCGTGGCCGAAGGCGCGTTCTTCGCCCCGACCCTGCTGCGCAGCCGCGATCCCCACGCAGAGGGCGGCGCCCATGACATCGAAGCCTTCGGCCCGGTCAGCACCCTGATGGCCTACGACGACATCGACGAAGCCATCGCCCTCGCCGCCCGCGGCAAGGGCAGCCTGGTGGCGAGCCTCGTTACCCGCGACCCCCAGGTGGCGGCCACGGCCGTCCCGGTCATGGGCGCACTGCACGGTCGCCTGCACATCCTCGACCGCGAATCCGCCGCCGAGTCCACCGGCCACGGCTCGCCGCTGCCGGTGCTCAAGCACGGCGGCCCGGGCCGCGCCGGCGGCGGCGAAGAACTGGGCGGCCTGCGTGCGGTGAAGCACTACCTGCAACGTACCGCCGTCCAGGGCTCGCCGACCATGCTGATGGCCGTCACCGGCGAATACGTGCGCGGCGCCAAGGTCCATGAGACCGACGTACACCCGTTCCGCCGCTATTTCGACGAGCTGAAGATCGGTGAGTCGCTGCTCACCCACCGCCGTACCGTCACCGAAGCCGACCTGGTCAACTTCGGCTGCCTGTCGGGCGACCACTTCTACATGCACTTCGACGAGCTAGCGGCGAAGGACTCGCAGTTCGGCAAGCGCATCGCCCACGGCTATTTCGTGTTGTCGGCGGCCGCCGGCCTGTTCGTCTCCCCGGGAGTCGGCCCGGTGCTGGCCAACTATGGCCTGGACACCCTGCGCTTCATCAACCCGGTCGGCATCGGCGACACCATCCAGGCCCGCCTGACCTGCAAGCGCAAGATCGACCAGGGCAAGAGGAGCCCCAAGGGCGAACCCCAGGGCGTCGTAGCCTGGGACGTGGAAGTGACCAACCAGCTCGGCGAGCTGGTGGCCAGCTACGACATCCTCACCCTGGTGCTCAAGCGCGTGTGACGCGCAAAGCGCAGCGACTCCCGCGTCACTCACGGCCGGCCTTCGGGCCGGTTTCCCATGCCTGGCGGCGGCGCGCGCCCTGAACGGCGCAGCCCCATCGCGAGCGCATGGATTCAGGCTGTTGCGGGCTCACCGAGCCCACTGCAAGGCATTGCGCGAATCTGCGCGCAATCGCGGACATGGTCCGCTTGTATCTGCCGACCGGCGTTGCCACCTGCGTCTTTGCGCATTTCTGATATCGGCTCACCCCGTGCCCTTCGTACCTTCTACGTGCCCGCTGCACAGGCGGCGGGCGCGTGCACTCCCCCATAAAACAACAAGAAGGGCCGCCCAATGACTCCACGCATCCAACCCTCGGCACCCGCCGAACATCTCCCTTGTCCGCTGCGCCCCGGCGCTCGCGGCTGACTGCCGTTCAAAACTTCGACCACTGACAGGCAAGGGACAACCACCATGCTCAAACAAGGCGTACTCCGCTGGCCCCAGATCGCCGGGCTCGGCATTTCACTGGTCATCGCCGGCCAGTTCTCTGGCTGGAACTACGGCCTGGCCAGCAGCGGCTGGGCCAACATGCTCGTCGCCACCCTGCTGATGGCCGTGCTCTGCGGCGGCCTGGCGCTGTGCGTGTGCGAACTATCCACCGCCCGGCCCCACGCCGGCGGCGTGTTCGCTTATGCGCAACTGGCCTTCGGGCCCTTCGTCGGCTACCTGGTCGGCGCCGCCTGCGCGCTGGCACTGACCATCGGCACCGGCGCAGCCGCCAACTTCCTCGCCGCCTACATGGAGTCGGTGTTCGGCTTCGGCGGCTGGCCGGTGCGCATCGGCCTGTTCGCGGCGATCATTGGCATCCACATCGTCGGCGTCGGCGAGGCTCTCGGGCTGACCCTGCTGGCCGGCGCCGTGGCGGCCATCGCGCTGCTGGCCTTCGGCGGCGCCATGCTGCCCCACGTGCACTGGGAAAACCTGCTGCCCGCCGCCGGCAGCACGCTGCCGAGTGTAAGCGTCGCCGGCATATTCGCCTGCGTGCCCTTCGCCATCTGGATGTTCATCTGTCTGGAGCAGGTCGCCTCCGCCGCCGAAGAAGCCGCCGAACCGGGCCGCAGCATGCCGCGCGGGATCATCGCCGCCGTCGGCACCCTGCTGCTGACAGCCCTGACTGTCGTGATCAGCGCACCGGGCGCGGCCGGTGTGGAAGTGGTCGGCAACGCGGCTGATCCGCTGTACACCGCGATGACCCACGGCGGGCTCTACGGCGAGCGTGACTGGCTGCCGCTGCTGGTCGGTTCCGGTGCCGTGTGCGGCCTGCTGGCGACCTTCTTCTCGGTGGTGTTCTCCGCCTCCCGCCAGCTATTCGCCCTGGCCCGCGACGGCTTCTTCCCCGCATCGCTGGCTCGCACCAACCGCCGTGGCGCGCCCTACGTCGCCCTGCTGGTGCTGACCGTTATCGGCCTGCCGCTGACTCTGGTGCCGCCGGAAAAGCTTTTGCTGTGCATCGTCCTGTTGCTGGGCAGTTGCCACCTGGTGCTGTTCGCCGCCTATCTGCGCCTGCACCGCACTCAACCCGGCCTGGAGCGCCCGTTCCGCCTGCGCGGCGGTCCCGTCGTGGCCAGCGTCGGCATGCTGTTGACGCTGGTGGTGATCGCCGCCTGCTTCCAACTGGAAGTGGCGATGCTCAGCGCCCTGGCCCTGGTGGTCGCCGTATTGATCCTCAACTATCTGCTGCGCGCCGCCACTCGCGCCGGCAAGCCGCTGGAGAATGCCGAGAATGTCTGAACCAACCCTGCTGCAACGCCGCCACCAGGTCATGGGCGATGCCTCGCCACTGTTCTACGACGAACCGCTGGAACTGGTGAAAGGCGAAGGCGTCTGGCTCATCGATGCCGCCGGCAAGCGCTATCTCGATTGCTACAACAACGTGCCCTGCGTTGGCCACTGCCATCCCAAGGTAGTGGCGGCCATGACCGGGCAGGCAGCGACGCTGAACATCCACACCCGCTACCTCAACGAACGCGTGGTGCGCTACGCCGAGAGTCTCACCGCTACCTTCGCCGAGCCCCTGGACAGCCTGATGTTCACCTGCACCGGCAGCGAGGCCAACGAACTGGCCCTGCGCATGGCGCGCTTCGCCACCGGCAACCAGGGCGTGATCGTCAGCGACTACAACTACCACGGCAACACCACCACGCTGGCGGCGTTGACCACCGCGCTGCCCAGCTCCGAGCCGTTCTCGGCGCACGCGCGTGCCGTGCCGATCCCCTGCCGACGGCACGCCCGAGCAGGTTGCCGAGCGTTACGTGGCCCAAGTCGCCGCCGCCATCGCCGAGCTGCAGACGGTCGGCGTCGGCCTCGCGGCCATGCTGATCGACACCCTGTTCGCCAACGAAGGTATCCCGCGCCTGCCGGCCGGCTACCTGGAGCGCGTGGCGAAGCTGGTGCGCGAAGCCGGCGGCCTGCTGATAACCGACGAGGTGCAATCAGGCTTCGCCCGCACCGGCGATCACATGTGGGGGCATCAGTCGCACCCGCTGGTGCCGGACATCGTCACCCTCGGCAAGCCCATGGGCAACGGCTTCCCCCTGGCGGGCGTGGTGACCAGCCGCAAGTGGGTGGAGATCTTCGGCCGCAGCAACATGTACTTCAACACCTTCGGCGGCTCACCGGTGGCCGCGGCCGTCGGCCAGGCGGTGCTGGACGTGATCGCCGAGCAGGACCTGCAAGGCAACGCCCGGCGCCAGGGCGCCAGGCTGAGCGCCGGGCTGCGCCGCCTCGCCGAGCGCCACTCGATCATCGGCGACGTCCGTGGCCAGGGCCTGTTCTTCGCCGTGGAGCTGGTGCGCGATCGCACCAGCCGCGAGCCAGCCGGCCTCGAAGCGCGGCGCATCGTCAACACCATGCGCCGGCGCGGCGTGCTGATCAGCAAGATCGGCGGCGGCGACAACATCCTCAAGATCCGCCCGCCGCTGGTGTTCGAGGCCGAGCACGGCGAGCATTTCATCGCCACCCTGGACCAGGTCCTGAGCGAGCTCTGAGGCAATACCGATGGAGAGAATGTCCATGACTGATTTCTCGATGCTGGATCATGACCAGCAGATCGCCTGCCTGCGCGACCTGGCACTGGATGCCCTGCGCCACTGGGACGGCGATTTCGTCGGCCTGGAACTGCTCAAGTACCGTGAGAACGCGGTGTTCTGCGCCACCCGCAGCGACGGCATGCGCAGCGCCCTGCGCGTGCATCGCGGCGGCTACCACAGCGAAGCGGCGCTGCGTTCCGAGCTGGCCTGGATGGAGCAGCTGGCCGCCGGCGGCATCGGCGTGCCGAGCATCATCCGCACCCGCAGCGGCGAACACCTGGCCGAGGTGCGCAGCGCCGCACTGGCAGAGCCGCGCTTCGTCGACATGCTCGGCTGGCTTTCCGGCAGCACCCTGGGCTCCGCCGAACAGGGCCTGAGCGCCGATGGCGACATCGAGGCGCTATTCCATCAGGCCGGCACCGTGGCTGCGCGCATCCACCTGAGTTCGGCACAGTGGCGCCAGCCCAACGAATTCACCCGGCACGCCTGGGACGAAGAAGGTCTGCTGGGCAGCAACCCGCTCTGGGGACGTTTCTGGGAGCTGGACCTGCTCAGCGACGAGCAGCACGACCTGCTCCAGCGCACCCGCCAGGAAGCCCGCCTGGACCTGCGCCGCTATGGCCGCAGCCTGGACAACTTCGGCATGATCCACGCCGACCTGGTACCGGAGAACCTGTTGCTCGAAGGCGGCGAACTGCAACTGATCGACTTCGACGATGCCGGCTTCGGCTGGCACATGTTCGAGCTGGCCACCGCGCTGTACTTCTGCCTGGACGACCCGCGCCTGGCGCAAATCCAGGCGGCGCTGCTGGCCGGCTACGACTCGGTCAAGCCGCTGTCCGCCGCCGACCGCGCCGCGCTGCCGCTGTTCCTTGCCCTGCGCGGCACCACGTACCTGGGCTGGGTGCATACCCGGCGCAACAGCGAAACCGCCCGGGAACTGGCGCCCATGCTGATCGAACGCGCCTGTACACTGGCCGCCGCCTACCTCGCCGGCCGCTGAAACTGGCAGAGCGCCGCAACACCCTGGCGCGCAGGCACAAGCCTGCGCGCCAGCCCTGACTGATACTCGGCGTACAACCGAGGTGAACCGCCATGACCGGCATAGCCCGCCACCAGGCAACCGACTCCGATGAACTGGCCTGTGCCCTCGCCGGCTGGAGCCAGGACTACACACAGCTCGGCCACGGCCGCCTGCAGGCGGAGCTGCTGCATGTGCAATTGCCCGGCGCCTCGCTGATCTACGAACACTCCAACCTGCACCTGCACGAGAACATGGCGCCGCCCGCCGGTCACCTGGTGATCGGCATTCCCCTGCGTGCCAGTGCCGATTCACGCTTCAACGGCCAGGCCCTGCACGACGACACCCTGCTGGTGCTCGAAGGCGGCCGCGAGCTGGAAATCTGCGCCGCCGGGGAAATCCACATGCTCGGCCTTACCTTCAGCCAGCCGCAACTGGAGCGCCTGCTCGGCGCCGAGGAGCGTGAACTGTTCGAACGCGCGCTGGACCAACGGCGCCTGCAGCTTTCGCCGACCGGTGCTGGCGGTCTCCGGCGCAGCCTCTGCAATGCCATCACTGCCTTCGAGGACGAGTCCTGGCCGGTGGATGACCCGCAACAGGCCGGGCGTGCCGTTGCCCTGGTACTCAGCCATGTACTGCAGGCACTGGAGGAAATCCTCCCGGGCAGCGACCGCGAAGGCGCGCCACGTTCGCTCCAGCAGCATCGCCGACTTGTGCTGGCAGCCATCGAGCGCATGCAGGCGGATCTCTCCGAGCCGCTGTCGCTGCTGGAACTGAGCCAGAGCCTGAACACCAGCCAGCGCACCCTGCAGTACTGCTTCCGGCAGATCTGCCAGAGCACGCCGCAGCAATTCTTCCTCAGCTTGCGCCTGGCCGAGGCGCGCCGCCGGCTCAAGCAGGAGCCGCAGCAAAGCATCACGAACCTGGCGCTGGATCTGGGCTTCGCCAGTTCCAGCCATTTCTCGGCCTTGTACAAGCGCCTGTATGCGGAGCAGCCGTCACTGACCTCGCGCCCGCGCTGACCGGCAGGAACCCCGAGCATCTGCACCCTTTCGCCGCAGCGAGCCCGCTTTTCCCGGAAATGACCGCCCTTGGCGATCTGGCAACCACACCCAATCACTTGGCAGACAGGAACAACAGCACAGGGCCAGCCCTTACTTAGCATCGGCAGAAGTCACATCCCCTCAATCGACAATAACGAAACGGATGCCTTCACCATGACCCACGCCGCCGTGCTGCGCCCCACCCTGCTCGCCCTGTTCATCGCCGGGACCAGCTCCGCCAGTGCCTACGAGCTGTACTCGACCGACGACACGCACCTGAACGCCGACCTCTCGGCGACCTTCGGGCTGTTCCACAGCCAGGAGCGCTACAACATGAGCGGCACGCTGGATGAAGGCTCGTCTTCCTGGCGCGAAGGTTTCATCAAGTACGGCCTGAGCGGCGACCAGAAACTCGGCGGCGCGGGCACCGTCTATGGCGCGTTCAACCTGCTCAGCTCCGGCACCTGGGGCGATGGCGATGCCGCCGGCTTCAGCGACGGCTCCGAGCGCACCACCAAGATCGAAGACGCCTACGCAGGCTGGCGCTCGGGCGAGATGTTCCCGATGCTCGGTGCCGATGGCATCGACCTGTCCTTCGGCCGCCAGAACATCGTAGTCGGCGACGGCTTCCTGATCGACGGCGATGCGCTGAACATGGGCAATGGCCTGGCCGACGGCGAGTACAACCGCGGCGGCGCCTACTACCTGGCAGCACGCCGCGACTTCGACGAAACCGCCGTGCTGCGCATGGGCGGCAAGCAGGGCTGGCGCGGCGACCTGATGCGCCTGAAATCGGACAACCGTGCCCAGGCCAACTCCGAGCTGTACGTCGCCACCCTGGAGCACGTCGCCGACGCCGCCACCTTCGGCCTGACCTACATCGACGTGAACGACATCGACGAGCAGTACGCCTCGCCCGCCCAGCTTGACCGCAAGGACATGAAGACCTGGAGCGTGCGTGGTACCGGCAATGCCGGCGTGCAGGACCTGTTCCTCTCCGGCGAGTACGCCTGGCAGGACAAGCGCCGCGCAGACAATGAGAACGCCTGGTACCTGGAAGCGGGCTGGACCTTCTCCGACATCGCCTGGAAGCCCTATGTCAGCTATCGCTTCAGCCGCTTCTCGGAAGGCTACGACACCCTCTTCTACGGATTCAGCCGTGGCTTTGGCACCTGGTTCCAGGGCGAAGTGGCGGGCAACTACTCGGGCCCGTTCAACAGCAACACCCGCGTCAACAACATCGGCGCCAAAGTCACTCCGCTTGAAAACCTGAGCATCGGCGCGCAGTTCTTCGACTTCCATACCCTGGATAGCGACCTGGGCAACACCGATGGCCGCGAACTGGACCTCTACGCCGAGTGGGCGATCAACGAGCACCTGGTGATCATCCCGCTGGTCGGCCTCTACCAGCCGAAGAAGAGCGCCGAAGAAGGCGGCACGCAGATCGGCAACGACAACAGCAACCTCTACAGCCAACTGCTGTTCTCCACCACCTTCTGACCGCACCCCGGCCCGCCGCCATGCGCGGCGGGTCTGCCACCGGGCATCCGTGGGGAGCCATCCATGCCGAGTTTTCTGACCTCCATCCAGGGCCGCATCACCTGGCTGGCAGGGCTATGCCTGATTGTCGTGGCCAGTGTGCTGATCGGCCTGTCGCTGCACCAGGCACGCCAGGACAGCCAGGCCATCAAGGAGGACAGCGGCGCCCTGTTCGCCGAGTCGGCCCTGCGCAACCTGGAAACCCAGGGGCAGGTTCAGGCGCTACTGATCCGCGAGCGGTTCAAGGACAACCTGCTGCTCGGCGAGGGCCTGCTACGCACCGTTCAGACCCTGCGCCAGCAACGGCAGCAGGGCGTGCTCGACAGCGCCGCGCTGCGCGCCACGCTGGAGCGTTCGATGGCCGGAACCCTTGCCGCGCACCCCGAGCTGCTGGGGCTGTTCGTAGTGTTCCAGGCCAACGCCCTGGACGGCGCCGACGCACAGTTCACCGCCCGTGAAGCGCTGGGCAGTAACGAGAACGGGCGTTTCGCGCTCTACCTGCTGCGCAACGGCGGCGGCACCCAGCGGGTGATCGGCACCGAGCAGGTACTGGCCGACACCACGCCCGGCCCCAGCGGCCAGCCGTACAACGCATTCTTCACCTGCTCCACCGGGCACGCGCGCCCCTGCGTGCTCGACCCGTATTTCGACGACGCCTCCGGCCAGCGCCGACTGGTCACCAGCGTCACCCTGCCGTTGCTGGAAAACGGCAAGGCGATTGCCGCTGTCGGTTTCGATATCGACCTCGCCGTCCTGCAGCAAAGCAGCGTCACCGGCAGCAAGAGCCTGTTCGAAGGCAAGGGCCGCATCCGTATCCTCAGCCCCAACGGCCTGCTCGCCGGCGACAGCAGCGACGCCTCGCACCTCGGCCAGCGATTCGCCGGCCCGCAGGCCCCGCGCATTCTCGAAGACGTCGCGGCGGGCCGCTCACCAATCTATGACAGCGAGGATGACATCAGCGTGCTGCATAGCCTCGCACCGATTCCCGAATCGGCAAGCTGGGGCATCCTGCTGAGCGTGCCCAAGCCGGCCATGCTCGCCCCGGCACAGCGCCTGAAGGACACCCTCGACCGCCTGCGTTGGCGCAGCACGGTGTTCGAGACCGGCGCAGGCATGGCCGCCGGCGTGCTCGGCATGCTGCTGGTGGCACTCACCGCGCTGGGCATCAGCCGGCCGATCCTGCGCCTGGCGCGCATGCTCGAAGATATCGCCGATGGTGAAGGCGACCTCACCCGCCGCCTGGACTACCCGCGCCGCGACGAACTCGGCAGGCTCGCCACCGCGTTCAACCGCTTCCTCGACAAGCTCCAGCCGAGCATCGCTGCCGTGCAATCGGCCACCCGCGACGCGTATTCCAGCGCCGACCGCTCCGCACAGATCGCCCGCCAGACCAGCGACGGCATGCAGCAGCAGTTCCGCGACATCGACATGGTTGCCACTGCTCTGCACGAGATGTCCGCCACCGCCCAGGACTCCGCACGCAGCGCGGCGCGCGCCGCCGAGGCCGCGCGTGACGCCGAGCAGGCCTGCCAGGAGGGAAACCGCACCCTGGAGGCGACCACCCGGGGCGTCGACGAACTGGCCAGCGGAATGAACCAGGCGATGACCGAGCTTCAGCAATTGGCAGTGAGCAACGAACAGATCGGCTCGATTCTCGAGGTCATCTGCGGCATCGCCGCGCAGACCAACCTGCTCGCCCTCAACGCCGCTATCGAAGCGGCGCGTGCCGGCGATGCAGGACGCGGTTTCGCCGTGGTTGCCGACGAGGTGCGCAGCCTTGCCCGGCGCACGCAGGAGTCGGTTGAGGAAATTCGCGGCGTGATAGAGAACCTGCAAGCCCGCGGGCATTCGGTGAGCGCGGCGATGCAGGACAGCTTCCGCCAGGCCCAGGGCAACGTCGGCCAGGCACGCCAGGCCATCGGCGCGCTACGGCGCATCGCCGATGCGGTGAACCTGATCAGCGAAATGAACCTGCAGATTGCCAGCGCGGCGGAGGAGCAGAGTAGCGTGGCAGAAGAAATCAACCGCAACATCGCCGGCATCCGCGATGTCACCGAAACCATTTCGGATCACGCGCAACAGGCCGCCAGCGCCAGCCGCGCGCTCAATGAACTGGCCAGCCGGCAGCAGGGCCTGGTGGAGCAATTCCGCGCCTGAGCGTCAGTTGTCGCTGCACATCTGGGTCTGACGCAGGTAGCGCACCGCATGCACCTGCCCCTGGGAATCGGCGTAGGTCATCGTGGCCAGGCTCACCTCGCAGCGCTCGTTGGGCTGCTCGATGCTGATCACACGCGCCACGTCCAGCGGCATGCCGTAGCGATAGACCGGCGCCTGGTCGGCGAAGGCGGCGCAGGACATCAGTGCGGCGGGTATGGCGAACAGAATGGATTTCATGGCGGAACCTCCGGGATAACGCGGGTCGCGTCGATCGTGGCCCACCCTGCAAATCTAGCTGAGCGCCCGCCGGCCACACAGACCGCCATTGACAATGGATCGATACGGCATCTGCAACAATGACACTGCGAAACAGGTGAAGTACGGCGACTGTGTCGCTATTTGCCGCCTGTCTGGCCGTTTCCGCACCCCTTGCTCGATTGCAGCCAACCTGTGGCCTGGCGAGAATTACCACCATCGATCGGCCCAGGAGGCACCATGAAACGCATCGCCATGCTGCTGTTTCCCGGCGTCCAGGCGCTGGACGTATCCGGGCCACTGGATGTGTTCGCCGAAGCCAACGCTTTCGTGCCTGCCGGCAAGGGTTACCAGGTCATCACCCTCGCCTCTGCCTCCATGCCGCTGCGCGCCTCCAACGGCCAACGGCTCGTCGCCGACTACGGCCTTGATCACGGCCTGCCGGCCGCCGATATCCTGCTGATACCCGGCGGCCCCGGCTTGCCGGAGCAGACGCCCGCCGCCGAACTGCTCGACTGGCTGCGCGCAGCCTGCGCGCAGGCGCCGCGCTATGGCTCGATCTGCACTGGCGCGTTCCTGCTCGGCCACGCCGGCCTGCTCGACGGCAGGCAGGTGACCACCCACTGGAGCGATGCGCGGCGGCTGGCCGAGCTGTTTCCCCTGGCGCGGGTGGAGCCGGACCGCATCCATGTGCGCGACGGAGCGTTGGTGACATCGGCGGGCGTGACCGCCGGCATCGACCTGGCGCTGGCCCTGGTGGCGGAGGATCACGGCGCGGCGGTAGCCCTCGCCGTGGCCAAGCGCCTGCTGGTGGTGACGCAGCGCCAGGGCGGGCAATCGCAGTTCAGCCCCTTCCTGCAGGCACCGGCGCAAGAAGGCTCGCCGGTGGCACGCATCCAGCGCTACGTGCAGGAGCACCTCGACCAGCCACTGGGTGTGCCGCGACTGGCCGCCGAGGTGGCGATGAGTCCGCGCAGCTTCGCCCGCGTGTTCGTCCGCGAGGCAGGCATCACACCGGGAGAGTTCGTCCAGCGCGCCCGCATCGACGCCGCGCGCGGGCTGCTGGAAGGCAGCGACCAGGCGCTGAAGACGATCGCCTGGCGCTGCGGTTTCGGCAGCCCGGCGCGCATGCGCCTAGTATTCACCCAGCGCCTCGGGGTGACGCCGACGCAGTATCGCGAGCAGTTCCGCCGCGGGACCTGAATGGCTGCTGCGCCTCGTCGCAGGATGGGTGGAGAGCAGCGTTGCCGATGCTGCCGGGAGTGCCGAATTGACGGGTATCGCTGCGTTCCACGCCTACCTGCCTGTGCGTTCATTGGCAGCTCTTGCACGGGCTCAACGGCAGGGCCCGCTGCAATGGGCCGGGCACCCCGCGGCGACTCAGATCGGCGGCGCCGAGCGCAGCATTACCGACTTCAACGCAAACGCCGACTTGATTCCCGCCACGCCCGGAATCTGCGTCAGCGTATTGGTCAGGAAGAGCTGGTACGCCGACAGGTCCTTCACCACCACCCGCAGCATGTAGTCCGCATCCCCGGTCATCTGGAAGCAGCTCATCACCTGCGGCGCCTGGACGATGCGTTCTTCGAACCGCGCCAGGTAGTCGCCGGTCTGTTTCTCCAGGGACACCGAGACGAACACACTCATGCCGCCGGACAACCGCTCTTCGTCGAGGCGTGCGAAGTAGCCCTGGATGTAGTGCTCCTCTTCCAGGCGGCGAACCCGGCGCAGCGTCGGGGTCAGTGACAGGCCGATCTTCTGCGCGAGATCGCGCCAGGACAGGCGGCCGTCGTCGGCCAGGGCGCGGAGGATTTTCAGGTCGGTGCGGTCGAGATCAGCCATTTTTCTCAGTACTACAGGTGGTTGTTTTTATAGTTCAAACACACTAATCCCGAAGCTCTGAGCTAGTCAATTTGGAGCAAAAAACCAATCGGTCACACCTATACTGAAATCACAACTACAACAACCGAGGACCTCACCATGAGTGATGTCACCACCCGCCGCGCGACCCCGCGCAGCACCCGCACCGTAGCCCTACCCGGCCGGGTGCACCCGCCAGGCATGGCTTCTTCCATCTGCTGATCCGATCACAACTGGAGACCCGCCATGACCGACTACGCACCACTCCGCCTGCACGTCCCCGAACCCACCGGGCGTCCGGGCTGCAAGACTGACTTCTCTTACCTGCATCTCTCGCCCGCCGGGGAGGTGCGCAAGCCCGACATCGACGTGGAGCCCGCGCAGACCACCGACCTGGCATTCAGCCTGGTGCGTGTGCTCGATGAGCACGGCAACGCCGTCGGCCCCTGGGCCCCGGAACTGAGCCACGAGCAATTGCTGCGCGGCATGCGGGTGATGCTCAAGACGCGCATCTTCGACGCGCGCATGCTCACCGCCCAGCGCCAGAAGAAGATGTCCTTCTACATGCAGTGCCTGGGCGAAGAGGCCATCGCCACCGCCCACACGATGGCCCTGCAGGACGGCGACATGTGCTTCCCGACCTATCGCCAGCAAGGCATCCTCATCACCCGCGACTACCCGCTGAAAGACATGATCTGCCAGTTGCTCTCCAACGAGCAGGACCCGCTCAAGGGCCGCCAACTGCCGATCATGTACTCCAGCCGCGAGAAAGGTTTCTTCTCGATTTCCGGCAACCTCGCCACCCAGTTCATCCAGGCCGTCGGCTGGGGCATGGCCTCGGCGATCAAGGGCGATACCCGCATCGCCTCCGCCTGGATCGGCGACGGTGCCACCGCCGAATCCGACTTCCACACCGCCCTCACCTTCGCCCACGTCTACCGCGCACCGGTGATCCTCAACGTGGTCAACAACCAGTGGGCGATCTCCACCTTCCAGGCCATCGCCGGTGGCGAAGGCACCACCTTCGCCAACCGTGGCGTGGGCTGCGGCATCGCCTCGCTGCGGGTGGACGGCAACGATTTCCTGGCCGTCTACGCCGCCTCGCAATGGGCCGCCGAGCGCGCCCGCCGTGGCTTCGGCCCGAGCCTGATCGAGTGGGTCACCTACCGTGCGGGCCCGCACTCGACCTCCGACGATCCGTCCAAGTACCGCCCCGCCGACGACTGGACCAACTTCCCCCTGGGCGATCCGATCGCCCGCCTGAAGCAGCACCTGATCGGCCTCGGCATTTGGTCCGACGAGCAGCAGGAAGCACTGCAGAAGGAGCTGGAAGCCGAAGTGATCGCCGCCCAGAAAGAGGCCGAGCGTCACGGTTCGCTGGTGGATGGCCACGTGTTCAGCGCCGCCACTCTGTTCGACGACGTCTACAAGGACCTGCCGGAACACCTGCGCCGGCAGCGCCAGGAGCTCGGGGTATGAATGCCATGAATCCGCAACACGAGAACGCCCAGGCGGTCACCAGCATGACCATGATCCAGGCGCTGCGCTCGGCGATGGACGTCATGCTCGAACGCGACGACAACGTGGTGGTGTTCGGCCAGGACGTCGGCTACTTCGGCGGCGTGTTCCGCTGCACCGAAGGCCTGCAGAAGAAGTACGGCACCTCGCGGGTGTTCGATGCGCCGATTTCCGAGAGCGGCATCGTCGGCGCCGCCGTCGGCATGTGCGCCTACGGCCTGCGCCCAGTGGTGGAGATCCAGTTTGCCGACTACGTCTACCCGGCCACCGACCAGTTGGTATCGGAGGCCGCGCGCATCCGCTATCGCTCGGTGGGCGACTTCGTCGTCCCGATGGTGGTGCGCATGCCTTGCGGCGGCGGCATCTACGGCGGCCAGACGCACAGCCAGAGCCCGGAGGCCATGTTCACCCAGGTCTGCGGCCTGCGCACGGTGATGCCGTCCAATCCCTACGACGCCAAGGGTCTGCTGATCGCCTGCATCGAGAACGACGACCCGGTGATCTTCCTCGAACCCAAGCGCCTGTATAACGGCCCGTTCGACGGTCACCACGACCGCCCGGTGACACCCTGGTCCAAACACCCCGCCAGCCAGGTGCCTGACGGCTACTACAGCGTGCCGCTGGACAAGGCGGCCATCGCCCGCGAAGGCTCGGAGCTGACCGTGATCACCTACGGTACCACGGTCTACGTGGCCCAGACCGCCGCCGAGGAGACCGGTATCGATGCCGAGATCATCGACCTGCGCAGCCTCTGGCCGCTGGACCTGGACACCATCGTCGAATCGGTGAAGAAGACCGGCCGCTGCGTCATCGTTCACGAGGCCACCCGCACCTGCGGCTACGGCGCGGAGCTGATGTCACTGGTGCAGGAGAATTGCTTCCACCACCTCGAAGCCCCCATCGTGCGCGTGACCGGCTGGGATACCCCCTACCCGCATGCCCAGGAATGGGACTACTTCCCCGGGCCGGCGCGGGTTGGCGCGGCCTTCAAGCGCGCAGTGGAGGTCTGAATGGGCACGCATGTCATCAAGATGCCGGACATCGGCGAAGGCATCGCCGAAGTCGAGCTGGTGGAATGGCACGTACAGGTCGGCGACGAAGTCCATGAAGATCAATTGCTGGCCGAGGTGATGACCGACAAGGCGACAGTGGAAATTCCCTCGCCGGTGGCAGGGAAAATCCTCGCCCTGGGCGGCGTACCTGGCCAGGTGATGGCCGTGGGCGGCGAACTGATCCGCCTGGAAGTCGAAGGCCACGGCAACCATCGGGAAGCCGTGCAGCCCAAGGCCCCCGAAGAAGCCCTGGGCACGCCACGGGAAACGCCCCCGGCACGCCCGGAACCGGCGGCCGAAGCGCCGCGGCCCGCGCCCCGCGTGGAGAGCAAGCCCGTCGCAGCGGCGGCTCGGCCCACTCCCGCACAGGCGCCGCGCCGCGCGCCGGGCGAGAAGCCGCTGGCCTCTCCGGCGGTACGCCAGCGCGCCCGCGACCTGGGCGTTGAACTGCAGTTCGTGCAGGGTAGCGGCCCGGCCGGACGCATTCTCCACGACGACCTCGACCACTACCTGACCCACGGCGGCGCAACCGTCGCATCCGGCTACGCGGCACGCCACGACGAGCAGCAGATCCCGGTCATCGGCCTGCGCCGCAAGATCGCCCAGAAGATGGCCGAGGCCAAGCGGCGCATCCCGCACTTCAGCTACGTCGAGGAAATCGACGTCACCGACCTCGAAGCCCTGCGCGTCCACCTCAACGCCAGGCACAGCGCTGCGCGCGGCAAGCTCACCCTGCTGCCCTTCATCGCCCGCGCAATGGTTGTCGCCCTGCGCGACTTCCCGCAGCTCAACGCGCGTTACGACGACGAGGCCGACGTGATCACCCGCTACGGCGCAGTGCACCTGGGCGTCGCCACCCAGAGCGACAACGGCCTGATGGTGCCGGTGCTGCGCAACGCCGAGTCGCGCGACCTGTGGGGCAACGCTGCGGAAGTGGCGCGCCTGGCCGACGCCGCGCGCCACGGCAAGGCCAGCCGCGAGGAACTGTCCGGTTCCACCATCACCCTGAGCAGCCTCGGTGCGCTCGGCGGCATCGTCAGCACGCCGGTGATCAACCATCCGGAAGTCGCCATCGTCGGCGTCAACCGCATGGTCGAACGACCGATGGTGATCAACGGGCAGATCGTCGTCCGCAAGATGATGAACCTGTCCTCGTCCTTCGATCACCGGGTGGTCGACGGCATGGACGCGGCAGCCTTCATCCAGGCCGTGCGCGCCCTGCTCGAACATCCCGCCACGCTGTTCATCGATTGACTGCCGGAGCACCAGACGTGAAACAGAACCAGACTCTGGAAACTACCCTGCTGGTGATCGGTGGCGGCCCCGGCGGCTACGTCGCGGCCATCCGCGCCGGCCAGTTGGGCATCCGCACCGTGCTGGTGGAAGGCGCCGCCCTGGGCGGCACCTGCCTGAACATCGGCTGCATTCCCTCCAAGGCGCTGATCCATGCCGCCGAGGAGTACTTCAAGGCCCGCGAATTCGCCGGCAACTCGCCTCTGGGCATCAGCGTGCAGGTGCCGAGCATCGACATCTGCCGCACCGTGGAATGGAAGGACGGCATCGTCGACCGCCTCACCACCGGCGTCGCCGCGCTGCTGAAAAAGCATGGCGTCACCGTGGTGCGCGGCCAGGCCAGGATCGTCGATGGCAAAACCGTGGAAGTCGGCCTCGCCGACGGCGGCAGCCAGCACATCCACACCGAACACCTGTTGCTGGCGGCCGGCTCGAAGTCCGTCGAGCTGCCGTTCCTGCCGCTGGGCGGCAACGTCATCTCCTCCACCGAGGCACTGGCGCCCAGGGCCCTGCCCAAACGCCTGGCGGTGGTCGGCGGGGGCTACATCGGCCTGGAACTGGGTACCGCCTACCGCAAGCTGGGCGTCGAGGTCACGGTGGTGGAAGCGCAGCCGCACATCCTGCCGACCTATGACCAGGAACTGACCAAACCGGTGGCCAATGCGTTGCGCAAGCTGGGCGTGGAGCTGTACCTGGGGCACAGCGTCATGGGCCTGGAGCCTGGTGGCGCCGGCCTGCGCGTACAGGACGGCGCGGGTTCGCAGCGGGTGATCGAGGCTGACCAGGTGCTGGTCGCCGTCGGCCGCCAGCCCAACACCACCGGCTGGAACCTGGAAAGCCTGCATCTGGACATGAACGGACGCGCCGTGCGGATCGACCCGCAGTGCCGCACCTCCATGCGCGATGTCTGGGCCATCGGCGACATCACTGGCGAACCCATGCTCGCCCACCGCGCCATGGCCCAGGGCGAGATGGTTGCCGAAATCATCGCCGGCAAGCGCCGCGCCTTTGCGCCCACGGCAATCCCGGCGGTGTGCTTCACCGACCCGGAGGTCGTCGTGGTCGGGCTGTCGCCGGAGCAGGCACAAGCCGCTGGCTTCGACGTGCTGACGGCGAGCTTCCCGTTCGCCGCCAACGGCCGGGCGATGACCCTGGAGTCGAACGACGGCTTCGTGCGCGTCGTGGCGCGCAAGGACAACCACCTGATCCTCGGCTGGCAGGCCGTAGGCAAGGCGGTTTCCGAGCTGTCCACCGCCTTCGTGCAGTCGCTGGAAATGGGCGCCTGCCTGGAAGACATCGCCGGCACCATTCACGCCCACCCCACGCTCGGCGAAGCGGTGCAGGAAGCGGCGTTGCGCGCGCTGGGCCACGCACTGCATATCTGATCCCGCCACACCTCCCTTCAGGCCCGCCACTGGCGGGCTTTTTTTGCCTCAGCGCTTCAGCGGCGCCAGCACTGGCGCCTGCTCGTCCAGCAGCATCCACACCAGCAGCCTGGCCGGCTGCGAGTTGCTCGCGTTGCGCGAGACCAGGTGCGGCGTGTTCGGCGCCTCGTACCAGGACTGGCCAGCGTGGTAGGTCACCGGCTTCTGCCCCTCCAGTTGCGAGATAACCGCGCCATCCAGCACATAGGCGAATACCGAGCCACTGTGCACATGCGCGCCGGATGCCTGCCCTGGCGCATAGGAAACAGTAATCATCAGACCTTTCTTGCCGGGCGCATCCGGCAGATTCTGCTCCTGCCGTACATCGATCTTCTCCGCAGGGGCGCTATCGCCGTGGGCGAAGGCCGGCAGGCTCAGGGCAAGGCTAGTGAACAGAACTTTCGCGGAAACGGATGGGAACATGTCGGCAACCTCGGGCAGTGGGAACATACCGCCACGCTACGCCCGCAACCTGCTCCATCCAACGGCCAATTCGGCGGAAGATCGGGGAACCATTCGCCGCTAAACCAGGCACACCCAACGAAAAGCCCCGCACGAGGCGGGGCTGGTTCGGCGAGTGGATTCGCGGCGTCAGGCTCAGGCCAGCAGCGCCCGCAAGTCCAGCGCTCCGTCCTTGAGCGGCGGGCACCAGTAGTAGCCGCCGGTCAGCGGGCGGCTGAAACGGTACAGCGCGTCGGTGATGCCATCCTCCAGGCCGCTCATGCGACGCAGTTGCACCTCGAAGGCATCCAGCGTGCAGCCGAAGGCGAGGAACATCAGGCCGGCGTTCTGGTCGTGGGTCCAGGGCATCGAACGGCGCACAATGAACGCTTCGGGATCGAAGCTCTCCTGGGCGGTGCGCTTGACGTGGGCCGACTCCGGGGCGTCCTCCAGTTCCTCGTTGTCGCTCAGGCGACGACCCATGATGTCGTCGCGCTCGGCTTGCGGCAGCGCGGCGAAATCCTGCAACTGGTGGCGCCACTGCTGGATCGCGGCAAAGCTGCCGCCAGCCAGGCCCGCCACGGGGTTGTCGACGATGGCGGCGGCGACGGCCGCTTCATCCTGCGGGTTTTCGGTGCCGTCCTCGTAGCCGGTCAGGTCATGGCCGCTGCCATGCCGGAACGCCTCGGTCAGCGACGCCAGCTCCAACGCCGGAGCCAGCAGGTTCTGCAGCTGCTGGGTGCGCAACAGCAGTTCGCCGCGCGCCTCGCCGCGCAGCCAGACCCACAGGGCATGCGGAGTGGACGGGTTGTCTACGCCGACACCGGAAATCGCCGGAAACTCCCGCAATCCATCGATGCTGCGGCCCAGGGCGCGCACCAGCGACTCGCCGAAACCAACGACGGCGGCCGAGCCGTCGGCGAACTGCACCAGGCGATCCAGCGCGGCCGGCAGTTCCTGCAACGACCTCAGGTCGAAGAACAGATGGCGGGCGTGGGCGGGAACCGGGGTGGCGAGAATGCCGGGCTGGTAGAGGCTCATGACTGCGTCCTTGAACAAAAGAGCGGCAATTCTAATCGCCACGGGCAGGAATCCAAACCGCTCTGAATCAAGGCAAGGCTATCGCCGCGACAGGTTGCCGCCACGCCTGGCCCGATGCAGCCGCCAATGTCGCCAGAATACCCCGCCACCGATCAGCAACAGGGCCACGAGCAGGATCGGCAAACGGTAGGGCCTCAAGTTGCCCAGCCAGTTTTCCAGCACCTGCCCCGCCCAGTAGCCGGCGCTGGCGAAAATCAGCGCCCAGCACAACGCACCGAGCAGGTTCAGCAGTGTGAAACGCAGCGGAGCGACACGACTGGCGCCGATCAGCAACGGTCCGGCCAGGCGCATGCCGTACAGGAAGCGTACGGCGAACACCGCCAGCAGCGGGTGCCGCTCGATCAACCCGGTGACGCGCTCCACCGCCAGGCCGCGCCGCTGGATCCACGGCAGGGCGCGCTCACCGGCACGGCGTCCGATCCAGTACAGCAACTGGTCGCCACAGGCTCCCGCCAGCCACGCCCAGAACACCACCGGCGCGAACCCCAGCAGCCCCTGGTGCGCCGCCAGACCGGCAAGAATGAGGATGGTCTCGCCTTCCAGCAGGCACCCCACGAAGAGCGCCAGATAACCGTAGCTGGAAAGCAACTGGGCCAGGTCGAGGTGGTCGAGCATGGCGATCCTTGAATGGCGGACGTGCCAAGAGCCTAGCGGGTTAGCCGACGTTCTGCTTATCGAACATGCCCTGTAAAAAATAAACGACTAATCGGTCATTGCAGATCGTTAGCATTCAATCAAATCAAACCTTTACGACCACCATCCGTCCGGCCATGTAATTTTTTTCGCTCATATGCATTTTAAGTGTTTGACATATTTGACGCATTTGGCAGACTGCGGCCCGTTGTCGCAATTGGTTACGTTTCTCCGGCTCCCCCTGCCTGGTGCACCGGATAACCGCGCCGCACAACACAACAAAAACAACTTGTCAGTCGCGGCACCTCTGCCCGGGCTCGAACCCGGCAGCCCGGTTCCCGGCGAGCCAACGGAACGAACAAATGCTGATCTGGTTTGTAGCGGTGTATCTGGTGATCACCGTAGCTGTCGGTTTCTACGCCACCACCCGCGTGCACAACTCCTCGGACTATGCCGCCGCTGGCCGGAGCATGTCCTTCCCCCTCGTCGTCACAATGGTCTTCGCCACCTGGTTCGGCTCCGAAGCCGTACTGGGCATTCCGGCGACGTTCCTCGAAGAAGGCTTCGCCGGGATCATCGAAGACCCGTTCGGCTCCTTCGGCTGCCTGATGCTGGTCGGCATGGTCTTCGCCCGCCCGCTGTATCGCCTGAACCTGCTCACCATCGGTGACTTCTTCCGCAAGCGCTTCGGCCAGCACGTGGAAATCTTCACCAGCCTGGTGATCATCATTTCCTACATGGGCTGGGTCGCCGCGCAGATCACCGCGCTGGGCGTAGTCTTCAGCGTGCTCTCCGACGGCGCCCTGACCACTACCCAGGGCATGATCATTGGGACCGTCATCGTTCTGCTGCACACCCTGTTCGGTGGCATGTGGTCCGTGGCACTGACCGACTTCCTGCAGATGATCATCATCGTCTGCGGCCTGTTCTATCTCGTCTGGCTGATCGGCGACATGGCCGGCGGCCCGGTCAACGTGATCAGCCACGCTGCCAGCGAAGGCAAGTTCACCTTCCTGCATGGCACCTCGGCCAAGGACATCGTCGCCTTCCTCGGAGCGGCGGTCACCATGATGTTCGGTTCGATTCCCCAGCAGGATGTCTATGCCCGCGTGATGTCGGCCAAGACCGAGAAGATCGCCTCCCGCGCCACCATGACCGGCGCCAGCTGCTACCTCGTGTTCTGCATGCTGCCAATCTTCCTGATCTACGCCGCGCAGATGATCGACCCGGTGATGGTCAAGCACTGGCTGGCCGAAGACTCCCAGCAGATCCTGCCGCACCTGATCATGGAGCGGACCCCGCTGTTCGCCCAGATCATGTTCTTCGGCGCCCTGCTCTCCGCCATCATGTCGTCCGCTTCCGGCGCCCTGCTGGCCCCGTCGGTGACCCTGACCGAGAACATCGTCAAGCACTTCCTGCCGAACATGACCGACCGCCAGGCGCTACTGGCCATGCGTTGCAGCGTACTGGCAATGACCGTCGCCACCTGCGTGTTCGCGCTGTTCTCCAACGCCAGCATCTACGAGATGGTCGGCAACGCGTACAAAGTGACCCTGGTAGCCGCCGTGGTACCGCTGTTCTTCGGTCTGTTCTGGAAGCGCGCCACCACCCAGGGCGCCCTGACCGCCATCGCCTGTGGCCTGATCGGTTGGGTATCGCTGGAACTGGGTCACCAGGAAGGCGACTTCTGGCCGCCGCAACTGGTCGGCCTGATCTTCAGCGCCATCGGCATGATCATCGGTTCGCTGGCTCCGCAATTCAGCGCACATCGTGGCGAAAGCGTGGCGGACATGACTGCCGCCGCCAACTGATCGCACGACAGGTAAAGAAGAAGCCCCGCCAAGCGCGGGGCTTTTTTGTGGACGGAGCATTCCTCGCAGCCCGTTGCGCCATCGCGCGCCGCTCCCCTGGGCGGTTTCGCGGGCAAAGTCCCCTCCTGCGAAACCGGCAACGCCAAGACCAGCCTGTAGAAACCGGCATGGCCACGCCGGAACGAACCGCCGACAGACCAACTGTCATTGACGACACAAATCCACCGGATAAACTGTATATCCATACAGTTGATTCCGAGTAACCCCATGCACCCTCCCGCCATCCATCTGCCCCGGTCCTCCGGCCGGACGCATGGCCGTCGCCGCTCGCCGGCCGGGAGGCCGTGATGGGCAGCGTGGTCGCGCTCGATACCCTGCTTCACCAGCGCCAGGTCTGGAAGGGCCAGCCCCAGGGCTTGCCGCCAAGCCTGCAACCTACCGGCCACGCATGGCTGGACCAGGCCCTGCCCAGCGGTGGCTGGCCGGAAGCGGCGCTCAGCGAAATACTCCCCGCAGCCGAAGGCATCGGCGAACTGCAACTGGTATGGCCGACCCTGGCGCGGCTCGGCGCCGCCGGCGAGCGCATCGTGCTGGTGGCCCCGCCCCATGTGCCCTACCCGGCGGCCTGGCAGGCCGCCGGAGTCGATCTCGACCAATTGACCATCGTGCAGGCCACCGGCCGGGATGCACTCTGGGCCACCGAACAGTGCCTGCGCTCGGGCAGTTGCGGCGCAGTGCTGTGCTGGCCGCAGCAGGCCGACGACCGCGCTCTGCGCCGCCTGCAGGTAGCGGCCGAGACCGGGCAGACCCTGGCCTTCGCCTACCGTCCGCAGCGCGAGGCCCTCAACCCCTCGCCTGCCGCCCTGCGCCTGGCGTTGGACGCAAAGCCCGCGCAACTGCGCGTGCTCAAGTGCCGTGGCGGCCTGGCGCCGGCGCGCCCGATCCCGCTGCCCTGGCACTGAGGCCGGCATGCTCTGGGCCTGCATTCTCCTGCCGCAATTGGCGATGGATGGCGCACTGCGCAATCGCCCCGAACCGGACGCCGCCCTGGCGCTGCTCGCCGGGCCAGCACAACGCCGCGTGCTGCAAGCGGTGAACCCGGCCGCACGGGCTCTCGGGCTCAAGCCCGGCCAGTCGCTCGCCGCCGCCCAGGCCCTGAGCCGCGACTTCGCCACCGCCGAGCATGACCTGCGCGACGTGGAGCGCTGGCAGAACCTGCTGGCGGCCTGGGCCTATGGCTTCAGTTCGCAAGTCAGCCAGCACTATCCGCGCGCGCTGCTGCTGGAAGTGCAGTCCAGCCTGCAACTGTTCGGCCCCTGGCCGCATTTCGAGGCACGTCTGCGCAAGGAACTGAGCGCCCTGGGCTTCCGCCACCGCATCACCGCTGCGCCCAATCCCGCTGCCGCGCGCATCCTGGCCAATGCCTACGATGGCCTGGCGGTCCACGACGACGAACAACTGCGCCGGTACCTCGGGCAGATGCCGCTGGAGCGCCTCGGCCTGGCGCGCGAAGCCGCCACCGCCCTTACGCGCATGGGCCTGCGCAGCCTGAGGCAACTGCTCGCCCTGCCGCGCGAGAGCCTGGCCCGGCGTTTCCCGCCGCAGGTGCTGCGCCAGGTGGATACCCTGCTCGGACAACGTCCCCTGGCCCTGGAGTTCTATCGGCCGCCGGACCGCTTCGAGTCGCGCATCGAGTTGAACTTCGACGTGGAGTCCACCCAGGCCCTGCTGTTTCCCCTGCGCCGACTCACCGCCGACCTCGCCGCCTTCCTCGCCGGGCGCGACAGTGGCGTGCAGCGCTTCAGCCTGTACCTGGAACACCACGAAGGCAGCGACACGCAGATGCCGGTCGGCCTTCTCAGCGCCGAGCGCGAGGCGGCGATGCTCTTCGAGCTGACCCGTGGCCGGCTGGAGCAACTGCAATTGCGCGCACCGGTACACAGCGTGCGCCTGCTGGCCGACGACCTTCCCCCCTTCGTGCCGCAGCACCGCGAGCTGTTCGACGACCGCCCGCAGCAATCGCTACCCTGGGAGCAATTGCGCGAGCGCCTGCGCGCACGGCTGGGCGACGACGCCGTGCACGGCCTGGGCGGGCTCGCCGAGCATCGCCCGGAGCGCGCCTGGCAAAACCACACCGCCCCACGCCAGCCCATCGTCCAGGCCCCACGGCCTGGCTGGCTGCTGGCCGAACCCCAGCCGCTGCGCGAGTTCGCCCCGACCCTGCTGGCCGGGCCGGAACGTATCGAGTCCGGCTGGTGGGACGGCGAGGACATCCGCCGCGATTACTACCTGGTGCGCACCCGCAGCGGGCAACGCGCCTGGATTTTCCGCCAGGTCGGCGACGAAGGGCCGCTGCTGCTGCACGGCTGGTTCGCATGAGCGCGCCGGTTGAAGGCAGCGGCTACGCCGAGCTGCACTGCCTGTCCAACTTCAGCTTCCAGCGCGGTGCTTCCAGCGCCGCCGAGCTTTTCGAGCGGGCGAAAAGGCTCGGCTACCGCGCCCTGGCGATCACCGACGAATGCAGCCTGGCCGGCATCGTCCGCGCCTGGCAGGCCTCGAAGCAACATGAAGTCCCGCTGATAGTCGGCAGCGAACTGCGCATCGAGCAAGGCCCGAAGCTGGTGTTGCTGGCCGAGAACCTCGCCGGCTACGAGAACCTCTGCCGCCTGCTCACCCACGCCCGACGCCGCGCCGAGAAAGGCAGCTACCGCCTGGTACACACGGATTTCGACGGCACCCTCGACCACCTGCTGGCAATCTGGCTGCCCCAGGATGGGCAGGACGACGATGGCCTCTGGCTGCGCCAACGCTTTCCCGGACGCCTGTGGCTGGGCGTCGAACTGCACAAGGGGCCGGACGATGCCACCAGGCTGCGCCACCTGCAGGAACAGGCCGCGCGCCTGGATATCCCCGCCGTCGCCTGTGGCGACGTGCACATGCACGCCCGTGGCCGCCGCGCGCTGCAAGACTGCATGACCGCCATTCGCCATCACCTGCCAGTGCACCTGGCCGGGCAGCACCTCTACCCCAACGGTGAGCGCCACCTGCGCCCACTGGAGGCGCTGGCGTCGATCTATCCAGCCGAGCTGCTGGCCGAAACCTTGCGCATCGCCAAGCGCTGCAGTTTCGATTTGAAGAGGGATCTGAAATACCAGTACCCCCATGAACTGGTTCCCGAAGGCCATACGCCCACCACCTGGCTGCGCGCAAAGACCGAGGAGGGCATTCTTCGCCGCTGGAAAGACGGCGCCGACGCCACAGTCCGCAAGCGCGTCGAAGAGGAGCTCGCGCTGATCGCCGAGCTGAAATACGACAGTTATTTCCTCACCGTCCACGACATCGTCGCCTTCGCCCGCAGCAGGAGCATCCTCTGCCAGGGACGCGGCTCGGCGGCCAACTCGGTGGTCTGCTTCGCCCTCGGCATCACCGAGCTGGCCCCGTCCCGGGTCAACCTGCTGTTCGAACGCTTCATCTCCCGCGAACGCAACGAACCGCCGGACATCGATGTCGACTTCGAACACGACCGCCGCGAAGAAGTCATCCAGTATGTATTCCAACGCTACGGCCGCACCCGCGCCGCGCTCACCGCCGTAGCCAGCACCTACCGGGGCGCCGGCGCGGTGCGCGACGTGGCCAAGGCCCTCGGCCTGCCGCCGGACCAGGTTGGCGCGCTGGCCGACTGCTGCGGTAGCTGGAGCCGCGAGGCACCGCCGCCCGAGCGGCTGATGGAGGCCGGCTTCGACCCGGAAAACCCGACCTTGCGCCGCGTGCTTGCCCTGACCGCGCAACTGGTCGGCTTTCCCCGGCACCTGTCGCAGCACCCTGGCGGCTTCGTCATTTCCCAGCAGCCGCTGGAAACCCTGGTGCCGGTGGAAAACGCCGCGATGCCCGAACGCACGCTGATCCAGTGGGACAAGGACGATCTCGATGCAGTCGGCCTGCTCAAGGTCGATGTGCTCGCCCTGGGCATGCTCAGCGCGCTGCGTCGCTGCTTCGACCTGATCGCCGGCTATCGCGGCAAGCAGTGGACGCTTGCCAGCCTGCCGGAGGAATGCCCGAAGACCTACGAGATGATCAGCCGCGCCGATACCATCGGCGTGTTCCAGATCGAATCCCGCGCGCAGATGGCCATGCTGCCGCGCCTCAGACCCAAGGAGTTCTACGACCTGGTGATCGAAGTCGCCATCGTGCGTCCTGGGCCGATCCAGGGCGACATGGTGCATCCCTACCTGCGCCGGCGGAACGGCGAAGAGCCGGTCGATTACCCCCATGAAGAAGTCGTTTCCATCTTCGAACGAACACTGGGCGTACCGCTGTTCCAGGAACAGGTGATGCAACTGGCGGTCAAGGCCGCCAACTACACGCCTGGCGAAGCCGATCAGTTGCGCCGCAGCATGGCAGCCTGGAAGCGCCACGGCAGCCTGGAGCCTCATCGCAAGCGACTGTTCGAGCGCATGGCCGCCAAGGGCTACCCCCAAGACTACATCGCGCGCATCTTCGAGCAGATCAAGGGTTTCGGCAGCTACGGCTTCCCCGAATCCCACGCGGCCAGCTTCGCCCTGCTCACCTACGCCAGTTGCTGGCTGAAGTGCCACGAACCGGCAGCCTTCACCTGTGCGCTGATCAACAGTTGGCCGATGGGTTTCTACAGCCCCGACCAGTTGCTCCAGGACGCTCGCCGCCACGGCCTGGAAATCCGCCCGGCCGACGTGCGCCATAGCCATTGGGACTGCACCCTGGAGCCGATTGCCGAGCGCCAACCTGCAATCCGTCTCGGCCTGCGCATGGTTCGCGGGCTGCGCGAAGACGTCGCCAATGCCATCGCCCAGGCGCGTGGGCAACGCCCCTTCACCGACGTCGCCGATCTCTGCCTGCGCGCCCACCTGGACGCCCGCGCCCGCGAACAACTGGCCGACGCCGGCGCCCTGCGCGGCCTCGCCGGCCACCGGCATAAGGCACGCTGGGCGATAGCCGGAGTGGAGCCACAGTTACCGCTGTTCGCCGGCCAGGTCACCGAGGAAGCCCGCGTCAGCCTGCCGCTGCCCAGCCGCGGCGAAGACCTGCTCACTGACTACGCCACCCTCGGCACCACCCTCGGGCCACACCCGCTGACGCTGCTGCGCGGCGCGCTCAAGGCCCGCCGCTGTCGCAATTCACGCGACCTGGCGAAACTGGAAGCCGAACGCCCGGTCCGTGTCGCCGGCCTGGTGGTTGGCCGCCAGCGCCCCGGCACCGCCAGCGGCGTCACCTTCATCACCCTGGAAGACGAGTTCGGCATGATCAACGTGATCGTCTGGCGCGACCTCGCCGAACGCCAGCGCCGCCCCTTCCTCGGCGCCCGTCTGATGCAGGTGGACGGCACCCTGGAGGCCAGGGATGGCGTGCGCCATGTAATCGCCGGCCGGCTGACGGATCTGAGCGAGCTGCTGGAAGGGCTGGATGTGCGGAGTCGGGATTTCCATTGAGCCCGGTCGAGCGGAACGAATCTCGCAGAGGCTCAGGTTCGCAGGATGGGTGGAACGCAGCGATACCCATCCTGCAAAGAGCAGTGTAGGGCGAATGGCGCCCACTGGTGCCCTGCCCCGAACAACGACACAATGACCCGCACTCCAGCATCGGACCCAGCATGATCACCCTCCGCCACATCGAAGTCTTCCGCGCGGTCATGACCACCGGCAGCGTCACCCGCGCGGCGGCGTTCCTGCATACCAGCCAGCCCACCGTCAGCCGTGAGCTGGCAAGGCTGGAGCAACTGGTCGGCTTCGAGCTGTTCCTGCGCGAGCGCGGGCGGCTGGCGCCGACGGCGCGGGCGTTGATGCTGTTCGAGGAGGTGGAGCGCTCCTTCACCGGGCTGGACCGCATCGTCGCCTTCGCCGGCAGCCTGGGGCAGTTCGCCGAGGGCAAGTTCTCCATCGGCTGCCTGCCGGCGCTGTCCCAGGCGCTGCTGCCGGAAGCCTGCAAGCGTTTCAGCCGCGAGAACCCGGCCATCAGCCTGGAAGTGGCGGCGCTGGAGTCGCCGCACCTGGAGGAGGCGCTCAGCGCCCAGCACCACGACATCGGCCTGATCGAGAACGACGACGCCCCCCGCGGCACCGAGCTGCAACCGCTGCTGGCGGTGGATGAGGTGTGCATCCTCCCGGACGGCCATCCACTGCTGGCCCGCGAGCGCCTCGAAGCGGCGGACTTCGCCGGCCAGCCCTTCGTCAGCCTGGCCACCAGCGACCGCTACCGGCACCTGATCGACGCCGTGTTCGTCGGTGCCGGCGTGCAGCGGCAGATGCAGGTGGAAACCCACAGTGCCGTCTCGGTGTGCAGCATGGTCCGCGCCGGATTGGGCCTTGCCGTGGTCAACCCGATCACCGCACTGATGTTCCAGGACCAGGGTATCCAGTTGCGCCCGCTGGCGTTCTCGCTGCCGTTCCAAGTGAGCGTGGCGAAGCCGCTGTACCGTCCCGCCACGCCCCTGCGCGAACGCTTCGTGGCGGCGCTTCAGGCAGAAGCCGGGGCGCTGGTGCAGTGCCTGCGCGAGGCCGGCGTGGGCTGCACCCTATATCAAAATTGAATCGACCAACCAACAAGCGGCATTATTCAGCTCCGTAAATGGCCGGTAGACTAGCGCCATCTACCTTCGGAGCCCATTCATGCCCTTCCTCGCCCTGCCCCGCGCCGAACAGCTCGCCCTGCAATTCGGCACCCCGCTGTGGGTCTATGACGCCGCCACCATCCGTGGCCAGATCGAGCGCCTGAAGAGCTTCGATACCATTCGCTTCGCGCAGAAAGCCTGCTCGAACCTGCACATCCTGCGCCTGATACGCGAACAGGGCGTTAAGGTCGACGCCGTGTCCCAGGGCGAGCTGCTGCGCGCCCTGGCCGCCGGCTACTCGTGCCGCGAGGATGAGTCCGAGATCGTCTTCACTGCCGACCTGCTGGACCGCGCCACCCTGGAAACCGTGGTCGAGAATGGCATCCCGGTGAACGCCGGCTCCATCGACATGCTCCGCCAGCTCGGCGAAGTCGCCCCCGGCCACCCGGTATGGCTGCGCATCAACCCCGGTTTCGGCCACGGCCACAGCAACAAGACCAACACCGGCGGCGAGCACTCCAAGCACGGCATCTGGCACGCCGACCTGCATGACGCCCTGGCGGTGATCCGCGAGCGCGGCCTGCGCCTGGTGGGCCTGCACATGCACATCGGCTCCGGTGTCGACTACGGCCACCTGGCCCAGGTCGGCGAGGCCATGCTCGGCCTGGTGCGCCTGGTGAAGGAAGCCGGCCACGATCTCAGCGCGCTGTCTGCCGGCGGCGGCCTGTCCATTCCCTATCGCGACGGCGACCCGGAAGTGGACACCGCGCACTACTTCCAGCTCTGGGACAATGCCCGCAAGGCCGCAGAGGCCGTGGTCGGCCACCACCTGCACCTGGAAATCGAGCCGGGCCGCTACCTGGTCGCCCAGTCCGGTTGCCTGCTCAGCGAAGTCCGCGCCACCAAGGACGCCGGCCGCAATCACTTCGTACTGGTGGATGCAGGCTTCAACGAGCTGATGCGTCCCTCCATGTACGGCAGCTTCCACGGTATCAGCGTGCTGGCCGGCGACGTCGACAGCCGCGAAGTGATCGACACCGTGGTGGCCGGCCCGCTGTGCGAGTCGGGCGACGTATTCACCCAGGGCGACGGCGGTGTGGTCATCCCTCGCGCGCTGCCCCGCGCCCAGGTCGGCGACCTGTTGCTGATCCAGGATACCGGCGCATACGGCGCATCCATGTCGTCGAACTACAACAGCCGCCCGCTGATCGCCGAGGTGCTGCTGGAAGGCACCCAGAGCCGCCTGATCCGCCGCCGCCAGCGCGTGGAAGAGCTGCTGGCCCTGGAAGAGAACCTCGACTGAGGTTCGTTCCCGCCATGAAGAACGGCGCCCTCGGGCGCCGTTTTTCGTTCAGGCCGGGTCAGCCATTGCTCTTCTTGATGATCGCCTCGGCAATGTTGGCCGGCGCCTCGGCGTACTTGGTGAACTCCATCGAGTAGCTCGCGCGCCCCTGGGACATCGAGCGCACATCGGTGGCGTAGCCGAACATCTCGCCCAGCGGCACCTCGGCGCGGATGACCTTGCCGGCCGGGGTGTCTTCCATGCCCTGGATCAGGCCCCGCCGGCGGTTGAGGTCGCCCATCACGTCGCCCATGTAGTCCTCCGGGGTCACCACCTCGACCTTCATCACCGGTTCCAGCAACACCGCGCCGCCCTTCTGCGAGAGCTGCTTGGTGGCCATCGAGGCGGCGATCTTGAACGCCATCTCGCTGGAGTCGACGTCATGGTAGGAACCATCGAACACGGTGGCCTTGAGGCCGATCAGCGGGTAGCCGGCGAGTACGCCGTTCTGCATCTGTTCCTCGATGCCCTTCTGGATCGCCGGGATGAACTCGCGGGGAATCACGCCGCCAACCACCTCGTTGACGAACTCCAGACCGTCCTTGCCCTCCTCGCCGGGCTCGAAGCGGATCCAGCAATGGCCGAACTGGCCACGGCCGCCGGACTGGCGCACGAACTTGCCTTCGATCTCGCACTTCTTGCGAATCGCCTCGCGGTAGGCCACCTGCGGCTTGCCGATATTGGCCTCGACGTTGAACTCGCGGCGCATGCGGTCGACGATGATGTCCAGGTGCAACTCGCCCATGCCGGAAATGATGGTCTGCCCGGTTTCCTCGTCGGTCTTCACGCGGAACGAGGGGTCTTCCTGGGCCAGCTTGGACAGGGCGATGCCCATCTTCTCCTGGTCGGCCTTGGTCTTGGGCTCCACCGCCACGGAAATCACCGGGTCCGGGAAGTCCATGCGTTCGAGGATGATCGGCTTGTCGATCGCGCACAGGGTGTCGCCGGTGGTGACGTCCTTCATGCCGATCAGCGCGGCGATGTCGCCGGCGCGCACTTCCTTGATCTCCTCGCGCTGGTTGGCGTGCATCTGCACCATCCGCCCGACGCGCTCCTTCCTGCTCTTCACCGAGTTGAGCACGGCATCGCCGCTGGTCAGTACGCCGGAATAGACGCGGGCGAAGGTCAGGGTGCCGACGAAGGGGTCGGTGGCGATCTTGAAGGCCAGCGCGGAGAATGGCTCGGCATCGTCGGCGTGGCGTTCCAGGTGCTTCTCTTCGTCGTCCGGGTCGGTGCCATTGATCGCGGGAATTTCCGTGGGTGCCGGCAGGTAGTCGATCACCGCGTCCAGCACCAGCGGCACGCCCTTGTTCTTGAACGATGAACCCAGCACCGCGGGAACGATCTCGTTGGCCAGGGTGCGCTGGCGCAGACCCGCCTTGATTTCCTCGATGCTCAGTTCCTCGCCTTCGAGGTACTTGTTCATCAGTTCCTCGTTGGCCTCGGCGGCGGCCTCGATCATGTGCGCGCGCCACTCCTCGGCCAGCGGCAGCAGCTCGGCGGGAATCGCTTGCTCGGTATAGCTGGTGCCCTGATCGGCGTCGTTCCAGACGATGGCCTTCATCTTCACCAGGTCGATCTGCCCGGCGAAGGTTTCCTCCGAACCGATGGCCAACTGGATCGGCACCGGGGTGTGCCCCAGGCGCTGCTTGATCTGCCTGACCACGCGCAGGAAGTCGGCGCCCTGGCGGTCCATCTTGTTCACGTAGGCCAGGCGTGGCACGTGGTACTTGTTCGCCTGGCGCCAGACCGTCTCGGACTGCGGCTCCACGCCATCGGCGCCGCTGAACACCACCACTGCGCCATCGAGCACGCGCAGCGAGCGTTCCACCTCGATGGTGAAATCGACGTGGCCGGGGGTATCGATGATATTGAAGCGATACTTGTGGTCGTACTGCTTGCTGGAGCCCTGCCAGAAGGCGGTGGTCGCAGCCGAGGTAATGGTGATGCCGCGCTCCTGTTCCTGCACCATCCAGTCCATGGTAGCCGCGCCATCATGCACTTCACCCATCTTGTGGTTCACACCGGTATAGAAAAGGATGCGCTCGGTGGTCGTGGTCTTGCCGGCGTCCACGTGGGCGACGATGCCGATATTGCGGTAAAGCTCGATGGGGGTGGTGCGAGCCATGGTGTGCTCCGTATCTGCTGGATGACTGCCGGCCTGCAGCCGCGAATCCCTTGCCTGCGCGGGAACGGCGGGAAGACGTGCGACGTCAGAAAATTCTGCGCACAACAGGCTCAAGGTAGCGCGTCCTTGTGGCAATTCCAGTTACACCGCGTCGCATCCGTACCTGTCCGACCGGCAGCGCCGCCGGCACGACCTGCAGAACACACTCGGCGATTCCGGCGAAATCCTCCCTGGGCAGGGCTTTGGCGGGTGCTATCGAAGCGGATACGACGAATTAAAACAAAAATAGTTATAAATCATATAGTTACGCAATAATTCTAATATTCAACACAAAGATGGATTCATCCAGTGATCGCTACAGCCCGCTGTTTTCGGGCATCCGGGGTGAATTACAGAGTCATGACTTGATGTGAAATCTAGAATAGATTTATTCGTTATATATCAATAACTTACGACTTGAAGTTAATCCATATAGAAAAGAAAAGCCGCTGCCGGCACTGGATTCCACCCGCCAACCGGGTCCATTCTTGAGCACTGCCCAATTGCCGGAGATCGCCGCCATGCGCGATGCCATTACCATCGATTTCGTCTCCGACGTGGTCTGCCCCTGGTGCGCCATCGGCCTCAACGGCCTGCTGCAAGCCATCCGCCGCGTCGACGGCGAACTGACCGTCGAACTGCACATCAAGCCCTTCGAATTGAACACGGACATGCCCAGCGAAGGCGAAGACCTGGTCGAACATCTGCAGCGCAAGTACGGCAGCAGCGCCGAAGAGATCGCCCGCAACCAGGAACATCTGCGGGCGATGGGCGAGGAAGTCGGCGTGCATTTCGACCTCAGGAAGCGCAGCCGCATCTACAACACCTTCGACGCTCACCGCCTGCTGCACTGGGCGGCGGAATCGCACCGCGACCTCGCTCTCAAACAGGCGCTGTTGCACGCCTACTTCGGCGAAGGGCGCGACCCGAGCGATGCCGAGGTCCTGCTGGAGCTGGCGGTCAGCGTGGGCCTGGATGCGGTGCGGGCCAGGGAGGTTCTCGACAGTGACGCCTATGGCGACGAGGTGGTGGCGGAGGAAGACTTCTACACCAGCCACGGCATCCACGCGGTGCCGGCGGTGATCCTCAATGGCCGCCAGCTGATCTCCGGCGCGCAGAGCGTGGACTATTACGAGCAGGCGCTACGCCAGGTGGCACGGCAGGCGCCGCTGCCGGAGTGATCCGCGCCGCCCGACAAACAAAAACGGCGCCCGCAGGCGCCGTTTTCATGAGGCAGCAGCCGCTCAGAGAGCCGACCAGCCATCCATCTGGCCGCCCAGGTCGGCGGAATGCTCGGACAGCAACGCGGCATAGCCACTGATGTGCTCGTGGCTGAGTTCCATGACCGGATAGGCCAGGACCTGCCACGGCAGCTGGTCGTTGCCGTCGTATTCGGAGTACGCCACTTTCTGCCCGTTCTGCAGCAGCATGATGGCGAAGTCCAGAGCCGACTGTTCGTCGGGGAAGATCACTGCGAACTCCACCTCGTGCTCGACGGAAAGGTCCTCGCCGTCTTCCTGCAAGGCCCACAGGGCGTCGCCGATTTCGTCATCCGGGAAAAGCTGCTTGTCGCGGCTCATGTCACTGCTCCAGTTGTAGGTCAGCGTGGCCGGTCTGGACACGCCCGCGCAGGATACCCGTCCTGCGCACCGGATGCCGGAAAATCTCGCCGGCACCATCGTCGGCCGTGATGATCACCATCACGGCGATTCACTTCCACCCTAGCTCACCCGGCGCGACCATGCCGCAATCGGGCCTGCGCCCCTCCCACATCGAGTCGCCGAACATGACCAGCATCGACGAGGCGTACCGCATCACCTACATCACCCTGGACGATCTGCAACTGCATTTCGAGACCGAGATCGCCGTCACCGAAGAGGACGGCAGCCTCGCCCTGCACCGCACAGCGACCCTGCCGGCGGAACGCCAGGCCCTGCGCGAGCTGATCCGCGAGGAACACGGCCTGCAGGCCTCCGCCGCCTGAGCCAGTGAACGAGAGAAGGCGCGCCGGCGCCCTCTCCGGTTACCTCACGCCTGCAACTGGCTGGCGATCGGCAGGCTGCGGATGCGCTTGCCGCTGGCGGCGAACAGCGCGTTGGCCAGCGCCGGCGCCAACGGCGGCACACCGGGCTCGCCAACGCCGGTAGGCGGTTCCGCCGACGGTACGATGTGGACCTCCACCTTGGGCATCTCGTTGATGCGCAGGACCTGATAGTCGTGGAAGTTGGACTGGTCCACCTTCCCATCCGTGAGGGTGATCGCGCTGTGCAGCGCCGCCGACAGGGCGAATCCGATGCCGCCTTCCATCTGTGCCCTGATCACATCCGGATTGATCGCCAGGCCACAATCCACCGCGCACACGACGCGGTCGACCCGGAAGCTGCGGTCTGCCTTGCAAGTCACCTCCACCACCTGGGCGACGAAGCTGCCGAACGACTCGTGCACGGCAATGCCGCGCCCACGCTGCTCGCCCTCGGCGCCCTTCTCCAGCGGCGCCTGCCAGTTGGCCCGCTGCGCCGCCAGATCCAGCACGCCGCGGTGGCGCGGATGCTTGTCCAGCAGTGCCCGGCGGAACTGGTACGGATCCTTGCCGGCGGCGATGGCCGCTTCATCGATCAGCGTTTCGGTGGAAAACGCCGTGTGGGTGTGACCGACCGAGCGCCACCACTGGGTCGGCACCGTCACGTTGTCGGCCAGCGCCTGTTCGATGCGCAGGTTGGGCACGGTGTACGGCAGGTCATCCGCGCCTTCCACGGCGATCTTGTCCACGCCGTCCTTGACCAGCATCTTCTCGAACGGCGTGCCGACGATGAACGACTGCCCTACCAGCCGCTGCTCCCAGCCCACCAGGTTGCCCGAGGCATCCACCGCCAGCCGCGCGCGATGCAGGAACGCCGGGCGATAGTAGCCGGCACGGGTATCGTCCTCGCGGGTCCAGACCATCTTCACCGGCGCCTTGATGCCCTGGTCATGGGCGGCCTTGGCGATCGCCACCGCTTCCAGCACATAGTCCGAATGCGGGTTGGCGCGGCGGCCAAAGCTGCCGCCGGCATACAACTGGGTAATCGTGACTTTCTCGACGGGCACGCCCAGCAGTTGCGAGACCGCCATCTGGTCGCCGGTCTGCCACTGCTCGCCATTCCAGATCTGGCAACCGTCGTCCTTGAGTTGCACCACACAGTTCAAGGGCTCCATCGCTGCATGGGCAAGGAACGGGAACTGGTACTCCGCCTCGATCAGCTTGGCCGGCTGCTGCAGGGTCTTGTCCACGTCGCCGTCGTTGCGCGCCACCAGGCCGGGCTTGCTGGCCAGCTCGCGGTAGTGCGCGAAGATTTCCTTGCTGCCCAGCTTGAACGCCTTGCTCTCATCCCATTCGACCTGCAGTGCGTCGCGTCCCTGGCGGGCGGCCCAGGTGTTCTTCGCCAGCACCGCGACCCCGGCGGAGCGCGACGGGCTGCCGGCGAACTCCACCACCGCGACCACGCCCGGCACCGCCTTGGCCTTGCCGGCATCGACCTTGGCCGGCACCCCGCCGAAGCGCGGCGGATGGGCAACCACGGCCACCAGCATGTCCGGAAGATGGATGTCCTGGGTGAATACCGCAGAGCCGTCGGTCTTGCCGTTGCTGTCGGTCCGCGCCAGCTTCGCCTGGCCGATCAGCCTGAAGTCCTTTGGATCCTTGAGCTTCACCTCGGTCGGCAACGGTTGCTTCGCCGCCGCGGCGGCCAACTCGCCGAAACCGGCCTTGCGCCCGGAAGCGGCATGGGTCAGCACGCTGTCATGCACCTCGATCTGCTCTGCCGGCACCTGCCATTGCGCCGCGGCGGCCGACACCAGCATGGCGCGGGCGGAAGCTCCGGCCTTGCGCATCTGCTCGAAGGAGTTGGCCATCGCATTGCTGCCGCCAGTCCCCTGCAAGGTGCCGAACGCCAGGTTGGCGTAGCGCTTGGCATCGGCAGGCGCACCCTCCACGCGCACATGCGCCCAGTCGGCATCCAGTTCCTCGGCCACCAGTGTGGCCAGGCCGGTATAGCTGCCCTGGCCCATCTCCACGTGCTTGGCGATCACTGTCACCGTGCCATCCGGGGTAATGCGCACGAAAGCGTTGGGTTCGAAATCGGCGGCCGCCTGCGCCTCGCCGAAATGGCCGAGCAGCGGCGCGAAGTAGACGCCCAGCGCCAGGCCGCCAGCGCCGCGCAGAAAGTGCCGACGGCTGAAATTGAAGATGCCGCGTTCGTGCGTCTGGTCCTGATCGATGCGGGTATCGAGCATGTCGGTTCTCCTCAGGCCAGGGTCTTGGCAGCGTCGTGAATGGCTTCGCGAATCCGCGCATAGGTGGCGCAGCGGCAGATGTTGCCGCTCATCGCGGTATCGATGTCGGCATCGCTGGGGGCCTTGTTCGAGGCCAGCAGCGCAGTGGCCGACATGATCTGCCCGGACTGGCAATAGCCGCACTGCACCACGTCCAGCCGCCGCCAGGCTTCCTGCACCGCCTTGCCGGCGGGCTGCTCGGCCACCGCCTCGATGGTGATGATTTTCTTGCCCTCCACCGCCGCCAGGGGGGTGACGCAAGAGCGTGTCGGCTGACCGTCGATGTGCACCGTGCAGGCACCGCACAGCGCCATGCCACAGCCATACTTGGTGCCGGTCAGCCCGGCGACGTCGCGCAGGGCCCAGAGCAGCGGCATTTCGCCGGGCGCGTCGAGTTCATGGTCCTTGCCATTCAGGTTCACGGTAATCATCTGCGAGTTCACCTCTTTCGCGGGTGATGGGGGGAGCCGGAGCCGACAGGTTCCGTCACGGATGGATTCAGCCTAGGCGCAAGGCCCGGCACACGCCGCGACGATACGTCAGGAAAGCGCCGAGCGGTTTGCCTGGTCCTGCGCAGACTTGCCTGAAACTGCCCGGCGAGGCTCCCCTGCGAGCCTCAGGCCGCCCTCGAATCGGCGTGGGCGCCCAGCGGCAGCGTTGCCCGCGCCGCCGGCCGCTCGCTGCGATCCCAGCCATAACGTCGGGCGAACCAACCTTTTACCGCCTGTGTCAGCACCATGTACCCCAGCAGGATGCCCGCCAGCCACGGCCAGTAGGCCAGCGGCAGCGCCTGCATGCGGAACGAATGCGCCAGCGGCCCCATCGGCAGGAACACCGCCACCGCGACGATCAGCAGCGTCATCCCCAGCAACGGCCACGCCGCGCGGCTCTGCAGGAAGGGAATGCGCCGCGTGCGGATCATGTGCACCACCAGCAGCTGCGAGATCAGCCCTTCGACGAACCAGCCGGACTGGAACAGCGCCTGGTGCTCCGGCGCATTGGCGCCCAGCGCGAACCACAGGACCAGGAAGGTAGCGATATCGAACAGCGAGCTGACCGGCCCGAAGAACACCATGAAGCGCCCGAGCCCGTCCGGGTTCCACTGCTGCGGCCGGCGCAGTTGTTCCTCGTCGACGTTGTCGAAGGGGATGGCGATCTGCGACAAGTCGTAGAGCAGGTTCTGCACCAGCAGCTGCAACGGCAGCATCGGCAGGAAGGGAATGAAGGCGCTGGCCACCAGCACGCTGAACACGTTGCCGAAGTTGGAGCTGGCGGTCATGCGGATGTACTTGAGCATATTGGCGAAGGTCCGGCGCCCTTCGATCACCCCCTCCTCCAGCACCATCAGACTCTTTTCCAGCAGGATCAGGTCGGCCGCCTCCTTGGCGATGTCCACCGCCGAGTCCACCGAGATACCGATATCCGCCGTGCGCAATGCCGGCGCGTCGTTGATACCGTCGCCCAGAAAGCCCACCACGTGCCCGCGCTCGCGCAGCACGCGCACCAGGCGTTCCTTGTGACCGGGCGTGAGCTTGGCGAACAGCGTGGTGTGCTCGGCCAGCTCGCCCAGCGCCGCGTCGTCGAGGCCGTCCAGTTGCGGCCCGACCAGCACGCCCTCCACGGCCAGGCCAACATCGCGGCAAACCTTGAGGGTGACGCGCTCGTTGTCGCCGGTCAGCACCTTCACCGCCACACCGTTGTCCGCCAGTGCGCGCAGTGCCGGCGCGGTAGTTTCCTTGGGCGGGTCGAGGAAGGCGATGTAGCCAGCCAGGCACAGCCCCGCCTCGTCGGCCACGCTGTAGCTCTCGCGGGTGGTCGGCAGCTCGCGGGTCGCCACCGCGACCACCCGCAGGCCCTCCTGGTTGAGTGACTCGGCAACGGCGCGGATGCTCGCCAGGCGTTCGCCGTCCAGCGGCTCGACATCACCGGCGGCTTCGACCGTGACACAGACGTCGAGCACTTCCTCAAGAGCGCCCTTGCAGATCAGCAGGTGGTGATCGTCATGTTCGCTCACCACCACCGACATGCGACGACGGGCGAAGTCGAAGGGAATCTCGTCCACCTTGTGGTAGCGGCTGTCCACCCGCAGCGCGTGGCGCAGCTCGACATGTTCGAGCACAGCGACGTCCAGCAGGTTCTTCAGCCCCGTCTGGTGGTGGCTATTGAGGAAGGCCAGTTGCAGGACCCGGTCCTGGGCATGGCCGAAGGCATCGGTGTGCCGCTCCAGCACGATGCGGTCCTGGGTCAGGGTGCCGGTCTTGTCGGTGCAGAGGATGTCCATCGCGCCGAAGTTCTGGATGGCGTCCAGGCGCTTGACGATGACCTTGCGCCGACTCAGCGCCACCGCGCCCTTGGCCAGGGTCGAGGTGACGATCATCGGGAGCATTTCCGGGGTCAGGCCGACAGCGATGGACAGCGCGAACAGCGCGGCCTCCAGCCAGTCGCCCTTGGTGAAGCCGTTGAGCAGCAGCACCACCGGCGCCATCACCAGCATGAAGCGGATCAGCAGCCAACTGACCTTGTTCACCCCGGTCTGGAAGGCGGTCGGCGTCGGGTCCGCCGCGATCACCCGCTCGGCCAGCGAACCGAAGTAGGTTCGCGCGCCAGTGCCCACTACCACCGCCTGCGCCGATCCGCTGATTACGTTGGTACCCATGAAGCACAGGTTGTCGCGCTCCAGAGGGTTGCCCTGGCGGGCATCGCGAAGCTGTGGAAACTTCTCCACCGGCAGGGATTCGCCGGTCAGCGCCGCCTGGCCGACGAACAGGTCCTTGGCGCTGAGCAGGCGCACATCCGCCGGCACCATGTCGCCCGCCGACAGCCACAGCATGTCACCCGGCACCAGTTCGCGGATCGGCACTTCCAGGCGCAGCGCAGCGCCTTCGTTCTCCTCGCTGCGAAACACCGTCGCGGTGTTGCTGACCATCGCCTTCAGGCGTTCCGCCGCACGGTTCGAGCGCTTTTCCTGAACGAAACGCAGCAGCGTGGAAATCGCCACCATGCTGCCGATCACCACGGCGGCCTCGGCGTCCTCGGTAAGCCAGGAGATCGTCGCCAGCACGCTCAGCAACAGATTGAAGGGGTTGCAGTAGCAGTACCACAGGTGCATCCAGGCACCGATCGGGCGGTCCTGTTCCACCTCGTTCGGCCCCTCGCGCAGCAACCGCTCCCGGGCCTCCACCTCGCTCAGACCTTCGCGTCGGCTACCCAGCCGCTCCAGCGCAGCCTGCGGTTCGAGCACCGACCATTCCAGCAGCGCACTGGCCAGGGGCGGCGACGCATGACGGCCCGCCGCCGAGCCACGCAGCAGGTCGCGCGCGGCCAGACGGCGCAACTGGCGGGCCGGGAAGCCCTTGTTGATGAATTCGAGCAGGTGGGTCCTGATGAGGTCCAGACGCATGGCGATTCCCCTTTTCCACCACGACATTCGATGGCAGGGGAAGTCTGTTCCCGGTTTCTTAAGACGCCATGAAGGCCATCGGAATGAAGCCCGGGACTTTCCGACAGCGCCCTGTCGGGGGCGCGTGTCGGGCCTGGGGTCAGAAATCCCGTTTGTAGAAGATGTCCAGGGAGCTGGCCAGGCCACTGGCCGCTTCGAGATAGACCTTCTTGCTCAACAGGTAGCGCAGGGCGATGGTGTTGGCCGGCTCGAACACACCAACCCCGTAGCGCAGGCTCAGGCGGTCCGACAACTGGCCGCTGGCGACCACGCTGGTCTGGTTGCCGGTACCTTCGGTGTCCAACTGGAAGTCCTTGATGCCCAGGCGCTCGGCCACCTCGCCGGTCAGCGGCGCGCTGCCGGCCAGCCCCAGGGCCAGCGCGGCCTCGCCGAGCATGTTGCTGTCTTCGCCGCTGCTCATTGGCCGCCCCAGCACCAGGTACGACAGCGCCTGCTGCTGGCTCATCGCCGGCTCCGAGAACACTTCGCTGCGCGGCTGGTCGGCGCTGCCGGTCAGGCGCAGCCCGGCAATCACGTCGTCGACCTTGCGGATCGCCTCGATGTCCAGGTACGGCTGGTCGATGGGGCCAGCGAACAGCAGCCGTGCGCGGCGGATGGTCAGCTTCTGCCCGTAGGCCCGATAGCGGCCATTCTCCAGGCGCAGCTCGCCACGGGTGTCGAGGTTGTCGCCAACGTGCACCTGCCCCGCCAGCTCGGCGCTCAGGCCAAAGCCGGTGAAGGTCAGCTTGTCCTTGCCGACGATCACATCGATGTCCATGTTCAGCGCGGTCGCGGTTTTCTGCTCCTGTTGCTGGCCGACCACCACCGTGTCATCGGAAACCTTCACCGTCGAGGGCGGCAGTTGGCGGATGGTGATCGCGCCGCTGGGCACCTGCACCGTGCCGGAAATCGCCAGGCGCTCGCCGGCCATGCGGATCGCCAGGTCCGGCTCCACTTCCAGCTCCGCGTAGGGGTCGACAGTCACCGGCAGGCGGTTGCCGCGGATGTTCAGGTCCACATCCAGCGCGTTGCTCCAGGCGATGCGCCCGGACAGGTTGCCGCTGCCATGTCCGCCGGCGGTCCAGTTGCCGCTGAGGTCCACCTGTTCGCCGGCGATTCGTGCGTCCACCTGCAAATGCTCCAGGCGGGTCGGCAGGTCGCCGCCGGAAATTTCGCCATCGCTCAGGCGCAGGTCGCCATCCACCCGTGGCGCCAGCAGGCCGCCGGAAATCCGCCCGTTGCCGTTGAGGCGGCCCTTGAGCGTGTCCACGGCGGGCACGAAGGGCCGCGCGATGGACAGGTCCAGCCCGTTGAGGCTGAAGCTGCCGCTCAACGGCTTGGCGCGCGGGCGCGGGTCGAGCTGCACCTGGGCGTCGAGCGTGCCCAGGCGTTCGCCGTGGAATTGCAGGCTGGTGTCGATGCGGCGCGGCGTCAGGCGGCTTTCCAGTTGCAGGCTCTGGTAGGGGAAATCCACCCATTCGTCCTGCTCTTTCAGGCGCAGCGTGCCGCTGCCGGCGTTGAGCAGGATCGACCCGTTCGGGCCGCTGGCCGGCAGGTCCAGCTGAACGTCGCCGTCCAGTTGCCCGCGCCAGGCGAAGTCTTCCGGCAGCCAGCGCGCCAGGCTGTCCAGCGGGAATTGCCGCAAGTGCAGGCGCAGGCGTGGGTCGGGCAGCAGGCGCTGGTCATCGGCGCACAGGCTTGCCGGCCCCGAAGCCCAGCAGTGTGCCCCCAGGGTCAGGCGGCCATCGGCCAGGCGCTCCAGCTTCGCCGGCTGTTGCAGGCGCCAGTCCTGCCCGCCGCTCTGCACGTCGCCCTGGGCGAGGCGTCCGCGCCAGTCGCGGCCATTCCAGGTGCCGTCCAGCCCAAGGGCCAGGACGACCGGCTTGCCTTGCAGATTCAATGTCGCCTGCTGGCGCTGGCGGTCGCCGCTGCCCTCCAGACGCAGGGTGCCCAGCGCGGTGTCGCCGCTGCGCAGGCCCTGCACCTGCAAGTCCAGCCGTCCACGCTGGGCGGCATCCAGGCGAGCATCCAGGGTCAGGTTGCGCAGGCTCTGTTCGGCATAGGCGACGCGCTGGCCGTTCAGTGTCAATTGCCCCTGTGGAGCTTGCAGGCTGCCGGCCAGGTCCAGGCGACCGCCCAGTTGGCCGGAGAGTTGCGGCCACAGTTGGCCCAGCCGGTTCAGCGCCAGGTCCAGCCGTCCGGTCAGGCGCTGGTCGAGCGTGGCCTGCCCGCTGATGCGGTTGTCGCCCAGTTGCAGCAGCAGCTCATCCGCCTTCCAGGCTTGCCCCTGCCCTTCGGCGCGCGCCTTGAACAGCGCCGGCTGGCCTCGCAGGCGCCCTTGCAGGTCGAGGGTCGCGGACAGGCTCAGTTCGTCGCCCTTGAGCGAACCCTGGCTGCGCAACGGGCCGGCCAGACGGCCGGGCATCTGCTCCAGCCAGTAGGCCGGGTCGAGGTCGCGCAGGTCCAGCGCCGCATCCCAGCTCAGAACGTCGGCGAAAGCCAGACGCAGATGTCCTTCGGCCTTGCCCTGCCCGGCCACCAGTTGCAGCGACGGCAGGAAGACTTCCGACAGGTTGCCCGAAACCGGGCTGGCCAGGGTGAAGGCGCCCGCCGGGCCGGTCAGCGCGGCATCGAAATTGCCCAGGTAGGCGCCGTCGCGGTACTGCACCTCGGCCTTGAGGCCATGCAGGTTCACCGGCGGTTCGTCGATCTGCGGGTACAACCGGCGCCAGGGGAAGTCCAGCCAGTCCAGCCGGGCGTCGGCGGCAAAGCCTTCCTGCCAGTCCAGGCGGCCACTCACACCCACCCGCTGGTCCTTCGCGGCGCTCAGGTCGAGTGCGGCGATGTCGGCACCCTGGGCGTCGACACGGCCGCGCAAGGTCAGCACCACCGGGGCATCCTCGGCTGGCAGCAGCGCGGCGCCTGCGATGTCATAGCCCTTTTTCAGGTCGCCGCTGGCATCCAGCCGCACCTGGTTCAGCGTCAGGGTGTCGGGCAGCGAGGCGTCCGCCTTGAAGCCGTCGGCCACGACCTGCGCCCTGGCCGGCAGGTTCTCCGCCAGCGGCTGCACGTCGCCCTGCAGTTCGCCGGCGAGGTAACCGCTGCTCTGCGCTTGCAGCTTGAGATGACCTTGCAGCTCACCTTCCACCTGCAACTTCAGCGACCACGGCTGAGCGCCCGGCGCCGGCAGTTCGAGCTGCCCCTCGGCCTTCAGCGGCCAACCCTGCGACGGCTGCAGCAGCCCGGCGAGCGACAGGCGCAGATCGCCACGCGCCAGGGTCGCCGACTCGATGTGCAGCCCTTCGCGATCCCAGTGCGCGACCAGGTTGGCGTCGCGCAGTTGCTCCTGGTCGTCGAGTACCAGGCGCCCAAGGCGCACATCGCCGAGTTCCAGCGACAACGGCAAGGCGAGGCTCGGAAGCTCGATGGGCGCGGTGGATTCGCCCGGCTCGCCGGGTGGCAGCATCAGCAGCACCTGGTTCGCCGCCACCCGCTCCAGGCACAGCGTCATGCGCAGCAGGCAGCTCGGCGACCAGGCGATGTCCGGCGCGTCGAGCACCACCCGAGTGGCGCCATCGCTCCACTCCAGGCGCTTGGCGGTGAATGCCGCGCCCAGCCGGCCACTGAAGGCTTCCACGCTCAGCCCAGGCACCCAGCGCAGCGCCGTGCGGCTGCCCGCCTCGGTGCCCAGCAGCGCTGCCAGCGCCACCACGAGCAACAGAACAAGCCCCAGCAGCGCACCCAGCACGCCACGCAACGTTCGCATCCAGCCTGCGCGACTCACAGTTCAGGCCCCATCGAGAAGTGAATACGGATGCCACCGTCCTCATCCAGGCCGTCGGCGAGGTCCAGGCGCAGCGGGCCAACCGGGGAAATCCAGCGCACGCCGATGCCCACGCCGGTCTTGATCGACGGGAAGTCCAGCGAATTGAAGGCATTGCCCTGGTCGACGAACGCCGCCAGGCGCCAGCGCTCGGCGATGGGGTACTGGTACTCGACGCTCCCGGCGACCATGTAGCGCCCGCCGATGCGGTCGCCATCGGAGTTCTTCGGCGACAGCGTCTGGTAGTCGTAGCCGCGCACGCTCTGGTCGCCGCCAGCGAAGAAGCGCAGCGATGGCGGGATCGACGAGTAGTCGCTGGTGGCGATGCCGCCGAGCTGGATCCGGCCGAGCAGGCGCTGGCCGCCCCAGAAGCTGGTCAGGCCCTTGGCCATCGCATTGACGTGGGCGACGTCGGCATCGGCCAGCAGCCCCTGCTTGGCGCCCTTGACTTCGAATTGCAGGCGATAGCCGTGGCTGGGGTCGATCTTGTTGTCCGCCTGGAGAATCGAGTAACCGATGCCCGGCATCAGGAAGCTGCTCAGGCCAGAGTCGTCGCCCAGCTTGTATTCCTCGCGCTGCCAGTTCAGCGAGACGACCCGCTGCCAGCCGCTGTCGAGCTTGTGGTGCCACTCGCCGCCGAGGGTGAGCAGCTTGCTCTCGGTGTCCACCAGGTCTTCGTACTGGTAGCCGCTGGTGAAGCGCAGCTTGTCGGTCAGCGGCGGGTCCAGGGGGACTTCGTACCAGGCGCCGATATTCTGCCGTGGCGCGGAAAGCTCCGCCTCCCAGCCCAGGCTATGCCCCTGGGGGTTGACCCAGTGGCGCGTCCAGGTGGCCCGCGCGCGCGGCCCGACGTCGGTGGAGAAACCAAGGCCCAGGCCCATCGTGCGCGGCTTGCGCACTTGCAGATGGACGTTAACCGGGATCACGTCGGCGTTGCTCTTGTTGCTCTGCGACGGCGCGGCATCGACGCGCACGCCATCGAAGTAGCCGCTCGATTGCAGCGACTGGTTCAGGTCGGCGATCAGTTCCGAATCGTAGGGCGTGCCGTCCTTGAACGGCACCATGCGTTGCAGGAGCTCATCGTCGAACGGGTAGTCGCCGCTGAATTGCACCTTGCCGAGGGTGGAACGCGGCCCGCTGACATACACCAGCTCGATGTCGGCGACGCCGGCGGCAGGGTCGACACGCAATTGCTGCCGGGTGAACTGCCCACTGAAGAAGCCAAAGCGCGACGCCTGATTCTGGATCAGCCGCTTGGCATCCTCGTAGGCGCCGTGGTTGAGCTGCGCGCCGGGCTTGAGGGCATCGCCACCCGGTATGCGAAAGCTCTTGAGCCTCGCCGCCGGCCCTTCCACGCGGACGGTCACGTTGCGCAGGCGCGCCGGTTCGCCCGGCGTCACATTGAGGCGCAGGGTGGGCGGCTGCTCGTCACGCACCCGGCTGCGAATGCGCGCCTGGTAGTAGCCAAGCGCCTGTGCGGCCTTGCGTGCCTGTTCTTCGGTGGTGCGCCGCATGCGCCGCAACGCCGCCTCGTCACGCTCGCCAAGGCTGCCCACGTAGGCCTCGATGTTGGCCTTGAGCGCAGCGTTGGCGGGGGTGATTCGTACGTCGAGCCGGGCCTCCGCCGCCAGCGCCATCCGCAGACAAAGCGCCATGACCAGCAGCAGCCCAAGCAATCCTTGGACAACTCTCATGGCGCGAAATGCTAGCACGGGAAATCCACGAAAGGCCCGCGCAAGGGCTGTAGCCCGCTAGCCGCCGCCCGCCAGGGATGCCTCCGGGCGCGGGTTGGGATGAAACAGCACATGCTCGCGGATCGGCCCCAGCGCAACCTCCCCCAGCTCCTGGTAACCATGCCGCTGGTAGAACTCCAGGTAGCGCGCATTGCCGGTATCCAGCACCAGCCCCTGGGAACCTCCGTCCTCCGCGCACCAGGCGTGCAGCGCATCGAGCAGTCGCTCGCCCAGGCGCTTGCCCTGGAACTCCGGGTGCACGCCCAGCAGCGGCAGAATGTGATACGGGCCCGGCGGCAGGCAGCCAAGCACCGCAGCGTGATAATCCAGGTAACGCCGTGTGCAGCCCAGCCCGGTTGTCAGCAGCATGCGCATGCGCCAGGCCCAGCTTTCGGTGATGTCCAGCCTGCGCTGTGGCGGGGCGATCAGTGCCACGCCAACCAGGCGTTCCTCGATCAGCAGGCCGATGGCCGGCAGGTCTTCGAGGAAATGCCGGTTGACCAGTTCCCGCACCGTGGCGCGCACGCGCTGGTCGAAACCGGGGCGATCGGCGTCGAACAGGTAGGCGAAGGTGGGCTCGTGTCGGTAGGCGTGGTAAAGCAGGGAACGGACTTCGCGGCTGTAGCCGCTGTCGAGCAGCCGGACTTCGGCAACGGTATCAGGCATGCAGCCCCCTATTCTTATGGTCTCTTGTTATGGTCGGCATCCCACTGCGGAACACTAGCAGCGAGCCATCGGGGTCGCCAGGATTCACCGCCTTGGGCTAGCATCGTGATTTTTGCGAGGGCGTCCTGGATGAAAATCGTCTCCTTCAATATCAATGGCTTGCGAGCACGTCCCCACCAACTGCAGGCCGTCATCGAACGTCATCAGCCGGATGTGATCGGCCTGCAGGAAACCAAGGTCGCCGACGACCAGTTCCCCCAGGCGGAAATCGAAGCCCTCGGCTATCACGTGCACTACCACGGACAGAAAGGCCACTACGGCGTCGCCCTGCTCTCGCGCCAGGAGCCGCTGGAACTGCAGCGCGGCTTCCCCAACGACGGTGAAGAGTCGCAGCGGCGCTTCATCTGGGGCACCTTCAAGGATGCCCAGGGCCAGCCAGTAACTGTGATGAACGGCTACTTCCCCCAGGGCGAAAACCGCGACCATCCGGTGAAATTCCCGGCCAAGCAGCGTTTCTACGCCGACCTGCAAGCCCTGCTGGAAAGCCGCTTCCAGCCCAGCCAGCCGCTGGTGGTGATGGGCGACATCAACATCTCGCCCGAAGACTGCGACATCGGCATCGGTGAAGAGAACCGCAAGCGCTGGCTGAAGACCGGCAAGTGCAGCTTCCTGCCGGAAGAGCGCGAGTGGCTGGCCCGCCTGAAGAACTGGGGCCTGGTGGACAGCTTCCGCCTGCTCAACCCCGAGGTGAACGACCGTTTCAGTTGGTTCGACTACCGCAGCCGCGGATTCGAAGACCAGCCCAAGCGCGGCCTGCGCATCGACGTCATCCTCGCCTCCGAAGCGCTGCGCAGCCGCATCGCCGACACCGGCGTGGACTACGACATCCGCGGCATGGAAAAACCATCGGACCACGCGCCGATCTGGCTCCGCCTGAGCTGAGCAGGAAACACCCGCCCAGAAGAAAGGCTGCACTCGCAGCCTTTTTCCATGCGCTTCGCTTGCCGGTCAGGGCGTGGCCGGTGCCAGCAGCTCGCTCACTTTCGGCTCGAAGTACGCGACTTTCAGCGGGTACTCCTGGCCCAGCAGCTTGCCCTGGCCGAACCAGACGACACTGTTCTGACGCAGCGTCAGGCCATCACCGTCGAATTCGAACAGGCTGCCCTCGCTGGAGCTGAAGGCGAACAGATCGGCGTCCAGCCGCAGCACGCGGTAATTCGTGCCGGCGCGCGGCAACTGAGCCTTGACACGCTCCAGATACACCGGCGCAAGCCGGGTGAACAACTGGCGAGCCTGTTCACGGCACTCGGGGACGGTCCGTCCCAGGCGCCGCTGCAGCTCCGCCGCGATCAGCGCATAGATGTCGGCATTGACCCCGGGCCAGCGTCAGCTTCACCGGCAATACCAGCGACAGTGCAGCCGGCTCGATGCGCAGGGCCGGCTCGTTCGAGTGCTGGGCGGCCTCTAGTCCTGAGATACTCCTGACGCGAGCTGGTGCTGCGCGCACTGGTGCAAAGGAAAGGTTGAAGGGGGGTGAGGGTTTCTAGCCGGCTGGTTGCCTGAGTCGCCGCGAGAGTCTGGAGGGGTACGGCCCGAATCGGCAGGGCTGTGCCGCCTCGGCGGGGCTCGAACGCGTGTAGGGGAAGCAGAAGCAGACCTTTGCGCGGGCCTTGTGCCAGCGGAAACGGTTGCGGGTGTGTGCGAGCAGCCGGAGGTAGGCTTCGGCCTCGGGCTGGCGCACGCGGCTTTTGCCGCCTAGCGCCCGGCCATTGGAGAAGAAGGGCCGGGCATCGCCCTTGCGTGGCCCGAAGATGGGCGCGCGGTTGCTGCGGCGAACGTTGAAGAAGGTGAAAGGAAGGCGAACAACGAGTCTGGGGAGCTGGTTGTTGGGACCTCTCCAGAGGCGGCTGAACATATTAAATGGCTCACACAATTCGATGAGCCCATGCTATGAAGGCGCTCTTCCTCAGAAACCCAGCGAATCCCGAGATACTCGCAGGAATATTCCCTATTCAGAAGTTCGCCAACTTGAATGGCGCTGTCGTCCCCTCCTCTTTTCGGTCGGTAGAACTCAATAAAATCAGCAGGCTTGCGTATCGCGCGCTGGCCAGGCGATGCCGCTGCCTGCTTTCTTCGCGCCTTTCATCACGCCCCTGCCGACGCCCAGCGTGAAGGTTGCCGCCCGGCAAGCCGGACGATTGGCCAATGCTGCGCGGAACCTCCGGTCCTGCGCCACGCCGGGGTACCGGACGCCGCTCTGCAACGGCGTGACCGCCGGCTCGGTGGGCCGTCACTTATCTGAAACCTTTCCGTCTTACGCTGCCGCGCATCGCAAACCTTTCAGGGAAGTCGTTTCATGTTGCACGAGTCGCCCCGGCGTGGCGCGGAAGCCTGGCCCATCACCATTGCCTGGCTGGTCATCGGTTTCGCCTGCTATGCGTTCCCCTGGCAGGCCTTCGCCGCCCTCCCATCCTCGCAAGGCGGTGAGCCGGTGTTGCGCATCCAGGGTTCGAATACCATCGGCGCGCACCTGCTGCCGGAGCTGGTGAAGGGCCTGATGGTGGAGGAAGGTTTCAGCGAGGTGAGCAGCGAGCCGGGCAAGGCGGATAACGAGCAGCGCATTCGCGGCCGTTCGGCCAATGGCCGGGAAGCCATCGTGGAGCTGGCCGCACACGGTTCGAGCACCGGCTTTGTTGCGTTGAAGGACAACAGCGCGGAACTCGCCGCGGCATCGCGCCCCATCAAGGACGCGGAGGCCGCCGGGCTGTCGGCCTCGGGCAACCTGCGCAGCGCGAAGGCCGAGCACATCATCGGTATCGACGGCCTGGCGATCATCGTGAATCCGGCCAACCCGCTGACGGAGCTGACGTCGGACAATCTGGCGCGCATCTATGCCGGCGAGGTGAAGACGTGGGAGGAGCTGGGCGGACGCGGCGGCGAGATTCATCTGTACGCGCGGGACGATAATTCCGGCACTTTCGATACCTTCAAGGAGCTGGTGCTGGCCAGCCACGGCAAGGCGCTGGCCGGCACGGCGCGGCGCTTCGAGTCGAGCGATCAGTTGTCGGCACAGGTGAGTACTGACCCGCAGGGCATCGGTTTCGTGGGGCTGTCGTCGATCCAGAAGGCGAAGGCGCTGGCGATTGCCGACGGCGAGTCGCTGGCGATGCCGCCCTCTGCGGCGCTGATCGCCACGGAGGACTATCCGCTGTCGCGCCGGCTGTTCCTCTATATGAAGCCGGAGGAAAGCAATCGCTGGGCGCGTGCGCTGCTGCAGTTCGCCCAGGGCGACCAGGGGCAGGCACTGGTGAGCGCGAACGGGTTCGTCGGTCAGCGCGTGCGCGCGGTGAAGATGGAGCCGAACGCGGGCATGCCGGAGCCTTACCAGGCGCTGGCCCGTGATGCGCAGCGGCTGTCGGTGAACTTCCGCTTCCGCGAGGGCAGCGCGACGCTGGACAACAAGGCCCAGCGCGATCTGGATCGCTTGCTGGCGTACTTGCAGCAGCACGGCAAGATGAACAAGCAGGTGGTGCTGGTGGGCTTTGGCGATCCGAAGCAGGACCCGGCACGCGCGGAGCTGCTGTCGAAGCTGCGGGCGATGGCGGTGCGCCGCGAGCTGGCCAAGGATGGGGTGATGTTCCGCGAGATCAGCGGGATGGGTGCCGCACTGCCGGTGGCGGCGAACAGCGACACGGACGGCCGGGTGAAGAACCGCCGTGTCGAGGTGTGGGTCTACTGACCCTCGGCGGGGGCGAGCCGCGCCCCGACCTGCGCATCGAAACACGCCGGTTGCAGGCGCATGTGGTGGCCGGGCAAGCGGCCTTGCCCGTATTGCCAGGGCACCAGGCCATTCTCCGGCGTGCAGCCGAAGCGCTTGCCAGGCAGCTCGGCGCCAGGCGGGCGAGCAGCCGCCCCGCTTCGCTGTGCGCCTGCCCTGGGGTGAGAGCCGCGCCATCGTCTGCCGTTCAGTGAATCCCTGAGCAAGGCAGGACTACTCTTATATATGTCCTGATCCGTAGGAATTTGTTACGAGCGTCGTTTTTCCAGCATTACGCCGCTCTGCTATGTTTCGCCTGTGACGCCGGGCCCCTCTGACGGTCGCCAACCGCCATGTCGGAGTCACTTTCGACAACGACACTAAGGGAGGGGCCACATGACAGCTCTGCACGCCTTTTTGACCGAACCATTCCTCGGAACCGCCACCTGGTTCTGGCTGGCCTTCCTGGCCATCGTCATCACTCTGCTCGTACTCGACCTGGGCGTTCTGCAACGCGATCACCATGAGATCGGCGTGCGCGAAAGCCTGATGCTTTCCGCCGGCTACTTCGCCTGCGGTCTGGCCTTCGGCGGCTGGGTCTGGTACGAGTTCGGCCCCACCAGCGCGGTGGAGTACTACACGGGCTTCCTGGTCGAGCAGTCGCTGTCGATGGACAACGTGTTCGTCATGGCGATGATCTTCGGCTTCTTCGGCATCCCCCGCCGCTACCAGCACCAGGTGCTGTTCTGGGGCATCCTCGGCGCCATCGTGATGCGCGCGCTGATGATCGGCCTGGGCGCCGCGCTGGTGAAGGAGTTCGAGTGGATCATGTATGTGTTCGGCGCCTTCCTGCTGTTCAGCGGCGTGAAGATGCTGTTCTCCAGGCATGAGGCCGAACCGGACTTGGCGAACAACCCGGTGCTGAAGTTCCTGCGCAAGCACATCCGCATGACCGACAAGATCCATGAGCACCACTTCTTCGTGCGCATGCCGGACGCCTCGGGCAAGGTGGTGCGCTATGCCACGCCGCTGTTCCTGGCGCTGATTCTGATCGAACTGGCCGACCTGGTGTTCGCGGTGGACAGTGTGCCGGCGATCTTCGCTATCACTCAGGACCCGTTCATCGTCTATACCTCGAACATTTTCGCGATCCTCGGCCTGCGTGCCCTGTACTTCTCGCTGGCGGCGATGATCCACCGCTTCGTGTACCTGAAGTACGCTCTGGCGCTGGTGCTGGTGTTCATCGGTACGAAGATTTTCCTCCACGGCTTCATCGGCAAGTTCCCCGCCGCCCTGTCGCTTGGCGTAACCTTCGGCCTGCTCGCCGGTGGCATACTGCTATCGTTGATCAAGACACGTCGTACCGGCGAGGAACCGCTGGAGATCGTGAGCCAGGAGAATATGCATGCAGGCGCTGGAGGTGAGGATCGAGGCCGTTGAGTTTCGCGGCCACGCCTATTGGCAGGTCCGCCTCGGACGACGCGCGCTGCGCTTCCCCCACGAGGCCGCCGCCCGCGCCTTTGCCGCCCAGTTGCATGTAAGGCGGCAGTGGTGGCTGACGCAACAGGCGGCAGCGGAACTCCCGGAGTCCTCACCCGAGCAGTAAGACGACAAGGCCAGCGCAAGCTGGCCTTGTTCGTTGGGCGCCGGATGTTTTGCCCGGTGTTGGGTATGGCTTTTGTAGGATGGGTGGAGCGCAGCGATACCCATCGGTGGGTGGCGGGCCAGGTGTTGTGTGCGGTTTTTCTGGTGGGTGCACTGGGGCTTTGTTGTTTGGTGGGTATGCCTGGCTTTGGAGTGGCGTGGGAGATTTTGTTTCGCCCTCCCGGGCGAGTCACTTTCTCAATCGCGAGAAAGTAACCAAAGCGCTTGCCCCTGCATCCGGGTCCGGCTGCGCCGGACTTCCCTCGATCCATCGAAGTTTCAGGGGCACGCGTCGACGGGCCATCCGTGGCCCGGCGACGCTCTCGCGGCTTCCATGCCGCTCAACCCCTGAGCCTCCGATTCCTCTCGGCCTCCTGAAGGGGCGCTCGGCGTGTGCGGGCGGGTCTCTGGAAGTCCCAAGAGCAAAAGCTCTCACGTCCAGCGGACTCAGCCCGCGATACCCCTGGTAGGGCGAATAACGCGCAGCGTTATCCGCCTTCCTACGGAAAGCGGTGCGACGCACGGAGCAGCCAAAGCCGGGGCGCGGATGGGGTCCGCTCCTGTGGGACGGTAATGACCTCTGCTTTCGAGGCCCCATGAAAAAGGCCCGCATGTGCGGGCCTTTTTCGTTTCGGCGAGCGGTCAGCGGCTGCTGCGCATCGCGTCGCGCGGGACGTATTTGCCGATTTCGAACTTGCCGATGGCGGCACGGTGTACTTCGTCCGGGCCGTCGGCCAGGCGCAGGGTGCGCTGCATGGCATACCAGTAGGCCAGCGGGAAGTCGTTGGAAACACCGGCGCCGCCGTGCATCTGGATGGCGCGGTCGATCACTTGCAGGGCAACGTTGGGCGCCACGACCTTGATCTGGGCGATCTCGCTCTGGGCGATCTTGTTGCCGGCGGTGTCCATCATGTAGGCGGCATTGAGGGTCAACAGGCGAGCCTGGTTGATCTCGATGCGCGAGTTGGCGATGTGGTCGATGTTGCCACCCAGGCGGGCCAGCGGCTTGCCGAAGGCGGTGCGGCTGACGGAGCGCTTGCACATCAGTTCCAGCGCGCGCTCGGCCATGCCGATGGAGCGCATGCAGTGGTGGATGCGGCCTGGGCCGAGGCGACCCTGGGCGATCTCGAAACCGCGGCCTTCGCCGAGCAGTACGTTCTCGTAGGGTACGCGGACGTTCTCGAACAGTACTTCGGCATGGCCGTGCGGGGCGTCGTCGTAGCCGAACACCGGCAGCGGGCGGAGAATCTTCACGCCGGGCGCGTCGGTCGGCACCAGGATCATCGAATGCTGCTGGTGGCGCGGTGCGTCCGGGTTGGTCAGACCCATGAAGATCATGATCTTGCAACGCGGGTCGCAGGCGCCGGAGGTCCACCATTTGCGGCCATTGATGACCCACTCGTCGCCATCGCGCACGGCGTTGGCCTGCATGTTGGTGGCATCCGAGGATGCAACGCCCGGTTCGGTCATGGCGAACGCGGAGCGGATCTCGCCGCGCAGCAGCGGTTCGAGCCAGGTGCGCTTGTGCTCTTCGCTGCCGTAGCGCACCAGCACTTCCATGTTGCCGGTATCGGGCGCTGCGCAGTTGAACGGCTCGGAGCCGATCAGCGAGCGGCCCATGATTTCGGCCAGCGGCGCGTATTCCATGTTGGTCAGGCCGGCGCCCAGTTCGGACTCGGGCAGGAAGAGGTTCCACAGGCCCTCGGCCTTCGCCTTGACCTTGAGGTCTTCCATGATTTGCGTGGGCTGCCAGCGGTCACCCTCGGCCACTTGCTCCTCGAATACTTTCTCGGCGGGATAGACGTAGGCTTCCATGAACGCGGTGAGGCGCTCACGCAGGTCCTGTACCTTGGCGGAATAAGCGAAATCCATGAGTGGCTACCTTCTGGCGGCTGTTGATGTATGTCGTGGTGGTGATGCTAGATCAGCCGGGAGGATTTACCCAGCCTATTATCCGAATCAATGAACATTCATAACCCGTATGGACCTGCGCTTTCGTTCGGGTATGATCGGGGCCAGAACAAATACAAGCGGAGCCCTGGAATGAACCTAAGCAAGGTCGATCTGAACCTGTTCATCGTCTTCGATGCGATTTACACCGAAGCCAACCTGACCCGCGCCGGACAGATCGTCGGCATTACCCAGCCCGCTGTCTCCAATGCCCTGGCCCGCCTGCGCGAAACCTTCAATGACCCGTTGTTCGTGCGTACCGCGCAGGGCATGGTGCCTACGCCGATGGCGCAGAACATCATCGGCCCGGTGCGCAACGCGCTGCAGCTTCTGCGCGTCTCGGTGCAGGAGAGCCGCACTTTCACGCCGACCCAGGCGAGCAAGACCTACCGCATCAGCATGACCGACCTCACCGAGGCCATCGTGCTGCCGCCGCTATTCCAGCGCCTGCGCCGCCAGGCGCCGAACGTGCACATCGAGAGTTTTCTCTCCAAGCGCCGCGAAACCACCAAGGAGCTGGCCGCTGGCCGCCTGGACTTCGCCGTGGACGCGCCGCTGAACACCGACCCACAGGTGCGCCACGTGAAGCTGATGGAGGACCGCTACGTCTGCGCGATGCGCCAGGGCCACCCGCTGGCCAAGGAAAAGGTGACGCTGGAGGAATATCTGTCGGTGGCGCATATCCAGATTTCCAGCCGCCGCAGCGGCCTGGGCTACGTCGATCTGTCGCTGGGCAAGATGGGCCTGCAACGCAAGATCGCCCTGCGCTCGCAGCACTATCTGATGGCCTCCACCGTGGTGCAGCAGACCGACATGGTGGTCACCGTGCCGGAGCGCTTCGCCCGCCACCACGGCCTGCATTTTGTCGACCTGCCGGTGAATGACGTGCCGAAGCTGGAGACTCATATCTACTGGCACGAAAGCACCGACCAGGACCCGGCGAACCGCTGGATGCGCGAGCAGATCATCGAGCTGTGCCAGCAGGTAACGGCGCGGGAAGCCCGCGAGGCCGCAGAGCGCGCCTGAGGTTTCGGGCGATGCCGGTCGATGGGTATCGCTTCGCTCCACCCATCCTACGAAAAGCCATACCCAACGCCGGGCAAAACATCCCGCGCACAAACGAACAAGGCCAGGCGGATAACGCTGCGCGTTATTCGCCCTACCGGGGGTATCGCGGGCCGAGTCCTACGGACGTGAGAGCTTTTGCTCTTGGGACTTCCAGAGACCCGCCCGCACACGCCGAGCGCCCCTTCAGGAGGCCGAGAGGAATCGGAGGTTCAGGGGTTGAGCGGCATGGAAGCCGCGAGAGCGTCGCCGGGCCACGGATGGCCCGTCGACGCGTGCCCCTGAAACTTCGATGGAACGAGGGAAGTCCGGCGCAGCCGGACCCGGATGCAGGGGCAAGCGCTTTGGTTACTTTCTCGCGATTGAGAAAGTGACTCGCCCGGGAGGGCGAAAAAAAATCTCCCACGCCACTCCAAAGCCAGGCATACCCACCAAACAACAAAGCCCCAATACACCCACCAGAAAAACCGCAGACAACACCAGGCCCGCCACCCACGATGGGTATCGTTTCGCTCCACCCATCCTACGTTTGCGGCTTGGCCGGTCTACTGGTCGGGGCGCGGATAGGGTCCGCTCCTGCAAAGACACTACGTCCCGATGCCTTCCCCCAAGCCACCGGCAGACCCCGCCCTGCCGAAGTGCCTGTCCAACGAACAGGCCGGGGTCTGCCGGCGAACCCTTCAAAGACTCCGCGCGATGACCAGCCGCTGCACGTCGCTGGTGCCTTCGTATATCTGGCACACGCGCACGTCGCGGTAGATGCGTTCCACCGGGTAGTCCTGCAGATAGCCATAGCCACCGAGGGTCTGGATCGCCGCGGAACACACGCGCTCGGCCATTTCCGAGGCGAACAGCTTGGCCATCGAGGCTTCGGTCAGGCATGGCAGGCCGGCTTCGCGCAGGCTGGCGGCGTGGTGGACCATCTGCCGGGCCACGGCGATATCGGTGGCCATGTCGCTCAGGCGGAAGGCCACGGCCTGGTGCTGGATGATCGGCTTGCCGAAGGTTTCGCGCTCGTGGGCGTAATCACGGGCGTACTCGAACGCGGCGCGGGCCATGCCCACCGCCTGCGAAGCGATGCCGATCCGCCCGCCCTCAAGGTTAGCCAGGGCGATGGCATAGCCCTGGCCTTCTTCCCCCAGCCGATGACTGGCGGGAATGCGCACATCGTCGAAAGCGATCTGGCAGGTGTCGGAGGCGTGCTGGCCGAGCTTGTCCTCGACGCGCACGACACGGTAGCCAGGAGTATCGGTGGGGACGATGAAGGCGCTGATGCCCTTCTTGCCCGCCGACGCGTCAGTCACGGCGAAGACGATCACCAGCCCGGCATGGCTGCCGGAGGTGATGAACTGCTTGCTGCCGTTGAGCACGTAATGGTCGCCATCGCGGCGCGCGCGAGTCTTGAGGAAGCTGGCGTCGGAGCCGGCCTGCGGCTCGGTCAGGGCAAAGGCGCCGATCATTTCGCCACGGGCCAGGGGCACCAGGAACCGGCGCTTCTGCTCGTCGCTGCCGAACTTGGCGATAGGCATGCAGCCCACGGAGTTGTGCACGCTCATGATGGTCGAGCAGGCGCCGTCGCCGGCGGCGATTTCTTCCAGCGCCATCGCGTAGGCCAGGTGCCCGGTCTGCGCGCCGCCCCACTCCTCCGCCACCAGCATGCCGAGGAAGCCGAGGTCGGCCATTTCCTTCAACGCTTCGGCGGGGAAACGGTGCTCGCGGTCCCAGTCGGCGGCGAAGGGTCGGAGGCGTTCCTGGGCGAACTGGCGGGCGACGTCGCGGATCTGGATGTCTTCTTCACTGGGAATCATGGAATTCTCCTGGGATCGCCTCAGCTCAGCCGCTCGACCGCGATGGCCGTGGCTTCGCCGCCACCGATGCACACCGAGGCGATGCCGCGCTTGAGGTCGTACTGCTTCAGCGCCGACAGCAGGGTCACGATGATCCGCGCGCCGGACGCGCCTATCGGGTGGCCAAGGGCGCAGGCGCCGCCGTGGACATTGAGTTTGTCGTGGGGGATGTCCAGTTCGCGCATGGCGGCCATTGCGACCACGGCGAAGGCTTCGTTGACCTCGAACAGGTCGACCTCGCCCAGCCCCCAGCCGGTGCGCTGCAGAAGGCGGTTCACCGCGCCCACCGGGGCGGTCGGGAACAGATTGGGTGCATCGGCGAAGGATGCGTGGCCACGGATCGCCGCCAGCGGCGTGAGACCTCGTTGCTCGGCTTCGGACAGGCGCATCAGCACCAGTGCCGCGGCGCCATCGGAGATGGAGCTGGCGTTGGCGGCGGTGACGGTGCCGCCGTCGCGGAATGCTGGCTTGAGGGTCGGAATCTTGTCCGGCCGGGCCTTCGGCGGCTGTTCGTCCTGGCTGACTTCGCGGGTTTCCTTGCCGGCCTTCACCGACAGCGCGACGATCTCGTCGGCGAAGCGCCCTTCGCTCATGGCCTTCTGCGCGCGGGTCAGGGAGGCAATGGCGTAGTCGTCCTGCTGCTGGCGGGTGAAGCCGTAGCTCTCGGCGCAGTCCTCGGCGAAGGTTCCCATCAGGCGGCCCTTGTCGTAGGCGTCTTCGAGGCCGTCGAGGAACATGTGATCGAGCACCTTGCCGTGGCCCATGCGGTAGCCGCTGCGGGCGCGTTCCAGCAGGTACGGGGCGTTGGACATGCTTTCCATGCCACCGGCCAGGGCCACGCGGGCGCTGCCGGCGAGCAGCGCGTCATGGGCCATCATCGCGGCCTTCATGCCCGAGCCACACATCTTGTTCACCGTGGAGCACGGCGTGCCGCGCGTGAGCCCGGCGCCAAGCACGGCCTGGCGCGCCGGCGCCTGGCCCTGGCCGGCGGAGAGCACGCAGCCGAGCACGGCTTCATCCACTTCTCCCGCTCCCAGGCGGGCACGCTGGACGGCGGCGCGAATGGCGGCCGCACCGAGGGTGACGGCGTTGACGTCCTTGAAGTCGCCAAGGAAGCCGCCCATTGGCGTGCGGGCGGCACTGACGATGACGATGGGATCACTCATGACTCTGTCCTCCTGTGGAGCCTGTCCGTAATCTGCCTGCGCTTGTCCAGTCAGCGTTGGAGACAGGCTCGAAATGCTCATTTGCAGTTGCAAACTGCGCTTTCTCGCCGGCCTCCGCCTTGACTGGCCGGCGCTCGGCGAGATTCCGAACAGACTCCTACTTCGCGGCCATGCGGATGGCGCCGTCGAGACGGATCACCTCGCCGTTGAGCATGCTGTTCTCGATGATGTGCCGGGCCAGCGCGGCATATTCGTCCGGGCGCCCCAGGCGCGGCGGGAACGGCACGCTGGCGCCGAGGGAGTCGCGCACTTCCTGGGGCATGGCGGCCATCATCGGCGTCTCGAAGATGCCGGGGGCGATGGTCATCACGCGGATGCCCGAACGGGCCAGTTCGCGGGCGATGGGCAGGGTCATGCCGGCCACCGCGCTCTTGGAGGCGGAGTACGCGGCCTGGCCTATCTGGCCATCGAAGGCGGCCACGGAGGCGGTGTTGATGATCACCCCGCGCTCGCCACCGGCGTCAGGCTCGTTGCGCGACATGGCTTCGGCGGCCAGGCGCAGCATGTTGAAGGTGCCGACCAGATTGATGTTGATGGTGCGGGCGAAGCTTTCCAGCCCATGCACGCCGTTGCGGCCCAGGACTTTCTCGGCAGGCGCGACGCCTGCGCAGTTGGCCAGGCCGTGCAGCGCACCGAAGGCGTCCAGCGCAACCTGCACTGCGGCCTTGCCGTCGGCCTCGCTGCATACGTCGGTACGCACGAAGCGCGCGTTGGCCTCGCCGAGCTCGGCAACCTGCGCCGCCCCGGCCTCGGCATTGACGTCGGCCAGCACCACCCTGGCGCCGGCGCCCACCAGCATTTTCGCGGTGGCCGCGCCAAGGCCGGAGCCGCCGCCGGTGATGAGGAATACCTTGTTCTGGATCTGCATGGAATCTCTCCGCTGTACTTCAGTGAGCCGCCGAACGCTCGGCCGCTTCGCGTTGCCGGGCTATCTCCTGGTTGCGCAGGAGGAAGCGCTGGATCTTGCCGCTGGGGGTCTTGGGCAGTTCGTCGACGAACTCCACTTCCCGCGGGTAGCTGTGCGCCGACAGGCGCTTGCGCACGTACTGTTGTAGTTCCTCGGCCAGCTCCGCGCCCGGCCGGTAGGACGAACAGAGCACCACGAAGGCCTTGACCAGTTCGGTGCGCTCCGGGTCGGGCTTGCCGATCACGGCGGCCTCGACCACTGCCGGGTGCTCGATCAGGGCACTCTCCACATCGAACGGGCCGACACGGTAGCCGGAGGTGGTGATCAGGTCATCGGCGCGGCCCACGAAGCTGATGCTGCCGTCGTCGTTGAGTTCGACGGTATCGCCGCTGAGGTAGTAGTCGCCGACGAAGGCCCTGGTTTCCATGCCCTGGTATCCAGCGAACCACATCAGCGGCGACTGGCGGCGATCCATCGCCAGCACGCCGGGCTGGCCGGGCGGCAGTTCGGCGCCCTGCTCGTCCAGCACGACGACACGATGGCCGGGAATGGAGAAGCCGGCGGCCCCCAGGCGCACCGGATGTTCCAGCGCGTGGTGGTTGGCCAGCACCATGCCCAGTTCGGTCTGCCCGTAGTGGTCGTGGATGGTCACGCCCAGTTGCTCGGCGAACCAGCGGATGACCTCGGGCGTCAGCGGCTCGCCGGCACTGCTCACGGCGCGCAGGCGCCCCTTGAGCGGTTTGGACACGGCTTCGCCGGCAGCGATCAGCAGGCGGTACGCGGTGGGCGAACCCGCCAGGTTGGTGATGCCGTATTTGCGCACGATGCGGCAGGTGCTTTCGACCGTGAAGGCACCCTCGTAGAAGGTGATCGGGTGTCCCATCGCCAGCGGTCCGGTGACACCGTAGTAGAGGCCGTAGGCCCAGCCCGGGTCGGCGAGGTTCCAGAAGGAGTCCTCGGGGCGCAGGTCCACCGCTTCGCGCAGGTAGCCGACGAACGCGACGATGGCCTTCAGCGGCACCGCCAGCGGCTTGGCCAGCCCGGTGGTGCCGGAGGTGAACATCAGCAGGAAGGGGTCTTCGCCACTGCGCAGCACCGGCTCGAAATCCGGCGAATGGCGCTCCAGTTCGGCCCAGAAGCTGTAATCGCCATGACGGATGCCCTGCCCTTTCGGGCCGCCCACGGTCACCAGGGTGGGCGCGTCGGGCACATCGTCGAGCTTGCTGCGGTTGGCGCCGTCGGTGACCACCACTTTGCTGCCGGCGAGGGTGACGCGGTGTTCGATGGCCTTGGGGCCGAAGGCGGTGAACAGCGGCTGGTAGACCGCCCCCAGGCGCCAGGTGCCGAGCACGGTGATCAGCAGTTCGGGGGTGCGCGGCAGCATGCCGGACACGCAATCGCCCGGACGTACGCCGAGGCTGTGAAGGAAGCTGGCGAAACGCCCGGACAGCTCCTTGAGCTGGGTGAAGGTGTAGGTGGCACTATCGCCGTCCTTGCCCTCCCAGAACAGCGCGACACGGCCGGGAATGGCATGGCGGTCGCAGCATTCGATGCAGGCGTTGAGGGCATCGAGATTGCCGGCCAGGGTGGCGGCAGCGGTGTCGCGGTAGTCGAACTCGGCCACGGCGGCGGTATGGGAACGCATCGCAGGACTCCTGGGTTGTTCTTGTCTGGAGTCCCTTGATGTTCCTGCCACGCCGCCGCGCGGGCAATGTCGAAAGTCGCCAATATGGATGAGCGGATTGGACAGCCGGCGCTGGTTGGCCGGGCGTCAGCCACCGCGGGTGCATGGCCGATTGGCTTTCGCAGGCTGGCGTGGGGCGGAGCGATGCCCATCAACACGGTTACGCGACTATCGATGGGTATCGCTTCGCTCCACCCATCCTACGGCCGTGCAGACGGGCTGGTGCCGCTCCTGCGGCAGCGTTGCGGGCCGGGTCAGACGCGGAACTGATCCATCAGGCCCTGCTGGTGGTTCGCCAACTGATTCAGCGAGTGGCTGACCTGCGCCGACTCCTGGGCCTGGCTGGACAACGATTCGGTGACGTCGCGGATGCCGGCCACGTTGCGGTTGATCTCCTCGGCCACCGCGCTCTGTTCCTCGGCGGCGCTGGCGATCTGCAGGTTCATGTCGGTGATCACGCTCACCGCGTCACCGATGCGTTTCAGCGCGGCCACCGCCTGTTCGACCTGGGACACGCTGTCCTGCGCCTGGCGATGGCTGTTGTTCATCGCACCGACCACTTCGCGGGTGCCGTTCTGCAAGCCTTCGATGACCTGGCGGATTTCCTCCACCGAGTCCTGGGTGCGCCTGGCCAGGTTGCGCACTTCGTCGGCAACCACGGCGAAACCGCGCCCGGCTTCCCCGGCGCGGGCGGCTTCGATGGCGGCGTTGAGGGCCAGCAGGTTGGTCTGCTCGGCGATGCCGCGGATGACTTCCAGGACCGAGCCGATCTGCTCGCTGCTGGCGGCCAGCCCTTCGACCTGGCTCATGGCGCTGCTCATGTCGCTGGCCAGCTCGTCGATCATCCGCGTGGTGTTGTCGATCACGCTCAGGCCATCGCGGGTCGCGCCGTCGGCGCCGCGGGCGGCATCGGCGGCCATCGCGGCGCTGTTGGCAACGTCGTGGGCGGTGGCGCTCATTTCCTGCGAGGCGGTGGCGACCTGGTCGACTTCGCGGAACTGCTGCTGCATGCCGGCACTGGTCTGGCTGGCGATTTCCGAGGACTGGTCGGCGGTGGCGCGGGCATCCTGCACCGAGGATTTCACGTCGCGGATGATCGGCTGGAGCTTGTCGAGGAAGCGGTTGAACCAGCCGGCCAGCTCGCCGAGTTCGTCCTTGCCGGTGTAGTCCAGGCGCTTGGTGAGGTCGCCTTCGCCGCTGGCGATGTTGCGCAGCATGGCGGCGACGTTGAGGATCGGCCGGGTCACGCCGCGGGCGGTGAGCCACACCAGCAGCAGGCCGACGACGGCGGCGATCAGGCCGAAGATGGTTTGTAGCAGCGCCCCGCTGGAGTTGCGTTCGTCGAGCTGCTTCTGAAGTTGCAGCGCCGGCGCCAGCAGCACGTCCTGGGGCACGTCCAGTATCACGGCCCAGGGCTTGCCGGCATCGGGGGTGGGCAGCAGCGGTTCGACGACGCGTAGCTGGCCATCCTTTTCCAGTACCTGCGGGCGGCCCGCGGTCTGCACGGCAAGCAGTTCGGAGGCCTGGCCGGGGAAGGCTTTCTCCAGCGGCTGACCGAGCAGTTGATCATTGCTGCTGTTGCCGGCGAGCAGGCCCGCCGGGCTGACGATGCTGACGCTGCCGGCGCCGTCGTACAGTTCGCGGTCGCCGTCGAGGGCGAGTTGCTGCAGGCGGCTCAGGTTGATGTCGACGCCGATCACGGCGATGACCTTGCCCTGGTCCAGCAGGGGGAAGGTCACAGTGGTCATGAGCACCTTGGAGCCGGACGCGCTGTCGAAATACGGGTTGAGCACACACGGCTTGCGGGTCTGCAGCGGGCAGAGCTGCCAGGTGTTGAACGGGCTGCCGTCGAGCATCGGCGTGGTGTCGGCGATCATGTCCTCGGTCACCGCCAGACCGGTCATCTCACCACCGGTTTTCTGCGCCCAGTAAGCACCGAAGCGCCCCTTCTCGTTGCTGCCGGCGTCGGGCTGGTCGTGGAACAGAGCGTCCTGGCCATCCAGCGCATCGGGCTCGAACACAACGTAGAGACTGAGCAGGTTGGGATTGCTCCGGAGGCTGTCGTGTACCAGTTGGTTGAGGTCCTTGCGCACCCCACTCGCGTCGCCGCCGTGCCTGGCGGACTGTTCGCGCAGTTGGCTGACTTGGCGGGAGAACTGGTTGCCGAAGTGATACACGTCGGTGAAGAAGCGCTGGATGATCTCCGCCTGCTGCTCGCTGCGCGCCTGCATGCCCGCCTTGGCGGCGTCCTTGAGCATCTCGGCGTTGGCCGTCTTGATCAACTGAGCGTCATGGTTCATGCGGTACAGCGAGAGGCCGACCAGCAGGCAGACGATACACAGCAGGCACAGGCCGGTCAGCAGCGTGATTTTCCACTGGATCGAAAGGCGGGACAGGGGCATGGCGGGACGTCCTTGGGCGAGAGCGATTCTGTGATGTTCTATCGGCCTTAAAGGCGGCTACTTGAGCTGAGCCCTTAAATTTCAGGGCTCCTGGCGGACCAGCGCGCGGTATTGCCCGGGCGTCGATCCGGTCCATTTGCGGAACGCCTTGTAGAAGGCGCTGGTGTCGGCGAACCCCAGCTCTTCGGCCAGGTCGGCGAAGTTGCCGTCGCCGCTGTCGAGCCGGGCGATGGCCAGGTCGCGGCGCAACTGGTCCTTGAGCGCCTGGTACGACTGCCCTTCGGCGGCCAGCTTGCGGCGCAGTGTCGAGGGCGCCATGTAGAAGTGCCCGGCGAGGGCGTCGAGGTCGGGCCAGCGCTCGAACTTCAGGCTGCGCAGGTACGCCTTGGTGCGCGCCGCCAGGCTCTGCGGGTCGCGGTAGCGCACCAGGATGTTCGCCGGTGCGCCGGCGAGGAAGCGGCGTAGCTCACGCTCGTCGCGGCGTACCGGGAGGTCGAGCACTTCGGCGTTGAACAGCAGGCGCGACTGGCGGCGGTCGAAGCGCAGGTTGTCGGTGAACATCACCCGGTAGTCCGCGAGGTAGTCGGGCTGCGGGCAACGCAATTCGATGGCGAGAATGGGGATGCGCCGGCCCACCAGCCAGCAGGCCAGCCCGTGCAGCATCAGCCACAGGGTGAAGTAGCAGAACGCGCGCGGGGCAGGCCCCTGCGCTTCGTCGAGGGTGATGGCGGCGAGGCCGTCCTGGCGGGTCAGGCGCGGAGCGAAGTCGTCGAAGATCAGGCCCATGAAGCGCAGCGCGGTGTCCAGCGCGGCCTGTAGCGTGGGCTCGCGGATCGCGGCGGCGGCCATGAAGTTGAAACTGCCGGACTTCATGCGCCGCGCATTCATGCCGAAGAACTCGTCGTCCATCCGCTTCGCCAGGCGCAGCCAGAGCCGCGCATAGGCGTGGCTGGAGACGCGCGCGTAGGGCTTGCCGAACAGCTCCGCGGCGATGCCGGACTCCGCCAGGATCGGCGCGGCATCACCGCCCTGGCGACGAAACTCGGCGAGCGCCTCGGCAACCAGCCGGATCGAGATGGTGCCCTTCTCTACGCCCATGCGCGTTCGCCGCCCGGCGGCGCTCCGCAGGTTCGATCAGCCACGCTGGTTGCGCACCTCTTCAATGCTGATCTCGCGCATGCGGAACTTCTGGATCTTGCCGGTCACTGTCATCGGGAACTCGTCGCAGAAGCGGAAATGACGCGGCACCTTGAAGTGGGCGATGGCGGCCTTGCAGAAGGCGCGCAACTCGTCCTCCGCCACGCTGTGACCGGGGTGGAACTTGACCCAGGCCACCAGTTCCTCGCCGTATTTCTCGTCGGGAATGCCGATCACCTGGGCGTCGGCCACGGCGTGGTGGGTGTAGAGGAATTCTTCGATCTCGCGCGGATAGATGTTCTCGCCGCCGCGAATGATCATGTCCTTGCTGCGGCCGACGATGCGAACGTTGCCGGCCTCGTCCATCTCCGCCAGGTCGCCGGTGAGCATCCAGCGCGCCGGGCTGATGGCCTCGGAGGTCGCCTGCGGGTTGTTCCAGTAGCCGAGCATGACGCTGTAGCCACGGGTGCACAGCTCGCCAATGGTGCCGCGCGGGACGATACGGCCGTCGGCGTCGATGATCTTGCTTTCCAGGTGAGGCTGGGTGCGACCGACCGTGGTGACACGGGTTTCCAGATCGTCGTCCGGGCCGGTCTGCAGCGACACCGGGCTGGTCTCGGTCATGCCGTAGGCGATCTGCACCTGGGCCATGTTCATCTCGTCGATGACCCGGCGCATCACTTCGATCGGGCAGGTGGCGCCGGCCATGATGCCGGTGCGCAGGCTGGAGAGGTCGAAATCGCGGCGGTTGGGGTGGTCCAGCTCGGCGATGAACATGGTCGGCACGCCGTAGAGCGCGGTGGCTTTCTCTTCCGCTACCGCCGCCAGGGTCGCCTCGGGTTCGAAGCTGGGCGCCGGGTAGATCATGGTGGAGCCGTGGGTGAGGCAGCCGAGGTTGCCCATCACCATGCCGAAGCAGTGGTACAGCGGCACCGGGATCACCAGGCGGTCATGCTCGGTGAGGCCGAGGCTGTCGCCGACCATCAGGCCGTTGTTGAGGATGTTGTAGTGGCTGAGCGTGGCGCCCTTGGGGAAGCCCGTGGTACCGGAGGTGTACTGGATGTTGATTGGCTCGTCGAACTGCAGCAGCGCCTGGCGCTCGTTCAGTTCGGCGGCGGAAACCTGCGTGCCCAGGGCGTCGAGCTGGCTCCAGCGCAGGAAGCCGGCTGGTGCGTCGTCCGACAGGCTGATCACGCCGCGCAGTTCCGGCAGGCGCTCGCTGGCCAGCTCGCCCGGGCGGCCCTGCCCCATCTCCGGCAGGAGGCCGGTGAGCATGCCGTGGTAATCGGAAGTCTTGAAGGCGTCGGCGCACACCAGCCAGCGACAGCCGGACTGCCTGAGGGCGTACTCCAGTTCGCTGACCCGGTAGGCCGGGTTGATGTTCACCAGTACCGCGCCGACCTTGGCGCTGGCGAACTGGGTGATGCACCACTGGGCGCAGTTGGGTGCCCAGATGCCGAGGCGGTCGCCCGGGCGCAAGCCCAGGGCGAGAAATGCGCGAGCGACGCCATCGACCACCTCGGCCAGCTCGGCCCAGGAGTAGCGCAGGTTCTGGTGACGGACGACCAGGGCCTCGCGCTGCGGAAAACGTGCAACTGTGGCATCGAAGGCAGCGCCGACGGTCATGGCCAGCAGGGGCTTGTCCTGGCGGCCGCGGGTGTAGCTCAGGTGGTTCATGGCTTTCCCTTGTTGTGCTTGTTCTCAGGATCAACGCTGAACGATCGGCCCGGGCAGCGGCGCAAAGCGCCTGCGGCCGATCCACCGCACCGGCCTGACTGGCCGGTCGCGAGCGGCGGGTTATGTTTACGTTAACGTAAAGGTAAACGCAACCCCGGTTGATCTCCGTCGATTGCGGACGGGAAATCCGCATATTGAAGGATAGTCAGTCACGAACCATGCCATCAGACCGAAAGCCCATGAACGACGGGGCTTTGACACATTTTCAACCTGGTTCGGCGCAACCTCGCCCCGTTGCATTTCGCAACAGCTACCCTGCCGCCCCACCGTTCGCCACCCCTGAGCATCCGCCGCCGTGCCGGCTGTCGAGGCTGGCGTCTCAGGGCGTCGCAAAGTGATACAGCGCATGCCCCGCGCGGCCAGGTGCGCTGGATCAGGGCATGAATTAGAATCCTGCGAAATTACCTACATGGATGTAGATACTTTCCCACTCACGCCTGCGAATTACATTCATGACTACTCGTCGTTCGATACTGAGCCTGCTGTTTGCCTGCGCCGCTGTTGTCTGTTCATCGAACACCTTCGCCGCCACCAAGGCGGCCACCCCAAATGAGTTGGTCCTCGCCTCCGGCAGCGCACTGGTCGTCGACCTGCAGACCGGCAAGACCATCTATTCCAGCAATCCGAACCTGGTCGTGCCGATCGCCTCGGTGACCAAACTGATGACCGCGATGGTCACGCTGGATGCCAAGCTGCCGATGGACGAGATGCTCACCGTCGACATCTCCGAAACCGCCGAGATGAAAGGCGTGTTCTCTCGCGTGCACCTGAACAGCCAGATCAGCCGCGAGAAGATGCTGCTGCTCGCGCTGATGTCTTCCGAGAACCGCGCCGCCGCGAGCCTCGCCCACCACTATCCGGGCGGTGCCAAGGCCTTCGTCGCGGCGATGAACGCCAAGGCGAAATCCCTGGGCATGACCCATACCCATTACGTCGAGCCGACCGGCCTGTCGATCCACAACACCTCCAACGCCCAGGACCTGATCCGCCTGGCCAAGGCCGCCTACACCTACCCACAGATCCGCCAGATGAGCACCACGGCGACCAGCGATGCACGTTTCAGCAAGCCCGGCTATTCACTGAGCTTCTTCAACACCAACCCGCTGGTGCGTAACGGTAAGTGGGACATCCGCCTGACCAAGACCGGCTTCACCAACGACGCCGGCCACTGCCTGGTGATGGTCACCATGATGAATGGCCGCCCGGTCGCCCTCGCCCTGCTCGATGCTTTCGGCAAGCGCACCCACGTCGCCGACGCCGGACGCATTCGCCGCTGGGTGGAAACCGGCAAGGCATCCCCGGTTCCCGCCGTTGCCCTGCAATACAAGGCCCAGCGCAGCCAGGCCCGCGCGTCCAGCGTGACCGCCGCCGCCACCGAGTAAGCCCCTGGCCGGCGGAGTTGTCTCCGCCGGCCGTTCTCGACTCCCCCCTTCGATCCTGTCGCTTCCGCCCTGCTGGATGGCGCCTTCGCCGCTTATATGTCGACCATCATTCAGTGATAACATGACAGACGTAATATTAAACATCGAAACACCTGGAGCCGAGCGATGAACGACCGAGAACAGAAGATCGCAAACTGGGAGGCCGCCGCCGCAGATATCCGCCGGCGCCTCGCCGAGCCGGGAGTGATCGCCCTGCAGGAACTGCGCAATGCCACGCCACAGGCATTCTTCGATGGCATCGGCAACGGCGACCTGCCTTCGCCGCCAATCAACGCGCTGATCGGCTTCGTCCCGCTGGAATGGGGCCAGGGCCGCTTCATCTTCCAGGGCACGCCGGACATGCGCCACTACAACCCGCTCGGTACCGTCCACGGCGGCTATGCCGCGACGCTGCTGGATTCGGCGATGGGTTGCGCAGTGCACACCATGCTCGAACCGGGCCTGGGCTACACAACCACCGACCTGCGCATCAGCTACATCCGCGCGCTGACCCGTGATACCGGGCCGATCCGCGCCGAAGGCACGCTGATTCACCTCGGACGATCGACGGCCCTGGCCGAAGGGCGTCTCTACGATGTGGACGGCCGGCTCTACGCCACCGGCTCCACTACCTGCCTGATCCTCGGGCGCTGATAGCGTTTCACTGAAGGAGAATCACCATGACATCCGTGGTCATCGCGGGTTACGCCCGCTCCCCCTTCCACTTCGCGAAAAAGGGCGCGTTGGTCGATGTGCGCCCGGACGAACTGGCCGCCCGAACGGTGAGAGGCCTGGTGGAGCGCAGTGGTCTTGATGCCAGCCTGATCGAGGATCTGATCATGGGCTGCGCCTACCCCGAAGCCGAACAGGGCATGAACCTGGCACGCATCACCGGCTTCCTCGCCGGTCTGCCGGAAAGCGTGGCCGGCGCGACGGTGAACCGTTTCTGCGGCTCGTCGATGACGGCCATACACTTCGCCGCCGGGCAAATCCAGCTCGGCGCCGGCGACGCCTTCATCTGCGCCGGAGTGGAGTCCATGACCCGCGTGCCAATGGGTGGCTTCAATGTCTCGCCGAACCCGCGCTTGCTGGCCGAGTTCCCGCAGGCCTATATGCCAATGGGACAAACCGCCGAGATCGTCGCCGAGCGCTTCGGCATCTCCCGCGCGGACCAGGAAACCCTTGCGGCAGGGTCCCACGCCAAGGCCGCCCGCGCCCGTGAACAGGGGCTGCTGGCCGGCGAAATCGTCGCCATCGATACGCCTGCCGGGGTAGTCAGCGAAGATGGCTGCATTCGCCCCGGCACCAGCCTCGACGGGCTCGCCCAGCTCAAGCCCGCCTTTGGCGGCAGCGTGACCGCCGGTACTGCCTCGCCGCTCACCGACGGCGCGGCGGCGGTACTGGTGTGCAGCGAGGACTTCGCCCGCGCCCACGGCCTGGGCATCCTCGCGCGTATCAAGGCGGTCGCCGTGGTCGGCTGCCCGCCGGAAATCATGGGCATGGGCCCGCTCCACGCCACCCGCAAGCTGCTCGACCGCGCCGGCCTGCGCATGGCGGACATCGATCTGGTGGAGATCAACGAAGCCTTCGCCAGCCAGGCGCTGGCCTGCCTGCGCGGCCTGGAGCTGGATGTCGACCGGGTCAACCTGCACGGCGGCGCCATCGCCATCGGCCACCCGCTGGGCGCCACCGGCGCGCGGATCACCGGCAAGGCGGCGGCGCTGCTGAAGGAAAGCGGCGGGCGCTACGCCATCGCGACCCAGTGCATCGGCGGCGGCCAGGGCGTGGCAACGCTGCTGGAGGCTGTCCGCTAGCCCGGCGGGAACGTGCCCTGCGGACGGTTTCGCAAGGCAGCATCGCCCTCCTGGTGCATCGCGCAGAGTCCGCTGCCGCTCATCGCAGCGGACTCTGCCTGCGATCATCCTTCAGGCCTGCCGCGAATCACCTGCCTCATCAACCCTGCGTTAGAATGACATGCAGCATTCCATGATCCGCAGGAGATCGGTCATGCGTTACTCCGAAGACCACAAGGCCCAGACCCGCGAGCGCATCATCAATGAAGCAGCACAGCGCTTCCGCCGCGACGGTGTCGATGCCACTGGCCTGCAGACCCTGATGAAGGCCCTGGGCCTGACCCACGGTGGGTTCTACGCGCACTTCAAGTCCAAGGACGAACTGGTGGAGATCGCCCTGCAACAGGCCGCCGAGCAGTTGCGCCCGGTGGTCGAGCAGCAGTTCGAGAAGAATGATCCGTTGCCCGGCTTCATCGACCAGTACCTCTCCCCGGGCCATCGCAACACGCCAGGCAAGGGCTGCCCGCTGCCGACCATTTCCGCCGAGCTGGGCGCGCGCGGCCAGGCCAGCGCCACCACCGACGCCATCGTCAAGGCGCGCCTGGGGTCCATCGAAAAGGCTCTGCCGAGCGAACACGCCAAGGACGAGAGCGTCGCCCTCCTCGCCACCCTGATCGGTGCGCTGGTGCTGTCGCGCAGCGTGGCCGACGAAGAGCTGTCCAACCGCATCCTGGAAAGCACCCGCCGCCATCTCAAGCGAGAGATCGGCGCGGCGGAGTGAGCGCATTCGGCGGCCAGGCGCACCTGGCTGCCGCACGCATAAGAAAGCCCCGGCGCATGGCCGGGGCAAGCCTTTCGCCACTCAGGCAAGCACTTACGCCACGGCGATCCCATAGCGCGGCGCCGGAGTATTGCGCGACAGGTTCGGCGCCATTCTCAGCCGGGCCGCGGTGAAGGCGTCGAACTCGCCGGCATCGGGCAACGCCGGCAGAGTCACCACTTCCCCCTGGGCAAGGCCGGCCAGCGCCGCATCCACCATGTGATTCACATCCATCAGCATTTCCGCCGGCATGGCCGAAATGTCGGTGCCGGCGCGCTCCCAGATTTCCGTGCGGGTGGCGCCCGGCAGCACGACTTGAATGCGCAGGCCCTGTGGCGCCAGTTCCTGCTGCATGGAAAGACTGAGGTTGAGTACGAATGCCTTGGTGGCGCTGTAGCTGCCGTTGAACAGTTCGGGAGCCAGGGCCAGCACCGAGGCCACGTTGATGATGGTGCCGCGGCCACGCCCGGCGAAAGCCTTTGCGGCGGCACCGGCCAGGCGCGCGGTGGCGGTGACGTTCAGCTCGATCATGCTTTCCAGGCGGTCCAGGTCGGTCTCAAGCAGGGTGCCATTGACGGCTACACCGGCGTTGTTCAGCAACAAGCTGATGCTGGCGTCCTCGGCCAGTCGGGCCTCGATGCGGGCGCGCTCGTCCTTGCGGGTCAGGTCGGCACTCAGTACGTCCACCGATACCCCGTGCCGCTCAGCCAGGCTTGCGGCCAGGGCTTCCAGGCGCTGCTGGTCGCGCGCCACCAGCAGCAGGTCGTAGCCCTGGGCGGCGAGGCGCTGTGCGTAGGTCGCGCCGATGCCCGAGGAAGCGCCGGTGATCAGTGCGCGGCCCAGTTCGGATTTGGCATTCATGGTTCTTCTCCAGAGGCGCGATGCGCCCCGCATGTAAGGTCATCAGGGCCCAAAGGCCGCCTGGAATGCCCGGCCCTTTCAAATTACAGCCGTCATCTGATGATTGATATTATGCTCGTAATATTATCTGTCAATACCTTCGCCGACATCCGGGCCGGGAGAAATTACGGCATACAGAGAGAGGAAAGACGACGTCGACGGCTTGCAGGGGCGGCCGGCGTCAGCCGAGGCTGACGCCCACAGGCGTCACTCCTTGACCGCCCATCGGTTCAGCCAGTCCCAACGGTGCGGGAAGCGCGCCTTGAGGCCCAGGCGATCGACACGCCAGAACGCCGGCCACTCGCCCTTTACCCGCGCCAGCAGGCGCAGGTTACGGTTCGGCGCACTAAAGGCTTCGCGCAGCTCCACGGGTACCGGAGCTGCGTCTTCCACCATGCGTACCACTTCCGCCGGCAGCCATGTTCCGTCCGGCAGGCGCACCCGGAATGGCTGTCCAGGCGAGGCGTACTCGGCAAAGCGCGGATCGAGATAGATCCAGATCTCGGCCTCGCCCAGCCGTTGCAGACGCATCAGCAAGGTGCCGGGGCCCACATTCTCGCCCTCGCCGACCAGCACTTCGCTGATGACGCCCGAGTCACTGGCCTTCAGGTCCAACCCTTGCAGGCGTGACTGCAACCAGTCGCTTTCCAGGCGACGCTGGCGATCGAGCGTGTCATCGCCCGGCAGCGCTTCGCGGCGATCGAACTCCACGAGGTCGCGTTGGCGGCGATCGCGCTCGTCCTGTGCCTGCAGCACTTCTCCGCGCGTTGCCGCGTTGGCCGCGAGCAGACCACGCAGTTGCTGCAGACGGCTTTGCGCAGTGTTCAGCAGGCGCACGAGGGATTCGCGCTCCCTTTCGCCAAGAGTGCGCCGCCCGGTTTCATCCTGTGCCGCCTTCGCCGGATCGGCCAGCAGAGCCAGGCGAGAACGCCACTCGGGATTGTCCATGCGCAGCAGCAATTGGCCGGCCGCTACCTTGTCCCCGGGCCGGACCAGCACCTGCGCCACCTGCCCCGCCTCTCGGGCGCGCAGTTCGCTGGACGGCACATGCAGTTGCGCGGGCGCCTCGATCAGCCAGAGGCCAAGCATTTCGCGGCCCACCAGGAACAGCAGCGGGCTGGTCACCACCAGCAGGATCAGATACCAGCGCAGCTTGAACGCCACGCGCTTGCCCGGCGCATAGAGCACCTTGAGGCCCTGTTCCTGGGTGGGCTGATGTTCCTTGGGGCTGGAGAATCGAATCTTCATGGGATGCTCAATGGGGGAAGTAGGACCAGTCCTGCCAGTCGATACCGGAAACCCCGGCCGCCTGCAGACGCTTGCGCCAGCGCTCCACCTGCTGCTGTAACTGGGCGCGCGATACTCCGGCCCAGGACTCGTCGGCCGACAACTGCGGCTCGACGCTCTGCGCCAGTCGGAAACGCAGCGCCGGCCAACGCCGGGCGATGGACTCCGCAAGCTCCGCGCTGCGTTCGGGGTTGCGGGTGTAGATCATCAGGCTGACCTGGCGCACACCAAGCTTGGGCAGCGCGCAGGGCACGCAGGGGCCTCCGCTGGATTCGGCAAACCAGCGCGGGTGGCTGGAGAGCTCCAGCGGCCAGTAGTCGAGCCGGGCTACCGCGCCCACGGTGTCCAGCCAATCCTGAAGGCGGCTGTCGGGCACCGGCCAGCCGAGCTGCTCGACTTCCAGGTCCAGATGCACGGCATCGAAGCGGATGTCGCGCAGCCGGCCCAGCAGCGCCAGCAGGTCCTTGCGGCCGCCGGCGGACAGCCATGCCGGATCGCCCAGCAACAGGACGACCTGCATGCCCTGGGCTCGGGCGTCATCGAGCATGACCTGGAGCTGGCCGCGCAGGGTCGGCATGTCCGCGATCTGGCGGGCATCGAGGCCCACGTAGAGACGCTGCATGCCGGCGTTGCGCAGGGCCTTGAGTTCGGCATAGCGGGTGGTCGGTTGCAGCAGCGCCTGGCTCTTCCACACATAGGCACCCTGGTTCCAGGCCGCGCTGCGCGAGGGGCTGGCCTTGACCTGCGCCTGCGCTGCGGCCGGCGCCTGCCAACTGAGGTGCTGCGCACCAAGCAGCGGGCTGAGCGCCTGGTCGTCGTCGACGAACAGGCGCAAGGCCGCCTCGCGCAGCCAGACGGCATGCCACGCTGCGATCAGGCGCAGGCCGCTGTCGTAGCGCTCCAGCTCCACGGCCTGCTCTTCGCCCGGCCCATCGGACGCCGAACGCTCCGAGCGCAGGCGCTGCTCGCGCAATGCCACTGCCGACACGGCGAACTGTTCGCGCTCGCGCTCCAGCCCTTCCACGGCCTGTTGTTGACCTTGCAGTGCCCTGCCCAGGTCCTGCAGCAACTTCTGGCGCTCGGCCTTCAACTGGGCCAGCGCGGCCTGGTGCCGCGCCTCCACTTCCCGTCCACGGGCCTGGCCGTAGGACATCAGGTCGAAGGGTGCGGAGAAGTTCAGGCTGGCGACCAGACCGTTGCCATTGCTGCTGGCGCCATTACGGTCCTCGAGGCTCTGCGCGACACTGAAGCTGGAGTCGATGCTGTCATACCAGGGCGAGTTCAGGTTGCGCTCGGCATCGCGCACTTCATCCTGGCGCTCGCGCAGACGCGGATGTCCTTCCAGTGCCTGGCGCCAACTGGTCAACGGCTGGACCCGCGTGGCCAGCGATTCCGCCTGGGCCTGCTGGCTGGCGGTGATGTCCAGCCCGGAAAGTTCGGCGAGGCTGGCTCGGGTATCGTCAAGCAGCCGCGCGCTGGCCGCGCAACGACGCTGCAGGGCCTGCCACTGGCCATCCAGCAGCTTCGCCTGGGATGGCAGCACCCAGCCCTGGCGCTGGCGCAGGGCCAGCCGCTCGCGCGCGCTCGACGCAGCCGGCAGCAGGCCCTGGCACCAGCGGTTTTCCTCTTCCGCACGCCACCAGTCGGCGTAGGCGCTGCGCAGCGCCAGGCGCTGCTCGGCTTTTTGCAGCAGACGGCGGGACTGCTGGCGCTGCTGTTCCAGTTCAACGGCAGAAACCGCCTGGACCTGGCGCCGCAGGCTGCCCAGCAAGGGATGGCGCAAGCCCAGCGCCAGGTCCCGGCCGTAGTAGGTGTCGATCACACTTTCGGTCACCAGTTCGCGATAGTGGCCCGCGCTGGCCGCACCGAACCATTGCCAGCCCGCTTCGGCCTCGCGCTGCTCCTTGAGTGCATCCAGCGCCTGCAGGCCGGCATTGCTGGCCTGCATGGCAGCACTGTCGTCGGCGCTTTGGAGTACCTGCGACAACGGCAGTACGTCGGCCCGGGAAATGCCGGCGGCCAGCAGCAGGGAGCCAAGGAGCAGGTGACGCATCATCGATCAGAACCTCTTTGCCTTACGTAGCACCCACCAGGGCGCCATGCTGGTTTCTTCGTGGCCGCGGCGCAGGGCCTCGTTGAGCATGGCCACCGCGCTCCACAGGCGCATGACCAGCATGAACAGGGGAAAGACAAAGACCACCGGGAACAGCTTCAGGTCCTTGCGCGGGCGCTCGGAGACCAGCAACAGCATGACGGCGTACAGCAGCAGGGTCATGCCCAGGTAAACCAGGTAGATGAGCGATGCCAGGGCGAGGAAGCGCGGCAAGGGCACGACCAGGGGGCCGATCACGCAGTAGCCGAAAATGATGAACGGCAGCACCAGCTGGAAGAAGAAACCGGTCATCAGCGTCATCAGGAAGTTCGGCCAGCCGAGCAGGCGCGGGTTGAAGCTGTGGCGATGCTTGCGGATGTAGAGGAAGTAGAGGTCGCCATCCCAGCGCAGCCGCTGCTGGAGGAACTGGAAGAATTTCACCGGCGCATCGGTATGACCGATGGCACCGGGTTCGAAGGGAATGCGCAGCGGCTTGCGGCCGAAGTAGTTCTTGATCCGCAGGGTGAGATCCAGGTCTTCCGCCGTGTGGGTGTCCCAGCCACCGATCTTGTCGAGGAAGCTGCGGCGGAAGGCGCCGAATGCACCGGAGACGTTGTTCACCAGGTTCCATTCGCTCAGGCCGATCTTGGCCATGTGGATCGACAACTGGTACTCCAGCGCCTGCATGGCCGTAGTGACCGAGGCCCAGGCGTTGCGCACCCGCAGGCTGCCCGCCACCGCCGGTACGTCAGGGTCGGCGAAATGCCGGACGATCCTGCTGACCATGTCGTTGTCGAAAGACGTGTCGCCGTCCAGCGCCATGATGATCTCGCCCGTGCAATGCGCGAGGCCTGCATTGAGCGACGACACCCTGCCCCCGCGCTGCCATTTGGCGATGGGCCGCAGCAGGCGACGCGAGTACAGCGTCGGATCGACGCGGAAGTCCCGCACCGCCTGCATGGTGGGCTTGTTGACCGCCGCGCCGTCGACGACCGGGATCATCTCGATGTAGCCCGGATAGGTCTGCTCGCACAGGCTCAGCAGGGTCGTCTGCACGTCCCGGCCTTCGCTGTAGCAGGTGATGATGCAGGACACGCGCGGGCGGTAGCCGTTGTCCTTGGGCAGCTCGAACGGCTTGCGGATGAACCAGCGCAGCACGCCGATCAGGACCAGCAGGTTGAGCGGCACCTCCAGGAGCAGGAATGCCGGCAGCAACATGAAGGTCGCCTGGAAGAATCCGCCGCTACGGGCGAACTCCCCGATCAGCAACAGCCATTGCTCGATGAAGGCGTCCATGCGTCAGCCGAGTTGCCCGCCCAGCCTGGCCAGCAGCAGGGCAGCGTCTTCCTGCTCCAACTGGTCGTCCGGGGCGGTGAAGCCTACATGGCGGACCTCGATGCGCGTTGCCTTCTCCTGTGTCAATTGTTCGGCGCCCCTGGTCAGGCGCTGGCGCACCACCTCCAGCCCGGCGGCGTCGGTTTGCGGCATGAGCACCCAGAGCACCTCCTCGCTCATGCGCGAGCAACGGTCCGTTTCCCGCACGGCTTCCTGCAGACGCTCCACCAGCCCATCGACCAGGGCATGGCCACGCATCTCGCCCAGTTCGGCGAGGGTTTCCAAAAGGTTGACGAAGCGCAGCCCGAGCAGGGAGAACGGCGGATTGCGGTGTCGCGCGGTGAGCTGCAACTGCCAGGTGAGCAACTCCATGAATGCCTGACGCGGCAACAGGCTGAGATTGCCGAAGCGTTCCATGTTCGCCGTGGTGGCGGCGAAGCCTTCGCGGCAACGCAGACGCCCTGCCTCGGCAATGCGGAAGTGACGCACCTCACGCACCCGCAGCTTGTCCGGCTCGTGCTTCTCCCCGCAGTCCAGGCAACGCGCCTCCACGGCGGCATCGACGAAGAACGCCTGGCAGCTGCGGCAGCGGTAGTTTTCAAGGGGGCGGTCGTAGTCACTGCCGATGTGGCGCAGACGAGTCAGGCAGTTCGGACACAGCAGCAGGCCATCCTTGAGGAAGTGTTCCTGGGGCCCGACGTGCCCACAGGTGAAGCAGTGCAGCGATGGCTGGCGGCCGATGTCCAGGGCCTGGCACTCCGGGCACACATCCACGTAGTTCAGGCGCCCCGAACCACAGTCGGTGCACAGCCGCAGGCGGTCGAGCAACTCGCCCTCCTCCAGCCAGCCGTGCTGCCCCATCAGTTGCAGCCAGGAGAAGGCATTGACCTCCTCGCTATCGCTCAGCGCTTCGAGAATCGGGTAGCGGTAGTGCTGGGGCACGGAGGTATCGCGCACGGCATGCACGTCCCCGCGGGAGCGCAGCCACAGCCAGGCCAGTACGCGCTCCTCGAAGCGCGCCGGGGCCTGTCCGCGGTTGAACAGGCTGAAGCGCTCGCGCCACAGGCGCCAGAGCGGTGTGATGGCACCCACATCGGCCGGCGGCGCGCCATCTCCCAACGCGATACACCAGGGGTCGAGGTCCTGGCAGCAATAGATCAGCGAGAAGCGATAGCGCGGCTCCTGGCGCAAGTTGCGGAGTATCTGCCCGGCCTGGACGCCAGGCAGGTAGCAGCAGCACATCGTAGGTCGCCGCCGAGTGCAGGCTGGCCAGCTCGGCGAAATGGTCCAGCTCGCTGCCACTGTAACGGGAGGAAGCGTTGCCAATGACTGCTACCAGGGGTGACGCGGTATTCATGGAGAGTCTCTGTGAGTTGTCCCTAACCTGTTGATTGATTATAGCCAAAAAGCATCAAAAGGACGACATTTATTTGTCGCTGAAATTTAGAAAAACCCGAATTCAGTCAATTTATTGACTCCAATGAGTGCCAGAAACTTCACACCTTCAAGGGCGTACGCACACCGGCTTCCGCCAGCGGCCGTTCAGCACTTTAGATTGCCCATTCTAGACAGCCGGGGCGAGGCTTCCAGGCGCCTCCACACAAGAACAAGCCAGGAGCGTCACCTGCATTTTCTGCCCGTCTGCGAACCGGAGCGATCCGGAGGAGGACACATGCGATTGCGCTGCTTTTTCCTGGGATGTCTTTGGGATGAAGGGAATCTGACGGAAGTTGGCAATGTGCCGATGCTGTGCCAGCGCTGCATGCGCTGCGGTGCCCAGCGTTACCTGAGCGCGGAACCCGACGGCTGAGGTCCGCGCCACCGGAAAACCTGCCCGGGGCATTGCGTCCCCGGGCAGTTCTTTCAGCCGATCAGTTGGCGACGAACGCCTGGCTGGTGGTGATCGCCATGTCACCGCCGGGCAGCTTGAGGTCGCCGATGCGCTCCAGGCTGTCGGCGTCGAAGATCGCCACGTCGTTGAGGGTGCCGGTGAGGTACAGCTTGGTGCCGGCCTTGTTGGTGGACAGGCAGTAGTAGGAGTGATCGAGGTTGGCGGCCTTGATCAGCTTCTGCTCCTTGATGTCGTACTTGGCCAGGCGATTCAGCACGCCGTACACCACGTTGCGATCCTTGGCCGAGCGGATGCCGCTGAAGTACACCTCGGTAACCGGCCCGAAGTCGACGGTCTCGGTCTTGCCGGTGGCCAGGTCGATGTTGAAGAAACCGTAGAGGAAGTCAGCGGTGGCCGGATCCTGCTTGGCGTCCTTGAACTTCGCCGTGGTGTAGAGCAACGAGAAGTCGCGCGGATAAGTCTGCTGGTTCCACACATACAGCACATCCGGCGGCGAGTAGTTCGGGCGCTTCCAGTTGCGGCTGGGGATGACCACCTCGAATTTGCCGGTCTTCACGTCCACCTTGTAGATGTCCGGCCCTGCCACATAGAGGGTGCCGTCGTCGCCGGTCTGCATGATGGTGAGCTGGCGCGGCGCCGGGAAAGTACGCACCGGCCTGGCGCTCATGCCGTCGGCCACCGAGTACACCTGCAAGCGCGGTTGCTGCACCTCGTAGTGCTCGGCGAGGATCAGCGTCGGGTTGGCGACAGCGTAGATCTCCTTGCCGTCATGGCTGACGGTCATGGAGAACATCGCCCGCGCGTTCTCCCCCGGCTTCTGCGCGATGGTGGCGTGGAATACCGGCTTGCAGTCGTCGAGGCGGATGCCATAGATGTCCGCGTAGTGGTTGCTGAGGATGTAGGCGACCTTGCGGTCCGGCGACAACTGCGTCATGCCCGGGCCATACGCGCCAGGAATGGTGCAGGTCTTGTAGAGCTTGTCGGTCTGCATGTCGACCACATGCAGGTTGTTCGGATAGTTGGTGCTGATCAGGTACTCATGACCGGCTTCCAGCGCCTTGCTCTCGTCGGCGGCGGCATGCAGCGCGCAGGCCAGCGAGAGACCGCCGAGAACGGCGGCGAATGCTTTTCTGGACATGCAATTCTTCCTCTTGTTCTTCTGTCCGCTCATTTGTCGTCCGGGAATACGGTGCCAAGGTTGCGCCAGTTCTCCGCGGAGGCCTGGGCATCCTTGTTCCAGTCGGGATAGGTGCTCATCATGTCCGGCACCTGCGCCGGCCACCAGCAGGGGTCGGAGCAACCGTAGAGGTCGGCCTCCATCGGCTGGCAGAGCGACGAGACGCCACCGAACACGTCGATTTCCCAGCCCGGATCGGTGGTCGATGCGCAGCCGGCGACGGAGTTCATCGCCACCACGTCCTCGATGCGATCCTCGGCGGCAGCCTGTTCGAGCTTCTGTGCTTTGTTGTTGATCGGCTTGAGATGTTTCATGTCAGTGCGCCTTCCGCGGAGTGATGTGGCGGTCGATGAAGCTGGGGTTGGCAGCCATGATCCGGCTGTAGACCTCGATTCCGAAGTCGACCCAATCCCTCATCAGTTCGCAGTAGTGGTAGGTGGGGTGCGCCGGATCGCCGTAGCGCGCGTAGCTCTCGTGATAGCAGCCGCCGGAACAGAGATTGCGGATGCGGCAACTGTCGCAGCCGGTGTTGGTGCGATCCAGACGTTGTGACAGGAAGTCATTCAGCTCGGCCTGCTTCACGCCCTCGTGCACGTTGCCGAAGGTCGGCAACGATGACCCGGTGAAGCGGTGGCAGAGGTTCAGCTCGCCCTTGTGGTCCACTGCCAGCATCTTCAGGCCGGCACCGCACGGCAGGGCCTTTTTCTGCCCTTCGTGGATGTCGGTGATCAACTGGTGCAGGTTGGAGAAGCCGATGTTGCGCCCTTCCAGCGCCTCGGCGAGGTAGCGACGACCCAGCGCCTTCATGTTGGCGAAGACCTGCTTGAGCTCATCGCTGGTGAGGTTGAAGCTGCTGATGTCGCCGGAAGTCACCGGCGCGAAGCCGACCTCGGCGAAGCCCAGTTCATTGAACAGGTGATCCCAGATGGTTTCGACATCGGTGACTCCAGTGGTCAGTGTCACCCGCGCCCCGACCGGGCGGCTGCGGTAGCGCGACAGCAGCATCTCGGCCTTGCGCCGTACCACGTCATAGGTGCCCTGCCCGCCCACGGTGATGCGATTGCGGTCGTGCACGGTCTTCGGCCCGTCGATACTCACCGACAGGCCGAAGCGATGGGCGTTCAGCCAGTCGACGATCTCCTCGGTGAGCAGCGTGGCGTTGGTGGTCATGACGAACTCCACCTGCTTGCCCAGCTCGCCGAAGCGCCGCTCGCAATAGGCAACCATGTGCTCGATCAGCGAGCGGTTCGACAGCGGTTCGCCACCGAAGAACACCACGGTGTAGCGCTGCTCGTCGGGCGACTCCCTGAGCAGCATTTCCACCGAGGCTTCAGCGGTTTCCGCACCCATCTTCTTGCCGGCGGAGGGCTTGTCCAGGTCCTCCTTGTAGCAATAGGTGCAGGAAAGGTTGCAGCCGGTGTTGACGTTCAGCACCACGGTGTTGATCGCCGTGCGATCGACCTTCCTGATGCCGACCTCCGGCGTCAGCGGCGAGCCGTCGCTGACCAGCTCCAGCGCGATCAGCTCGCGCAGGGTCTCGTCGATCTCGGCGGCGGCGAAGCGTCCGCCCAGGCGTTGGCTCAGTTCGTCCGGCGAGCAGGCATGCCCGCGCAGCGCGTCGATGATCCCGCCGGTCAGCTCGTCGCTGGCGAACAGCGAGGAACTGGGGATGTGGAACAACAGTCGGTCGGCATCCACCCGCACTTCGTGCAGGTTGCGTTCGACCAGATTCAAGATGGCGCCCATGAGACGACCTCCCGGAACATACTCGTTACCCCCACCCAGGGCCTGTGCCGATTGCCGCAGGACGGCGCGGGTCACCCGCCGCCTGCTCGCTCGATCCCGGCCTGGCCCCTGGAGGGGCGCTCGGATCATCCTTCCCGTGGGTTACGGGATAGGCGGGTTGTTCCAACGCTGCACGGTCACGATCATGTGCCCTTCGCCCTTGTGCGACTGGCCCGCGTCGTCCACCGCGGCGATCACCTTCAGGTTGCCGGCGTTGTTGGTCATCATCTTGCGCGCCGGGTTCGGGCCGGCATCGCCCGGGGTGAAGATGCCCGTGGCGGCGTCCATCTCACCGGCGAACTTCACGTCCTGGTCTTCCCTGGCGCGATCGTCGAACGGCTCCACCGACCACTGGGCGGGGAACACGCCGATGCGGAACGGCTTTCCGTCGGCCCCCTTGCCCCAGGCCTCGGCATCGAAGCTACCCTGGACCTTCGGCGTGGAGCCGCCATTGCCGCCGATGCGCGATACCGAGAACTCCGGCACCACCTTCACTTCGGCGATTTCCTTGTACACCGCCAGGCTGCCGCCCTTGGCGGTGCCCACGGTCACGTCACGCTCGCCCACTGCGGCGGAATCGCTGGCCTTGACCTTCACCGTCACACGCTCCGGCGACTGCGCGACCACCGACAGCACCTCGACTCCGGGACCGAACGACGGCGTACCGGAAAGACCACTGCCGATCACGCTGACCTCCGCCTCGCCGCCCGCCTTCAGATACGCCGGCTGCACGCCCAGCACACGGGAACTGCCCTGCTGTGCGGCAACGAAATCCAGCCCGCGCTCGTCATGGCTCTTGTCGAACATGCGGCCCTGCATCCGACCGTTCAGTGCGGCGAACACCTGACGCATGGTGGTATCGCCGATGGCGACGTTGCCGCGCCACTCGTAGCCGTTGTACAGCACCGCACTGCCTTCGCCATCGAACGCTTCGCCGTCGGCGAACTTGCCCTTCACGGCGACTTTGAACTGATCGCCGCCCTTGCTGGCCACGCTCATCACACCGGAGATATCGCCACGGCCCGGCATGTGCCCGGCGAAGCTCCACTCCCCGGCCAGCGACTCGGCCTTCGGACGGTCTTTCTTCCAGTCGCTCCACGCCTGGTTATCCAGCGGGAAGCGCTTGGCCAGCTCCGGGACCATCTCCTTCCTGGCCAGGTCGAACCAGTCGCGGTCGCGGGACAGCGCCTGGTATTCCAGCGACGGCCAGCGGCCCAGATGGAAGTTCACCAGTTTCTCCCACTCCGCCGCCGGGCGCCGTTGCAGGGCGATGCGCGCAGCCGAGTGACAGCGGGCGCACATCTGCTCGAAGTTGGTATCGAAGTGCTCGACCGTATTCAGCCGGCGCTCCAGTGCGTAGCGCACGCCGTCGGTCTCGCTGGGCGCCAGGCCCTGCTTGTCGGCGAGGAACTTGACCACCGAGCGGCGCTCCTCGTCGGTGATCTTCAGGCCGTACATCACCTGCATGCGCGCAATGCTCATCAGCCAGCCTTCCGGCGTCTTGCGCTGGTGGCTGATGCGGCTCAGGGAATTGTTGCCCTCAGGGGTGTGGCACGCCTGGCATTTGGCGTTGATGATGGTTTGCCCATCCTCCGCCGCCTGCGCCGGCTGGTGCAACGCAAGGGCCAGCGCGGCGAGGGTTCCGGCGCCCAGATAGTGCCGAAGTCGAGTCATCTTCAAGATCAGGCCTCCTCGGTATTCTTGTTGAAATTCTTGTGCCCACCGATGGGCTAAGAGCGATTCCGTCTAGCTCTACCTGCGAGATAGCAGGTTGTATGCCACTACTGGGAAAACCCCGCCACATCGGGCTTGCGGCGGGATTCGCCGGCGCCTCCGGCAAGCCTGCCGAGGCTCGATACGTCTAATTTCGCGATTGCTGTCTAACTCTGAGACACCGCCCCTGCGACGCCCTGCAAGGCAGTATGGCCGCGCTGGCGCAAAGCGCCGCCCGCAGGCAGCACCAGGGCGCCGAGCAGCATCGCCAGCAGACCGATCCAGACCAGCGAGAGGAATGGGAAGCGCCGGATCACCACCACGCTCTCGATCTCCTCGCCACTGCGATTGAGCAGGCGTGGCGAGGCTGGCACCCATACCTGCAGGTCGCTGCCCAGGCCGCGCACGATGAACGGATGCAGCACATAGCCACGGTCGGAGGCGAAGCGCGCGTAGTGGTAGTCGAGAATCTCGCAGAGCTGCCGCACCGGCCCCTGGTAGGCCGGCGGCTGGCCTCGGCTGTCCTGGAACAGAGCGTGACCGGCGAGCTGCCGGTCGCCATCGCGCAACTCCACCCGCGCCAGCGCGTGGTAGCCGGAGAAGTCCGGGCGGCTGGTGTCTGGCAGCACGCGCAACTGCATGCCGCCGATCACCGGATGCCATTGCTCGAACGAGGTGCCCGGCGCGATGGTCACCTGCTGGTAGGTGTTCAGCGCGGTAGCCGCCAACCCGCCCACCAGCGCCACCACCGCACCGCCGTGCACCAGCGCCAGCCCGCCGCTGTAGCGCAGGTTGCCCAGGCGCCGGCTGCGCCACAGGCCCAGTACGCCCCAGAACACGCAGCAGAACATCAGGAACAGACCACCCAGCAGCGCCGCATCCAGCCACGGCAGAACCGCCACGACATTCTGCGAAAGCATGCCCTCGCCGCTGTAGCCATCGCTCAGCCAGCCACCGCGCCAGGCGACCGACCCCATCAGCAGCGCCATCGCCAGCGTCGCCGCCAGGGCCAGGCGTGGCCGGCCGCAGCGGCGCAGGAAGCTGTAGCCGCCAACCAGGCCGAGGCCGGCCAGCAGCGGCAGCAGCCAGCGCGCCAGGCCGTAGCCGTTCACGTCCCACTGATCGAAGGCGCGGCGCAGGCTGTTCATCTCATCGGTGGTCGCCCAGGCGGTGAGCGTCTCGAAGAATGGCTTCAGTTCACCTGGCCGCTCCATGCCCAGCCACTCATAAAGATGCGCCTGCAGCAACGCGGCCAGCGCCAGCACGGCGACACCGGCGAACAGATAGATCGCCACGTCCAGTGTCCAGTCGGTGGTGCCGCGGCGGCCACGGCGCTCGTGCCGTCGCCCGGCGAACAGATAGGCGACGGCCAGCGCCAGCAACACGGCGGCCAGCGCCAGGTGGGCCAGCCAGGATGTCGTCCCGATGTAGCGATGCGAGCTCGCCAGCACCGTGCTGCGGGTCACCGCCATCGCGCCGCAGGCCATCGCCGCCGCCAAAAGACTGAGCAACGGCAGCAGGCGCCCATGCGGGCCATCCGCGCGCCAGCGTCGGGCGCCATGCAGCACCGCGCCGAGCAGCGCCCAGATAATGAAGGCCGAGGTCTGCACCGGGTCCCAGTGCCAGAGCTGGCCGTAGGTGAAATCCTCCATCGCCCAGACCATGCCCACGCCGATGCCAGCGCTGAGAATCAGCCAGGCGCGGCGGCTATAGCGCGGCATCACCCAGGCATAGGCGCTGCCGCCCTGCCCCAGCGCAGCCAGCGCCGCACCCGCCGGCGCCAGCACCCAGGCGTAGGCGCAGAGAATCAGCGGCGCATGCAGCGACATCCAGAACGTCTGCAGATGCGCATTCATACCCTGGCTCGGCTGGGCAGCCAGCCAGTCCGCCGGAGTCGCACTGAACGGCCCGAGCCAGGCGGTGGTCGCCGCGTACCACGCGGCGATCAGCGCCGTGCCATGACCCGCCCAGCCGGGCAGCCCGGCGGAACGCTGGGCGATGGCCATGCAGAATGTCGCCAGCAACAGCACAGTGCCTTCGTCGCCGCCCCAGAGATTGGACATCTTCAGATAGTCGGGCAACGCCGCACTGCTGTAGAGCCAGGCGTAGCGGAGCTGGAAATGATCCGTCAGCAGGTGCAGCACCAGCGCCAGGCAGGCGCCAACCAACACGCCCAGCGCCACGGGCCAGCACCGCCGCCGCAGCTCCGGCCACAGCGCCCCCGCGACGATGCTCGCGGCCACCAGCCACAATAGGCCGTTACCCAGCGACGGCAGCCACCACACCAGGGCGCAAGCCACCGCGGCAGCGCCCAATCCCGGAATCCACGACGACATCCTCTTCAAGCTAGCCTCCCTTCCTTTAACGGCGCCTGGCACCCCATACGGAACGAGCCCTGCTCCTCTCACATTGCGTGCCAGGGGCAAAACTCCTTGGGAAACAAACGATTGGGCGAATCGAGCGGATTACCGGGCGTGGCAATACGCGACGGCTGTATCAGGCTGAGACAGCCCAGCCAGACTTATACGATGGTCTAATTGCGCAGAATTCGCATCGCGGAACGCCACATAACAAGGCGCCGGCCAGACACCTCGCGCCGCCGGGCATGTCCAGAACGCCCGCACCATGCGCGCCAACCCACGGCCCACGCGGGCTTGCGGGTGGATATCTGCGGCATGGCGATTATGCTTTCCGATGACCTTGCAGCGATGCAGGCCTGCCTGTTTTCACGCATCAGCAATCCGTATGACCTGACATCAGCCCTGGGCTCGAGTGCGGTAACGGTATTGAGGGACTCCGGCCCATCACAAGAACAAGACGGAGACGAACATGGCACAGACATACAGCCCGTCCGCGGGCAATGCGCCTTCCACCGGCGTGACCAAGGAGGAGCGCAAGGTCATCTTTGCCTCCTCCCTCGGCACCGTATTCGAGTGGTACGACTTCTACCTCTACGGCTCCCTCGCAGCGATCATCGCCAAGCACTTCTTCGCCGGAGTCAACGACACCACCGCCTTCATCTTCGCCCTGCTGGCCTTCGCTGCCGGCTTCGCGGTGCGGCCATTCGGCGCCATCGTGTTCGGGCGGCTGGGCGACATGATCGGACGCAAGCACACCTTCCTCATCACCATCGTCATCATGGGCGTATCCACCGCCGTCGTCGGCCTGCTGCCGGCCTACGCCACCATCGGCGTCGCGGCGCCGATTATCCTCGTCACCCTGCGCCTGCTACAGGGCCTGGCCCTGGGGGGCGAATACGGCGGCGCGGCGACCTACGTGGCGGAACATGCGCCCAAGGGCAAGCGTGGCTTCTTCACCTCGTGGATCCAGACCACCGCAACGCTGGGCCTGTTCCTCTCGCTGCTGGTGATCATGGCCTGCCGCACCGTGCTGGGCACCGAAGCGTTCGAAGCCTGGGGCTGGCGGGTTCCCTTCCTGCTGTCGATCCTGCTGCTGATCATCTCCGTCTACATCCGCCTGCAACTCTCCGAGTCGCCGGTGTTCCAGAAGATGAAAGCCGAGGGCAAGGCATCCAAGGCGCCGCTGACCGAATCCTTCGGCCGCTGGGAAAATCTCAAGGTGGTGATCATGTCGCTGCTCGGCGGCACCGCCGGCCAGGCCGTGGTCTGGTACACCGGGCAGTTCTACGCGCTGTTCTTCCTGTTGCAGACGCTCAAGATCGACGCGCAGACCGCCAACCTGCTGATCGCCGGCTCGCTGCTGCTGGGCACGCCGTTCTTCGTGTTCTTCGGCAGCCTCTCCGACCGGATCGGCCGCAAGAAGATCATCATGACCGGCTGCATCCTCGCCGCGCTCACCTACTTCCCGATCTTCCACGGGCTGACCCAGTTCGGTAATCCCGACGTCTTCGCCGCCCAAGAGAAGAACCCGGTCACCGTCGTGGCCGATCCCGCCGCCTGCTCCTTCCAGTTCGATCCGGTCGGCAAGGCGAAATTCATCAGCTCCTGCGACATGGCCAAGAGCCTGCTGGCGAAGAAGGCCATTCCCTACGAAAACATCAAGGCCGAGACCGGCGCAGTCGCCCAGATACACATCGGCGACAAGGTCATCGCCAGCTTCGAAGGCAGTGGCATGGCAGCCGCAGAGTTCAAGGCACAGTCCGACGCCTTCACCGCGCAGATGAGCAGCGCGCTCAAGGACGCCGGCTACCCCGAGAAGGCCGACCCCGCGAAGATCAACCACCTGATGATGCTGGTGCTGCTGACCATCCTCGTGATCTACGTAACGATGGTCTACGGCCCGATCGCCGCCTGGCTGGTGGAGCTGTTCCCGGCGCGCATCCGCTATACCTCCATGTCGCTGCCCTACCACATCGGCAACGGCTGGTTCGGCGGCTTCCTGCCCACCGTAGCCTTCGCAATGGTCGCGGCCACCGGCGACATCTACTACGGCCTCTGGTACCCCATCGTCATCGCGGTGATGACCGCCATCCTCGGCATCTTCTTCCTGCCGGAAACCAAGGACCGGGATATCACCCACACCTGAGGCCGCATGGCGGGATGGCCAGGCTCATCCCGCTGGCGGTCGTCTCAGCCGCTGTCGCACATTGCGACAGCGGCTTCTTCATCTCACTACCGAATACCGAATAAATCCCTTTAAATTCAAATAATTGAACGAACCAACCAGCATTGGCACAGCCGTTGCGATATTCCGCCTCAACGTTCCGTGAACAGACAACAAGAGGCAACCGCAATGCTCGCTTCCCTGCCCATCAAGCCAGAATCACGCGCCTTCCTGCAGCGCGCACCGAAGATGCTCATCGGCGCCGACTGGACCTCCGCCAGCGATGGCGCGCTGATGGACCTGCGCAACCCGGCCAGCGGCGAAGTGCTGTGCCAGGTACCGGCCAGCACCGCCGCCGATGTCGACCGCGCCGTGCGCGCGGCCCGCCAGGCATTCGACGACTCCCCCTGGAGCCGCATGCGCCCGCGCGAACGGCAGAACCTGCTGTGGAAACTGGCCGACCTGATGGAACGCGACGGCGACCTGCTGGCAGAGCTGGAATGCCTGAACAACGGCAAAAGCGCCGCCGTCGCCCGCGTGATGGACGTGCAACTGGCCATCGACTTCCTGCGCTACATGGCCGGCTACGCCACCAAGATCGAAGGCACCACCGTCGACGTCTCCATGCCCCTGATGCCCGAAGGCGACTTCCACGGCTACATCCGCCGCGAGGCCGTCGGCGTGGTCGGCGCCATCGTCGCCTGGAACTTCCCCCTGCTGCTCGCCTGCTGGAAACTCGGCCCGGCGCTGGCCACCGGCTGCAGCGTGGTATTAAAGCCCGCCGACGAAACCCCGCTGTCCGCCCTCAAGCTCGCCGAACTGGTGCTGGAAGCCGGCTACCCGGCCGGCGTGTTCAACGTCGTCACCGGCACCGGCATCACCGCTGGCGCCGCCCTCTCCCACCACCCGCTGGTGGACAAGCTCACCTTCACCGGCTCCACCCCCGTGGGCAAGGAAATCGGCAAGGCGGCGATGGACAACATGACCCGCGTAACCCTCGAGCTGGGCGGCAAGTCACCGACCATCGTGATGGCCGACGCCGACCTCGCCACCGCCGCCGCCGGCGCCGCCCAGGCGATCTTCTTCAACCAGGGCCAAGTGTGCTGCGCCGGCTCGCGTCTCTACGTTCAGCGCAAACACTTCGACAACGTAGTGGCCGATATCGCCGGCATCGCCAACGGCATGAAACTGGGCAACGGTCTCGACCCAAGCGTCGACATGGGCCCGCTGATTTCCGCCAAGCAGCAGAAGCGCGTGTACGACTACATCGAACTGGGCCGCGACAAGGGCGCCACCATCGCTTGCGGCGGCGAACAGTTCGGCCCCGGCTACTTCGTCAAGCCGACGGTGATCGTCGACGTCGACCAGAAGAACCCGCTGGTGCAGGAAGAAATCTTCGGCCCGGTACTCGTCGCCATGCCCTTCGACGACATCGACGACGCCCTGCGCATGGCCAACGACAGCCCCTACGGCCTGGGCGCGAGCATCTGGTCCAACGACCTCTGCGCCGTTCACCGCATGGTGCCGCGCATCAAGTCCGGCTCGGTCTGGGTCAACTGCCACAGCGCCCTGGACCCCGCGCTGCCATTCGGTGGCTTCAAGATGTCGGGCGTAGGCCGCGAGATGGGCGCCGCCGCCATCGAGCACTACACCGAACTCAAATCGGTGCTGATCCGACTGTAATTCCCCCGGCATTGATCGCGGATGGAACCCTCCTGCGCAGGCAATGCCACCTTTTACAGGAGCGAGCCTGCTCGCGGGCAAGGCCCGCTCCTGCGAAAGCCGGATCGTCTACCTCGCCCGTGCATCCCTGCGCGGGTCTTGTATCCCCCAACCGCAACAGCGCACGGGGGATTTTTTTGCCCGAAACCCAACCAGGCCCGCGATACTCGGCCCGAAGAGAATTGGCAGCGCAATCGCACTTGCTTGACCAACTGATTGCATTCCACTTGACCAAGCATTTGCATCGGATCTGACCCACTGAGTGGTCATGACCGGCAGAGAACGACACAAGGCAGACGCTGCACTTCTGGGCTATTGGGCCGCCCCTGAGCAGCGTTGCTTCGCCCCCGCCAACAAGCCGAGCGAACATCATTCATCGCTCTTATCCCCACTCATTGCGCCGCGAATAACTCTCAGGGCTCCTTGACCTTAAAGCTAACTTTAATCTTAGGGTTCCGCACAGACACCGCCAGTTGAGTCGGTGCACAGATGCTGCCTCCTATGGCGGAGCCAGCCCGAGACGCGGAGACCTTCGATATGAAACCTGTTTCACTTGCCCTTGCTTGTGGCCTTCTTCACGCAGCCATAGCTGTGCCTTCCTGGGCTTCACAGCCAACCGATCCAGCGGCCGCCCAGGCCACCACGACGATTGCCGGGCAAGTCATCCCTGTCGTGAAAGGCGGATTGTACGATCGCTACCACTCCAATCCGCCACTCTCGGTGATTGCCCGGGAAGCCCAGGACATCGACCTGAGCTGGTTCAAGACCCTGACAAAGACCAAGGTCGACATGGGCTTTGAATCCTATTCCCCGAATTTCTATTACAACAACAGCCGGATCACCGTGGTCTTCACAGCCGATCTGGACAGGCTCCGGGGCCTGATGCCAGCCAAGGTCCTGGAGCAGGTGCAGCCACTTCAGATCTGGCCTGGCCGAGGTCTAGTCGCCCTGACTGCCTATGCCTATCACTACTGCGACAACGACAGTTACAACGAAATTGCCTTGTCCATCGTCACCAACAAGCCAGGCCGCAGCAACCTGGGGCCCATCAGCCTGGTCAGCCAGTCGATGGGCAAGGACCTGTGGGGATACGTGCTGAAGCTGCCGGTCAACACCGAGTTGGCCAGAGTTCGCGGCGTGGTCGGCTATAACCTGCCCAAATGGCTGGCACCTATCGACTATCGTGAGACTGACAAATCGGTGCTGGTGAGCATCAGCGACAGCCAGACCGGCAAGGTCGACGTGACCCTGGAAACAGCAAGACTTGCTGACCTGTCGCAGGACGTCGAACTGGTCACCAACAGTTTCACCAATCTCGATCACAAGGCCGAGCTCAACTACGGCTATGCGGTCTCTCGACAGCAACGTCATGCCTCTACGACCCGTTCGGATGCCGTCAAACTGAGCCTGAGCGACGGCAGCCTGTCGACCTACATCAAGTCGCTGAAATTGGGTTCGATGCTGAAGTACGAGTATGTGCCGCAGTTCCAGAGTGCGTTGTATGCACCGGCACCGCTGCAGACGATGCTGTCGCGCGATTGAGTGTTGCGGATTCCCAAGGCCAAGCGAGGAAATCGCATGCAGACCATTTTGGGCGCCACCGGCCAGATTGCGGTGGAGTTGGCGCGAGAGTTGAGCCGCGCCTATACGACAGATCTGCGACTTGTGAGCCGCCGACCTGAGAAGGTCAACGACTCCGACGCCCTGGTGCCGGCCGACCTGCTTGATGCCGGTCAGGCCGCCAGGGCGGTAGAGGGTAGCAGCATCGTCTACTTCACTGCGGGGCTGCCGCCGGATACGCGGCTGTGGGAAGAGCGGTTTCCAGCGATGCTCAAGAACGCGCTGGATGCGACTCGAGCGGCAAAGGCCAAATTCGTCTATTTCGACAACACCTACATGTACCCGCAGGATGGCCGTGTACTGACCGAGGCATCCGTATTCGAACCCGTAGGCCGCAAAGGCAAGGTGCGCGCCGCGATGGCGTCGATGGCGTCGATGGTCCTGCAGGAGATGGCACGGGGAGAAATCCCCGTCGTTATCGGACGAGCCCCCGAGTTCTACGGTCCTGACAAGACGCAGAGCATTACCAATACGTTGGTCATCGACAGGATCAAGTCGGGTCAGACACCGCGAGTGCCGGTACGCGACGACACCAGGCGCACGCTCATCTGGACTCCCGACGCGAGCCGCGCGCTGGCGGCCTTAGGTAACGCAGCGGACACGTTCGGGCAAACCTGGCATTTGCCCTGCGACGATGATCGCCTCACCTACCGACAGATCGTGGCGGTGGCATCCGGACTGGTGGGCCGTGAGCCCTCTTACCGAGTTCTCGGCAAGTGGACTTTGATAGCCGCTGGCCTGCTTTCCGGGCCGGTCCGCGAGCTTCGAGAGCTGCTGCCGCGCTATGAGCGCGACAACCTGTTCGACTCGGCGAAATTCAAGCGGCGTTTCCCGAAGTTCAAGGTGACTGCTTATCGCCAAGGGCTCGAGCAGCTCTTTGCAGAATCCAGACCGAATCCGTTTGAAAGGTAGACCATCATGCCCCGTCGCATTCTCCATGTCGTCTCCAACGTGGCTCACTTCGACAATCCCGACGAGCCAACCGGCTTATGGCTGTCGGAGCTCTCCCACGCTTACGACCTCTTCGCTGCCCAGGGCTACGAGCAGCGGTTGGTGAGTCCCAAGGGTGGAGCAATACCTCTGGAGCCACGCTCACTCAAATGGCCGAACGCCGATGCCTCCGCTAAACGCTGGTTGGCTGATCCCGCCAGCATGGCGTTGCTTTCGCACACCGCCTCACCGGGTGAGTTACACGGCAAGGATTTCGATGCGATGTACTTCACGGGCGGTCACGCCGTGATGTACGACTATCCGGATGACGAAGGGCTGCAGCGACTCGCCCGCGAGGTCTATGAGCACGGCGGCATCGTTGCCTCCGTGTGCCATGGCTACTGCGGCCTTTTGAACGCTCGGCTCTCCGACGGCTCGCTGCTCGTCGCAGGGCGACGCGTGACCGGCTTTACCTGGATGGAAGAGATCCTGGCGGGCGTGGCCAAACAGGTGCCCTACAACGCCGAGGAAGAGATGAAGCGACGTGGCGCACGGTTCGAAAAGGCGCTGGTTCCCTTTACTCCGAAGGCTGTGGTGGATGGCCGCCTGGTGACAGGGCAGAACCCTCAGTCAGCCAAGGTCACTGCCAAACGGGTCATTTCACTACTGAGCGCCTGAAGACAACCCATGTGTTGGCCCTGGAGACCCGATGGACCTTCAGGTCGGTTTTGTTCCTGGAGTGATGGAACAGCGGTGCTGTGGTAGTCGAACGCGCAATTTCGGAGGTAACGCTGCCGCCGTGATTGACGCGAAGGAGGCTCCGCATAGCGGCGGTCCCGGACAGCACGCTGCGGAGCAGCCGCTACAAGGGGCGTGGTGGTATCGCTGCAGAAGCAGTCTGGGGCGATTTTCGGAAAGCTGTACGCAGTTGGCTAGCGGCTGGCGTCCGCCTTACCGGCAAACCATCGGCAGCCGGGCTGAGCTGCCGGGCCGGCACGGTACGGCATCTGAAATCAGATTTCCTTATTTTGCATTAGGCGAATTCATTGGAGCTGATGACGCCCTCCAGGTAGAAATACGTCGGCGGACACTTGTTCGTCACCTTGCGTCGCCGACGTCATCCCACGATACAGCGGCTCTTCACTAGCCTTCAGGTGCTCTCGTGGCCTGGGGGCACTACAACGCGCGAAACCTGGTTCGTCGCTGAACCGCCCTTGCACATACAGGAGGAAGCTTCTCAGATGCTGTCCGTCATTCCCCGGATCGACCCCGCCATCGCCACCCTGGCCCCCGGCTTCCGGGCGCTGAGCATCTCGGTCGAGGCCGCTCCGCTAATCGACCCAGGTGTTGCCGAGCAGGCCCTGCGGGATGCCTGCCGCTCGCTCGATACGCAAAGCCCACCGTGGGCGGCGGCCCATCTGGCGGCCTGGGCCGAAACCTTCCGCCGCTTCGGCGCCAAGCCGCAGCGCACGCCCTGCTCGGCCGAGGCGCTGCGCAAGCGTGTGCTGCGCGACGGCGAGTTGCCGAGCATCAACCCGGTGGTCGACCTCTACAACGCGATCAGCCTTCGCTATGCGATTCCGGTGGGCGGGGAGAATTTCGCGGCCTATGTCGGCATGCCCAGACTGGTGATCGCCGACGGCAGCGAGCGGTTCGACACCATCAAGGACGGCGAACCGTTCGACGATGCGCCGGAGGCTGGCGAGGTGGTCTGGCGTGACGATGCCGGCGTTACCTGCCGGCGCTGGAACTGGCGGCAAGGCATTCGCACCCGTCTGGACGCGGACGCAAGGCAGATGTGGTTCATTCTGGAGAGCCTGCCGGAGATGCCCCTCGAGGCATTGCAGGAAGCTGGCGAGCGGCTGATCGAAGGGCTCGGCGCAATGATGCCGGGCGCCGTGATCGAGTCATCGCTGATTGCGCCGTTCGAGCGCAGATAGCCGAAGCGGCGGAAACGGGGCCATTGCGGCCCCGCTCGCGCCCTTCGGGTGTCAGGCCAGCGGCGGAGTACGCGGCGGAACCATGCGCTTCGAGCCAGTGGACTCGAAGGCTGCGGCGAAGCGCAGCAGCGCGTTATCGCTGTAGGCGCGACCGGCGAAGGTCAGGCCGACCGGCATGCCGATGTCGGCCATCACCCCCATCGGTACGGTGACAGTGGGCACGCCCAGGTGGCGAATGGCGAGGTTGCCGTTGGCGACCCAGACGCCATTGCTCCAGGCGATGTCCGCGGACTCCGGGTTCACATCCGCATCGGCCGGGGCGACATCGGCCACGGTCGGGAACAGCACCGCGTCCAGATGCAGGCGATCCATCCACTCTTCCAGGTCGATGCGACGGGTTTCTTCCAGGCCGCGCAGGCCGTCGGGCAGGCTTTCGATCTGGTCCCAGGTCTTCAGGCCGCGCTGGGCCATGTTCACGTACTCGTCCATGCCGGCGCAGAGGTCGCCCTCGCGGTTCGGCAGGGTGCCGGGGTCATGAGGGAAAATCTGCGGGCCGTCGACGTCGGCCAGCTTGTTCAGCTTGGGATCGCCGTTGGCGCGCAGGAAGTCGTCGAAGCCCCAGCCAGACAGCTCCCACAACTCGTCATGCAGGAACTGCTCGGAAACGATGCCGCGGTTGAACACCGTGGGCGCGCCAGGGCGGTCGCCCTCGCAGTTGGAAACCAGCGGGAAGTCGACCTCAATCACTTCCGCGCCAGCCGCTTCCAGCGCCTTGCGCGCCTCTTCCCACAGTGCAATCACCGACGGGCGCGTGTTGATGCGCTGGCCGGTGGGGCCGCCGATGCCGGGCTTCTCGCTGGTGCCGGCCTCTTCGTCCTTGTTGATGAACATGCGCGGCACGCCCAGGCGCTTGCCCTTGAGGGCTTCGGCCTTGACTGCGAGGTCCAGGTACGAGGCCGGGCGCACGGCGGCGACGGTCGGGATCGGTACCCACGGTTGCAGGCGCCACAGGTCGCCGCGCTTGTCCGGGTCTTCGGCCACCACGACATCCAGCACTTCGAGCAGATCGGCCATGGTGCGCGCGTAAGGCACCACCACGTCCATCGTTGGCGTCAGCGGCCAGTTGCCGCGCACCGAAATCACACCGCGCGACGGGGTATAGGCGCACAGGCCGTTGTTCGATGCAGGGCCGCGGCCACTCGACCAGGTTTCCTCGGCCAGGCCGAAGGCGGAGAAGCTGGCGGCGGTGGCGGTGCCGGCACCGTTGGAGGAGCCGGAGGCGAACGGCGCGGTGAGGTAACCGGCGTTATACGGGCTTTCGGCACGGCCATAGACGCCGCGCTGCATGCCGCCGTTGGCCATCGGCGGCATGTTGGTCTTGCCCAGGCAGATCGCACCGGCAGCGCGCAGGCGCTCGATGGTGAACGCATCGCGATAGGCGACAAGGTCCTTGAAGGCCGGGCTGCCGGAAGCGGCGGTGAGCCCCTTCACCAGGTAGCTGTCCTTGGCGGTGTAGGGAATGCCGTCCAGCGGGCTGAGGGTTTCGCCACGGGCACGGCGGGCATCGGAAGCCTCGGCTTCCTTAAGTGCCTCGGGGTTGCGCACCACGACCGAGTTGAGACGAGTGGCCGTTTCCGGGCCATCGTAGGCGTCGATGCGCGCGAGATAGGCGGTGACCAGCTCGACCGCGGTGGTGCGGCCCGACTCCAGGGCTTCACGCAGCTGCGCAATGGAAACTTCGGTTACCTCGATCATGCTTTCACCGTCGGCTGGAGGTTGGTGGGAAGGGGCAGGTCTGCGTCGCGACGGACCCAGACGGCGCAAGTCGGAAAATGCGTGTTCATCTCGATTCTCTTGTACTTCTGTTACGCGACGGGAGTGAGTGTACCGTCGGCCAGCGGCACCGATCAGCGCCCGGCGGACAAACCGGATACGCAACGCATGGCATCGGTGGCGAAAGGAGCCGCCAGGGCGCACACACTGGCACGACCGATCAGAATACACAACAGCCGTAAATTAAAATAAACGCCGCACGACAGACCCGACAACCGCTGGAGCCGCCCTCCCTCGCCGCAAAGCTGCAAGCCAAACCGCGAAGCGTGCGCTGCCCGGTGACCAGGCAACGGGCAATAACCGCTCAACTGCCTGCAGGAGGTATGGCAAACCTCATGTCGGCTCCCCAATTGCGCAGCCTTCTACACCGCAAGCAGAAAGCGAATTTTCCTACCGTCATTTATCATTGTGGGCCTACGAGCGCTGCCGGTAGATTCCGTTCGCCGCGGTCAATCCCGTGGTCGGGTGTCGCAACCCGGATCGGTTCAGGCGCGTAGACGCCAGTGCGCAAGCATTGGCGCCCTCATGTCGTCAGTGCTTCGTGCATCTATGGCGGCCGCGCGAGGTGGGCTTCGGCCTAGCCGGATTTCCTTGAACCTCCGGATTGCGACCCTCGTGCGGCCCGCCTCCCTCTCTGAATCGCAACAGGATGGTGGCGGCTCCTTACAAAGGTTCAAGGAGCAACGGAAAATGCACTATCCCCCTTTCACCCCCGCGCACCACCGTTCCCTCTCTCTCCGCCCGGAGGTGCAGCATGGCTGAACGTCACCCGATCCCCCTGATCGCCCAGCCCCACGACGATGTGCTGCTGGTGAACCCGCAAGCCTCCGTAGACCATCTGTACGACACCGCCGCACGGCGACTCAACGCCGTGGAGGACCTGCTGCGCCTGCTGGAGAGCAAGCCCGACTGCGCTCTGGTGGACGAAGTGGCGCGGCTGGCGTCGGCGCTGGCACCGCTGCTGAGCGAGTCTCGCCAGTTGTTCGAGCTGGCGCTGGACCAACACTCCCGCAAAAGCGCGGGGCTTGCGCGATGACGCTACCGGACGATTCCGCGTTGCTGCATTACGAGGCAGCCCTGGCAGGCATCGCTCGCTTGCGCGGGCAAGCGTTCATGGCGGGGACGGAAGCGGACTGGGATGAGTTGCGCGAGCACGTCACCCAAGCCTTCTGGCAGGCTCGGATGACACCCCGAGTGACGCCCAGGGAAGTTGCCGCAACGCCCTATTGCCGCGCCATTCCGCTGCTGGAGAGGCAAGGCAAGCATGTCGAGGCGCTACGCAAGGGCATGCTGGCGGCAGAGCGCAGCGTCTCCACACGCTACACAGTGGCTCCGTGGGCGGCGCTGGTGCACGGGCGCACCGCCATTGCCAGCGGCCTGCCCCGGCACGCCTATGAATATGGTTTCGTGATCCGCCTGTACCAGTTGCTGCTTGAGGCCTGCGCGACCTCTGGCGCATCACCCTGAGCATTACGCCGACGCGTTGGAAGGCAGAGGGCGCCATTTGCGGCGCCCTTCTTCGTAGTGGATCAGAAGCGCCAGTAGGCGGACAGCGAGGTCTGATCCAGGTCGACATCGCCGACCTCGAGGGTTTCCTGCTCCAGGCGCAGGCCCAGACCGCCGAGCACGTCCATTTCCGCGCCATAGCCATACAGGCCGTCCATGTCGTCGGACTTGCCCGCCACGTCATCATCGGCGTGCCAGGCGTGCACGCCAGCGGTGCCGAACAGACGGATGCGCTGGCCGATGGGGAAGCCCAGGCGCATGTTGGCCTGGACCGACTGGCCGTCGAAACGCTCCTTGCCGTCGCGCATGTCGCCGAAATCGACCAGCGCGCCTTCGAATGCCAGGTAATTGTTCACGCGATAGCCCGCATAAAACTTGTAGCTGTCGTCCTTGTCATCGAAACGGGCCTCGTCGATTTCCGAACGAGTGACGCCGCCGCCGATGTAGATGCCACGGTCATCGGCCATTGCCAGCATCGAACCGGACAACAGAAACACTGCGGAAACCACTTTTGCAAAACGCATGAAAACTCCTTACCCGAGGCAATCGCTGCCACGAGCACAAACTTGAAATGAACAGGTTGGATAGACGCGAAGGGAATGAGCGTCGTATCAGCCGATAGCCAGGCCAATGAAAACCAGAGTCGGTGGGAGTCCGTCTGGATCGGCCCTTTTATCCAGCCCGCAAGGGCGTGCAATTAAAGCCAACCGGGTACTGCGACGGCCATCGTAGATTGTCGATAGTCGACGTTCGCACGATGAGGCAGCGCAATGGCCGCTCAGTTGCCGCGAATCAGTTGGTCGAGTTTCTCCGCATCGGTATCGACCATTACTTTCGCCCAGATCGGGAAGTGGTCAGAAAGCTGGAACGACAGGTTTGCCCTGCTCACGCCGAACCAGTGTGCGTCGTCTTCCGAGAACAACTTGCAGACACCGCCTTCATTGGTGAACGACTTGAGAAACTCGGGGTTGTGCAGGATGTGGTCGTAATGCTGTTGCTGGGCCAGGGTGGTCTTGATGTCCACCAGCGCTGTCGGCATCTTGAAACCTTTCGACAACAACGCGGCGTGCATCTCCGGGGTTTCGGTATTGAAGTCGCCGAAGACGATGATGTCGGTATCGACCGTCTTGTTGCGGCGCATCTTGAAGTCCACCCATTCGGCGAAGCGGCGAATCTCATCCAGCCGCGCGGTCTGGCTGTCGCCCCAGCGCAGGTGCGCGGCGATGGCGACGAAATCGAAGCTGCCCGAGCAGAAGGCGGCGGAATACGGCGGGCGCCAGAACGACTCCGCGCCGATGTACTCCTCCCCCACCCGTTTGCGCGGCGGAATACCCGAACCGGCGAGCCCGGAAAACTGCACCGCGCGCTTGTCGTAGACGAATGCCAGACGCTCCCAGTTGCCGCCGTAGTCTTCGGTGACGTCCGAATAGACAACGCTCCAGTACGGGCCGAGGTACTTCAACACGGTCGAGAGATCGCCGAGATTCTCGCGTAGTTCGACGACCGATACGAGGTCGAACTGGCCGATGATTTCCGCGATCAGGTGCAGTGCCAGCGGTGTGCGCTTGCCCTGGCCAAAGGCGCGGATATTCCACGACGCCACCAGTATCGATTCGTCCAGTTCCGATGACGGCAGGTTCAGCGCCTTGATTCGATCCTGCAGCTCACGCAGGACTTTTGCGGATGCCACATCCAGGTCACCGTGGAACATGCTGCACCTCCTCGATCGTTGCGTCGGGCTCGGTGTGTGCAACGATCCGGAAGGGAGTGCCTGTCCGACTGCCTGCGGGTGATGTCGTCCGGCCAAGGCAGGCCAAAATCAGGCGTGGCCTTGGCCCCTCCTTGAGGCTAGTTCCAAGTCGGCGGAACTCAACCCGGCACCAGCGTTCATTCCCGGATCAGGCGCGTGACGTTCTGGTACAACTCATCGATCAGGCGCTTGGCGTCTTGCCCATAATGGAGTTCGCGGTGGCAGTTGGGGCAGATCGCTACCGCGTTGGTCACCGAATCGGAACCTTTGTCGGCAAGTTTTCGAACGTGGTGGACCTCTAGGAACGGATCGCCCTCGACAGTTTTGAACGGCGCGGGCTGCGCACAGCGCTCGCAGGTACCGTTCGCCTCTTTCAGCACCCAGGCTTTGACCAAGGGATCGCGCTGGTACTGCGTGATCGTCGATGTCGACGTGGTTGGCGAAGCATTGCCTTTGGGTTGCGGCAACGACTTCTTCTTGAGGCTCTCTCGAACGGTAATCTCGAATTCCACGACAGGACGCAGCGGCTTCTCTTCCGCCTCGGCGATCAGCGCCTCGATCTGCGCAGCGATGTTGCCCCCCACGTTCGTCGCTGGGTACAGCCCATCCAACCAGTCCCGCCCCAGGAGCGACAAGACATAAGAGATGTTCCGCATCCGGTACTCGAAGGCTTTGGCCGAGCGGCCGAATCGCTCGGATAGCGCTGCATAGAAACTGGTCTTGGTGAACTCGATGCCTTCACGGACGCACTGCTGCATCTCAAGGTACGCCGCCACCGAGGCGCGTAGCTCGTCTATCGTCCAATCGTCACCGACGGAAGTGTCTTTCTCATCCTCGGGATTGGCGACGTATGGCGTCCAGTCGAAATGCTTGGCTTTTTCGATCTCAGCTAGCCACCAACCGTACTCCTCGCCGCCTCGATTATGCACAGTGAAATATCCCGGCCCAGGCAGTTGGGATTCCCGGTCAACGATCAGCCCGGTAATGCCGGGTAGACCTGACTCGACCGTCCAGTGAGCAAGACTGTTGAGGCCCTGGTGTTGGAGGCTTCGCCCCAATGTTTGCCCTTGCTGCGACAACCCCAATGCCTCATGAACCTGCCTATAGGTAATGAAGGTTCTTGGGTCATTGGCTTTCACTTTGGGTAAGCGGGAGACCAAGAGTCGGAGCAGCCTTTGCCCTTGCTGATCCAACACCGAGATATTCGCCATTACGTGCCATCCTTGCGCAGTCGATGAATAGCCACTCTTTTATCAAAGCTTGATCGACTTCGCACTAGCAGCCACTTAGCTCAACTGCAACTGCACGACAGAGCCCGCTGGCCCGGTATTTGCCACGCACTGAAGCAGTCGTCGCGCACAGGGCGACTCAGGCTTTTCAAGTAACGACTTGGTGCCTTTGGCCTCAACGACGCACACATTTTGTGCAGAACCATCCGAGCGGGCAGCCATATGCAAAACACCCTTCCTAGAGCTGTTTCAGGCGAAAATAAGATTAACCCATCGGTCAGCTTCCTTTCCGCAGACCAAAAAGATGTATACAAATCAGTAGATATTTCATGGCAATTTTGTCTACAGTGCTCGCACAACAAAAACAAGCGAGTCCTCAGCCATGAATGATCGTTCAGCTGTAGCGTCCGTCGGATCACGTCCGGAAGACGAGAACCTTGGCATCGGCGCCAACCTGGCGTACGGCCTGCAACACGTTCTGACCATGTACGGTGGGATCGTCGCCGTACCCCTGATCCTCGGCCAGGCGGCTGGCCTCTCACCCAGCGAGGTCGGGATGCTGATCGCCGCATCGCTGTTCGCCGGTGGCCTCGCCACCCTTCTGCAAACCCTGGGTATTCCTTTCTTCGGCTGCCAGCTCCCGCTGGTGCAAGGCGTGTCGTTCTCTGGCGTAGCGACGATGATCGCTATCCTCGGCGGCGGCTATGAGGGCGGCGGCATGCCTGCCGTGCTTGGCGCGGTGATGGCGGCCTCGTTCATCGGCTTTCTGATCACGCCGGTGTTCTCACGCATCACCAAATTCTTCCCGCCGCTGGTCACCGGCATCGTGATCACCACCATCGGTCTGACCCTGATGCCTGTGGCGGCTCGCTGGGCGATGGGCGGCAACTCCAATGCACCGGAGTTCGGCAGCATGTCCAACATCGGCCTGGCGGCGATGACTCTGGTGATCGTCCTGGTCCTGAGCAAACTCGGTAGCGCCTCGATCTCGCGCCTGTCGATCCTGCTGGCAATGGTGATCGGCACGCTGATCGCCGCCGCGCTCGGCATGACCGACTTCTCCCGCGTGACCGAAGGCTCGATGGTGGCGATTCCGTCGATCTTCCACTTCGGTATGCCGACCTTCCACCTCGCGGCCATCATCTCGATGCTGATCGTGATCATGGTGACTCTGGTGGAAACCTCGGCGGATATCCTGGCCGTCGGCGAAATCATCGGCACCAAGGTCGACTCCAAGCGCCTGGGCAACGGCCTGCGCGCCGACATGGCGTCGAGCATCCTCGCGCCGATCTTCGGCTCCTTCACCCAGAGCGCCTTCGCCCAGAACGTCGGCCTGGTGGCCGTGACCGGCGTGAAGAGCCGCTATGTCGTCGCCACCGGCGGCCTGATCCTGGTGGCTCTGGGCCTGCTGCCAGTGATGGGACGGGTGATCGCGGCGGTGCCGACGCCGGTTCTCGGCGGCGCCGGCATCGTGCTGTTCGGCACCGTGGCAGCCAGCGGCATCCGTACGCTGTCGAGTGTCGACTACCGCAACAACATGAACCTGATCATCGTCGCCACCTCCATTGGCTTCGGCATGATCCCGATTGCCGCTCCGAGCTTCTACGAGCACTTCCCGAGCTGGTTCGCCACCATCTTCCACTCGGGCATCAGTTCTGCGGCGATCATGGCCATCGGCCTGAACCTGCTGTTCAACCACCTCAAGGTCGGTAACTCGGACCATCAGTCGGTGTTCGTCGCCGCCGAGGAGCGCACCCTGCGCTACCGCGACATCGCCGCGCTGAACGAGGGTGACTACTTCCAGAACGGCAAGCTGTACGACTGCGATGGCAAGGAGGTGCCGATGGTCCATGACGATCACGACGACCACCATGCCTCCGCACCGAAGCGACCTTTGCGCGAAGCGGAAAACAGTAGCGCCTGAGTACCGGCGACACTCGCTGAAAGGCCCCACACGGGGCCTTTTTTCGTGCCTGCGAAAAATCCACAAAATGGCGTGCCGGGGATTTCCCCTGAAGCAGCCGGCTATCGTTCCGTTGCTCCTCCAGATGGTTGTCCGATGCCTGCTCATTACGCTTGCCGCAGCGTCCGAAAGCTCCACCTGATGAGGCCGGATGCCCAGGTCGACAACGCCGGACGCCATCAAGCCAGGCGCCTGAAGGGCCGTGCGCACACGGAGCGGCGGCTGGATGAACGACCCGCGGCGCCGAAGCACTCTCCGGCAGGTGACTTGCGAAGCGCTGCTCACACTGCCCTAGCAAAGTTTTCTGAAGGCAGTCTGAAGCCCGTTCCAGAGCGGTTCAGCTTGGTTTAAGCACCCCCACTCAAAGTAGGGTCTCCCCTGAAGGAGGCTCCCTCATGAAGACTACCGCCATCACCCTCGCCGTCGCCGGAGCGCTCGCCGGTCCCGCAGTGGCCCAGGCCCGTGAGCTGAACCTGAACACTACCCTCGCCGACTACAGCGGCGACAAGGCCTACCTGGCCATCTACCTGACCGACGCCCAGGGCCAATACCAGCGCACGCTTTGGGTCGCCGGGCGCAAGGCCAAGTACTACAAGCACCTGGGCGACTGGGCGCGCGGCAGCGGCCTGCGCGCATCCGAGTTCGACGGTCTGAGCGGCGCCAGCGTCGGCAGCGGCGACACCCTGACGGTGTCGGTGGACGTCGCCGACAGCCTGATCGACGCCGGCTACCAGATCCGCATCGACAGCGCAGTGGAAGACAAGCGCTCCAACCGCGCCGAAGTGAAAGTGCCGCTCACGCTCGACGGCGCCGGCAAGGAAAACCCCGGCAGCGGCTACGTCTCGAGCTTCCGCTACGACCTTTGACAGCGGAGGCCGCCATGCTTCGTCGACTGCACGCCTGGCCCGGCATCGCACTGGCCATCCTGCTCCTGGCAGTGGCCGGCAGCGGTGCCCTGCTCGCCACCCAGCCGCTGGCCGAACGCCTGGTCGCAGGCGCCGAACCCGCTCGCAGCGTGGCGCAGATTGCCGACCAGGCAAGCCATGCGGTGCCCGGCATCGAACGCCTGGAGCGGCACGCTTCCGGCCTGCTGATCGCCTACGCAGAACAGGGCGCGGTGCGTATCTCGCCGCTGGACGGCACGGTGCTCGGCGCCTACGAACCTTCACCCCTGTACCGCCTCAGCCGCGACCTGCATCGTGCGTTGCTGATGGGCGAGCCGGGCCATGCCCTGGTCGGCATCGGTGCGCTGGGCATGCTCCTGCTGGGCGTCTCAGGGCTGGTGTTGCTGGCCCGCCGCCAAGGCGGCTGGCGCAAGCTGGCGAGCCCAGTACGGGGCGATACCGTCTCGCGCTGGCACAACCGGGTCGGCCGCGCGCTGTTGCCCGTGGCACTGCTGTTCGGCGTGAGCGGCGCCTACCTGTCAGCAGAGCATTTCGAGCTGATCGCCGCTGACCAGGATCGGGAGCCGGCCTTCCCCACATCACTGGCACAAGGCGCCGCAGCACCGCCGACTGAGCTGGAAGGCTTGCTGCGCGTGCCGCTGGGGCAACTGCGCGAACTGGAATTTCCGCTCCCCGGCGATACCCAGGGCGCCTATACGCTGCGCACCGCCGACGGCGATGGCTATGTCGACCCGGTGAGCGGCGAACTGCTTGGCTATCTGCCCCACTCGCCGGCGCGGCGACTCCATGAATTCATCTATCGCCTGCACAGCGGGGAGCTGCTGGGAGCCGCCAGCCCCCTGCTCGGTCTCGCAGCCCTGGGCATGCCGCTGCTGGGCTTCACCGGCGCACTGCTGTTCCTGCGGCGCCGGCACTCCCCGGCAAGCCCGGTGACGCAGGCAAGTGCCGAAAGCGCCGACTGCGTGTTGCTGGTCGGCAGCGAAACCAACGGCACCTGGGCCTTCGCCCAGGCATTGCAGGCGGCTCTTACGACATCCGGCCGGCGTGTGCATGGCGCCACACTGAAACAGGGCGCGCGGGAGTATCCCGCCGCCCGTGAGCTGCTGGTACTGACAGCGACCTACGGCGATGGCGATGCCCCGCAATCGGCAACCGGCTTTCTCGACCGGATCGAACACCTGCGCCTGCCGGAGGACGCGCGCTTCGCCGTGCTCGGTTTCGGCGACCGTCGTTTCCCGCGCTTCTGCCAGTTCGCCGTCGACGTGGACAACGCCCTGGCCGAGCGAGGGTTGACCCGTCTGCTACCACGCCGCGACATGGAAGCGACACACCCACAGGACTTCGCCACCTGGACCGGTGAGCTTGGCGATGCGCTGGGGGTGAGCCTGGCGGTCGGCGACGTGGACCGGCCCCGCCCGCAGTTGCACCTCAGGCTCATGGAGCGGCAACTGCACGCCGCGCCCGGCGATGTGCCCCTGGTCGTGCTGCGCTTCGCCGCGCTGGGCCAGGCCACTCACCACCAACCGGGCGACCTGCTGGCGGTTTATCCGCCCGGCCTCCACGCGCCACGCCAGTACTCGCTGGCCAGCGACAGCCGTGATGGCCTGCTGGACATCTGCGTGCGCCTGCGGCCCGGGGGGCTCTGCTCCGGCTACCTGCACAGCCTGCGTCTCGGCGACACCATCGAGGCCACTCTCCAGCCTCACCGCGCATTCCAGCCGCAGCCCGGCGACGCACCGCTGATCCTGGTCGGCGCCGGCAGCGGCATCGGCCCGCTGGCCGGTTTCACCCGGCATAACAGCCGCGGGCGCCCCCTCTACCTGTACTGGGGTGGGCGGATTCCACAATCCGGCGTGCCGTTCCAGCACGACCTCGACCAGGCCCTCGCCGACGGCCGCTTGAGCTTGTTGCGCACGGTGTTCTCCGCCGGGCGGCAACCGGCCTACGTGCAGGAGCGGCTGTACGAGGACGCGGCGCAACTGCGCCAGTTGCTGGAAGCCGGCGCCCAGGTGCTGGTGTGCGGCGGCCGCGATATGGCCAAGGGCGTGCAGCGCGCCTTCGACGAACTGCTCGCGCCGCTGGCATCGAGCGTCGAGCAACTCCGTACCGAAGGACGTTACCGTGAAGACCTCTTCTGAATCCGCCAGCGCACGGCGCCACTGCCTCAACGGCGCCATCATGGGCACTCGCTACTGCGCGCTGTTCTACGGCTTCGAACGCATCGACGAGACGGAGCTGGCGCGTGCGCTGTACGACGCCGTGGCGCTGGTCGACGCACAGATGTCGAACTGGAAGACCGACTCCGACCTGATGCGCCTGAACGCCGCCGAACCGGGAGCATGGATGAGCCTGCCGACGGAGTTGCTCTGGGTGCTGCAAACCGCCATTCAGGTTGGCGCGCAGTCCTCGGGCGCGTTTGATATCGCGGTGGGCGATCTGGTCGGCGCCTGGGGCTTCGGGCCGCAGCGCCGCTTGGCCGCAGCCGCCGAGCGCGAGGCGCTGCGGCGACAGCCACGCTCCAGCGCGGCGGCGGCGCTGGAGTTCGACTTCGGCGGCGGCCGCGTGCGCAAGCGCCATCCGGTCTTCCTCGACCTGTCCGGCATCGCCAAGGGCTTTGGCGTCGACCAACTGGCCCGTTGCCTGGAAGATCGGGGCATCCACGACTACCTGGTGAGTATTGACGGCGAGTACCGCGCACGCGGCGGCAAACCCGGCGGGCAGTGCTGGAGCGTAGCCATCGAGAGCCCGCAGGCGGGCAGGCGCGAAGCGCTGGGCGTACTGGAAATGACTGACGGCGGGCTGGCCACGTCCGGCGATTACCGGCACTTCCACGAGCAGGCTGGCAAGCGCTACGCCCACACCTTCGACCCGCTGCGCGCGGTGCCCCTGGACAACGGTGTGGCCTCGGTGTCGGTGCGGGCTCGCACCTGCATGCTGGCCGACGCCTGGGCCACCGCCCTCATGGTGCTGGGCCCGGAGCGCGGCGCAGAACTGGCCCGCGAGCAGCGCCTGGACGTGCTGTTCGTGCTGCGCGACGGCGATGCGCTGCGGCAACTCTGGGTGCCGGGCGCATCGGGTTGACCGTCAGGCCACGTCTGCTTCGTCGCGCGGATCTTCCAGCAGGTCGATGAAGGCGCGCAGCGCCGGGGTATCGGTGCCGCGGCGCCAGAACAGCCAGGTGGTGGCGTCGGCATGGTGCGGCGCCAGGCGGTGGATCGCCACGTTGCGGCCGCCGGCCAGGCTCTCGAACATCGCCCGCGGGATGATCGCCACCCCGCCGCCCGCGGCGATGCACGCGAGCATGCCGTGGTAGGACTCCATCTCGACGATCTTGCCCGGTACCACGCGATGCTCGGCGAACCAGCCTTCCAGGCGCTTGCGATAGGAACAGGTGTCGCGGAAGGCGAACACCGTCTCCCCCGCCACATCACGCGCATCACGCACCGGCGGGTGCGACCTGGCACTCATCAGCACCAGTTCCTCGCGGTACACCGGCTGGCCATCCAGTTGCGGGTGGTTGGCCGGGCCGTCGGCGAAGGCGGCAATGAAACGGCCGGAGAGCACGCCATCGATCATCTCGCCGGACGGGCCGGTGGAAAGGTCGAGCTGCACCTTGGGGCATTGCTGGTGGTAGCGCGCGAGCATCTCGGGAATGCGCACCGCCGCGGTGCTCTCCATCGAGCCCAGGGAAAAACTGCCGTGGGGCTCCGCGCCCACCGCCACCTGCCGTGCCTCGTCCACCAAGTCGAGGATGCGTTCGACGTAGTCGAGGAAGCTGCGCCCGGTAGGCGACAGGCGGAGGCGCAGCTTTTCCCGGATGAACAACTCGGTGCCCAGCTCCGCTTCCAGCTGCTTGATGCGCGTGGTCAGGTTCGACGGCACGCGGTGTAGACGGGCCGCGGCAGCGGTGATGCTGCCCTCGTGGGCGACGGCGCGGACGATTTCCAGCTGGGTGAGGTCCATTATTCTCTCCGAGAGAAAGACTCTTTCTTGATTATTCATTTTACATGAATGAATGCGCATCTTAATTTCTGCGTCATCCCGGAGCCACCATGCCCGGACGAACGACCGGCCTTGCCGCCTCAAGCAGAACAAGCAGGACTCACCATGAACCAGATTGCCGCCATCCCCGCTGCCATCTCGCGCAGCCCCGCCACCGGCCAGGAACTGGCCCGCTACACCTTCGAAGACGCCGCCCAGCTGGAAACCTCGCTGGCCCGCACCGATGCCGCGTTCCGCCAGTGGCGCGACACCAGCATCGCCGAGCGTGTCGCCGTGCTGCGCAAGATGGCCGAAGTACTGCGCGCCAATGTGGAGCCGATGGCCCGCATGGAAGCCCAGGAAATGGGCATGCCGGTCACCCAGGCTCGTGGCGAGATCAACAAGTGCGCCAACCTGTGCGAGTGGTACGCCGACAACGGCCCGGCCATGCTCGAAGACGAGAAGACCAGCATCGAAGGCGCATACATCTCCTACCTGCCGCTGGGCCCCGTGCTGGCCGTGATGCCGTGGAACTTCCCCACCTGGCAGGTCATGCGCGGTGCGGTGAGCATCATCCTGGGTGGCAACACCTACGTGCTCAAGCACGCGCCGAACGTCATGGGCTGCGCCTATCAACTGCGCGACGCCTGGCTGCAGGCCGGCCTGCCCGAAGGCGTGTTCGAAGTGCTGAACGTCGAGCCGCCGCTGGTTTCCAAGGCCATCGCCGATGATCGCATCGCCTCCATCGCCGTGACCGGCAGCGTTGGCGCAGGCGCCGCCATCGCCTCCCAGGCCGGTGCCGCGCTGAAGAAGTGCGTGCTGGAGCTGGGCGGTTCCGATGCCTTCATCGTGCTCGCCGACGCCGACCTCGACGCCGCGGTGAAAGCCGCCGTCGCCAGCCGCTTCGGCAACTGCGGCCAGGTGTGCATCGCCGCCAAGCGCATGATCCTCGAAGAATCCATCGCCGAAGCCTTCACCGAGAAGCTGCTGGCTGCCGTCAAGGCGCTGAAGATCGGCGACCCGCTGGCGGACGACACCTTCGTCGGCCCGATGGCCCGCTTCGATCTGCGCGACGAGTTGGACGGCCAGGTGCAACAGGCCATCGCCGAAGGCGCCACCCTGCTGCTGGGCGGCCATAAGCTCGAAGGCGAAGGCAACTACTATGCGCCGACCGTGCTGGCCAACGTGAAGCCAGGCAACACCGCCTTCAAGAAGGAAATCTTCGGCCCGGTGGCCTCGCTGATCGTCGCCCGCGACGCCGAGCATGCCCTGGAGCTGGCCAACGACAGCGAGTTCGGTCTCTCCGGCGCCATCTGGACCGCCGACAAGACCCGTGCCCGGCAGATGGCTCGCCAACTGGTCAGCGGTGGCGTATTCATCAACGGCTTCTCGGCTTCCGACCCGCGCGTACCGATCGGCGGCGTGAAGAAGAGCGGCTTCGGCCGCGAGCTGTCGCACTTCGGCCTGCGCGAATTCACCAACCCGCAGACCGTGTGGATCGACCGCAAGTAAGGCCTGCTCAAACCGGCGTCTGGCGCAGGATGGGTAGCGCAATGCGACACCCGTCCTGCGCGCTGTGCGAGTCTCCCGATTCGCACAGCGCTTGGATCGACCGCAGGTAAGGGCCTATCCTCAGCCCTTCGCCCCACGCCGCTCTCCTCGGCGCGGGCGTCGTCCGCACCGGCATTTCGCCGGGGCGTTCCCACCTAGGAGGTTCCATGATCGAGCTGTACTACTGGCCCACGCCCAACGGCCACAAGATCACCCTGTTCCTGGAAGAAACCGGCCTCGACTACCGCATCCACCCCGTGGACATCAGCGCCGGCGACCAATTCAAACCCGACTTCCTCGCCTTTTCGCCGAACAACCGCATGCCGGCGATCATCGACACCGCGCCCGCCGACGGCGGCGAGCCGATCACGGTGTTCGAGTCCGGCGCCATCCTCGTCTACCTCGCGGAGAAAACCGGGCGGTTCCTGCCGGCCGACGTACGCGGCCGCAAGACGGTGCTGGAATGGCTGTTCTGGCAGGTCGGCGGCCTGGGCCCGATGGCCGGGCAGAACCACCACTTCGTGCAATACGCGCCGGAAAAGCTGCCCTACGCCATGCAGCGCTACGTCAACGAGACCAACCGCCTGTATGGGGTAATGGACCGGCGCCTGAAGAAGGTGCCCTATCTGGGTGGCGAGCACTACAGCATCGCCGACATGGCCAGTTACCCGTGGATCGTGCCGTGGCAGCGCCAACAGCAGAACCTCGATGACTTCCCGCACCTCAAGCGCTGGTTCGAAGGCATCGCCGCGCGCCCGGCCACCGTACGCGCCTACGAACAGGGCAAGCCGTTCCAGTCGCGGCCCTCAGTGACCGAGGAAGGCAAGAAGATCCTGTTCGGGCAGACCGCCGCGAGCCTGGGCAAGGACTGACCCCCGCGGATCGTCAGCCAGCTCGCTCCAGCACGGCAACCACAGGAGCGAGCTGGCGGCGCCGGCTCGCCACTGCGCGGCCGCAGCTCGCTCAGGAAGGAGCCGCATCGTTCCTGTATTTGAGAAGTTCGCGGGTGCTGCGCCGCAGGTTCTCGGCCAGGCTGCCTTCGCCATTGATGCAATCCTCGACGCGCCAGCCCCTGGCGGTGCGATGCAGAAGCAGATCGAGGTTTCGCCCTTCTCCCGTCGACAGGTCCTTGAGCACCAGTGTGGCCGTCAGCCGTTCGCCATTCACCGGTTTGAAGACCAGCGACTGAATCCGGATGTCACCCCAGTCCTGACAATCGCAAAGAGGATCGCCATTCAGGTATCCCACCTCGCCGTCGGCGGCATCCTGATCGGCCTGCATCAGGGCAATCAGGGAAGCGTCGTAGATATCCGCTTGCGCCAATGAATCATTCGGCACGCCCGGCCCGTCGTTGGCGTAGCTGGCGTATATCTGCCGCAGAAAGCGCTTCGCGCTGGCGTTATCGTCCGCGGAGGGAGCGCTGGCGGCGATCGACGCATCGGCCATCGTCAGCAGGACCAGCAATAGTGCAAAGGCGTGTCGCAGAAATAGCATGGAATTCTCCGTCAATGAGCCGCGCATCCTGGCCAGAGGGTATTCGGTGATGGGCCTCGCGCCTTACGGTTCAGGACGCGGACGATATCCGTGCGCCAATAGCCAACCCTGGAACGCCCGGCGCCGCTCCACGGGCAGGTCCGCCAGCACCCGGGCTTCGGGCTCGGAGCGAAGACGGCGCAGCCAGGGCGCAAGCTCCATCCCGTCCAGATGCCAGATACCCAGCGGCTGGTCGGCACTGATCACCACCTCCGCCTCGTCGACGAATTCTCCGCGCAGCACCGGCGCGCGTTCGATGCGCAGGCCGAAGAAGTCCGCCGGCGCGTGGCTCGGCTGCGAGTCCGGCCAAGCTCGACGGGCCTGCCAGAACGGCTGTCCGGCCCAGCGTTCCTCGCTGGCGTAGAAATCCCGCCCGACACGGGCGAAACGCAGGAATAGATGCTCCACCCGCTGCTGGTGGAAACGCCTTGCCAGTGCTGCGCGCTCCGGGGCGCGCAGCAATGTATTGATCACCAGCGGCGCCTGCAGGGCCGACGACAGCGACTGGAATATGCCGTTGCCGGACAGCGGATCCACCGCCATCGCAGCATCGCCCACGCGGATCCAGTTGTCGCCGCAGGCTTCCAGCGACAGGATCGCCGTGCTGCTGCGGGCATGAAGGTCCAGCTCGCGCTGTTCGCCAGCGCCGAAGAACTCCCGCGCCAGCAGCGAGGCGGCGCGGCGTTCGCGGCAGTAGTCGAGCAGGTGCTCGCGTGGCGGTAGCTGGCTGCTGGCGACATCCAGGGTGAGCTGCCAGTAGCAGCGCCCGTCGCCCAGGCGAGCCATCCACGCCCAGCCGTCCGGCAGGCTTTCCACGGCACTCGCCAGAGGCCCCGGCCCGCCCTGCCAGCGATTGAGCAGGCTCAGAGTCTCCGGCCCGCGCCGGGCCTTGCCGCCCTTCTGGTTCAAAGGCGCCTGGCGGCCACGGGCCTCGACGAGGAACGCACCGCACAGCTCGCGGCCATCGTCGAGCTTCACGCTCCAGCCACGGCCGCCTTCTTCTACCGCCAGCACCTGCGCTTCGACCAATTCGACGCCCGCCGCGCGCAAGTCTTCGCGCAGGCCGGCATCGAAACGGGGGCGGTCGAGGATGTATTCGATGTTCTGCGCGCTGACCGTGCCGTTCCACTGTACGCGGCGCTGCGAGGGCGCGGCGACGCAACCCAGGGCGCGTTCCAGGCCGGCGCTGCGCAGCCCTTCCAGCACGCGCAGGGAAACCCCTTCGACGGCGGCGAAGCGGCGCCACTCACTGATGATGGCGACCGCATGGCCGAGGCGCCGCAGGCCCAGCGCGACAGCCGCGCCAGCAGGGCCGGCACCAAGGATCAGGACTGCCGGCTCGGCTCCGCTCATGCACCCACCTTCCGTTCGATACCGCGAAACGCCGCCCGCTCGCGCAGCGTCTCGATGAGCTGCGCGTTCGACAATGCCGGCTGCTCACCCAGCAGTTGCGCGAGATGGCCACTGAGCGCCGCGCAGCCGAGGCTCGCTCCGGCGCGCCCGGCAACCCTGACCGCCGCGCCGAAATCCGCCTGCGGGCTATCCAGCCACGACCACTCGCCTTCGGCGCAGCGCGCATCGCCCGTCACCCGGATCACACCCGGATAACTCGCCGGGAACACCGGCTCGCCACGCGCCGGGCTGGATGCACAAACCAATACACCGGCGCCAACCAGTTCCGCCACGGCCTCGCGCAGGAGCGGTCGGTCCTGGCGCACGCCCAGGCTCAGGTTGATCAGCCGCACACCCTGCCCAGCCAGCCAGTGCAGCGCGGCGGCGATCTGTAGCGGACTGGTCACGCCGCGTTCGTCGAACACCTGCGCCACGCACAGGCGGGCTTGCGGATTGCGGCGGAGAATGGCATCGCAGACGGCGCTGCCGTGTCCGAGGGCATCGGCCAGCGCGGCGTCCTCGCCGTATCCGCTGTCAGTCAGAAAGAAACGGCGCGCAACGATCACGCTGGCGGCCCGCGGGTCCGCGAAGCCGCTATCCACCACCCCGATCCGCACGTCAGGCTTCATATCGCTGCACCGGCTGGGGCTCACGCACGCGTATCTGGCCATCCTGCAACTCCAGGTGCAGATCGGCGGCGGCCAGCGTCGAGGGACGATGGCTGATCAGCAGGCGCGTACGCCCGGCGAACAATTGGTCAATGGCGGCGATCACCTCGCGCTCGGTACTTTCATCCACCTGCGAGGTGGCTTCGTCGAGCACCAGGACCAACGGATCCTGCAAGAGCGCGCGGGCGATGGCGATGCGTTGCTTCTGCCCGCCGGAAAGCTGCTGGCCGCGCTCGCCCAGCGGGCTGTCGAGGCCTTCGGGGAGGCTGGCGATCAGGCCGTCGAGCTGCGCAGCGCGGGCGGCCCGGTCGATGGCCTCGCGGCTCGACTCCGGCGCACTGTAGGCCAGGTTGTCGGCCAGGCTGCCGCGGAACAGCACGATGTCCTGGCTGACCACCGCCACGCGCCGGCGCAGGGCTTGCAGGTCCAGCTCGCGCAGGTCCACGCCGTCCAGCAGGATGCGCCCCTGGTCGGGGTCGTAGAAGCGTTGCAGCAGGTCGATCAGGGTGCTCTTGCCGACGCCGGACGGGCCGCTCAGGGCAACCTTGAGGCCGGCGGGAATGACCGCCTGTGCATTCTGCAAGACCGCCTGCGCGCGCCCCGGCCAGGCATAGTGCAGATTTTCCAGGCGCAGCTCGCCCACCGCCGGCATCGGCCGTGGTGAGGCGGGCGAAACGATAGCGGCTTCCTCGCCGCGCAGCTCCATCACCCGGCCCAGGCTGACGGTCATGCGCTGCAACGCCACATACAGGCCGAGCAGGCTCTGCACCGGCCCGATGGCCATACCGAGGTAGGTGGAGAAGGCGATCAGCGAACCGAGTTGCCAGGTCCCCTGCACCACCCAGTAGCCGCCGACCAGGAAGGCGCAGGCGCGGGACAGCGACATCAATGTGCCGGGTACCGTCTGGGTGAAGAATTCGGTTAGCTGCAGGCGCAACAATTGGCCCAGGTAGCCCTGCCCCAGACCTTCCAGGCGCCCGGCCTCGCGGGATTGCTGGCCGGCGGACTGGATGAATTTCATGGCCGGCAGCGTCTCGACGAAGAACGACGAGAGGTCCGCCGAACGCTCGCGCAGGCCGCGCGCCTCGCGCTCTACCTTGCGCCGCATCCAGCGCAGCCAGAGCACATCCAGCGGGATCAGCAGCGCCACCAGCAGCGACAGCTTCCACGACAGGGTAAGCAGCAGCACCAGCGCGCCGACCAGCCCGATGACACTGGAGACGGCAGAGAACAGCGAGTCCACGGCGAAGCGCTGGATCTCGGCGACGTCACCGTCCAGCCGGGACATCAGGTCGCCGATGCGGCGGCGGCCGAAGAAGCTCGGCGACAGTGTCTGCAAATGGCGGTAGAGCGCATCGCGCAGGGCGAACAGGATGCGCCCGGAGAGGCGCGTGTGCAGGTAGCGGTTGAGGCCGGACAGCGCAGTACCGACCAGCCCGGCGACGATCATCGCCGCCGCCACCGCGACCAGCACCGGGAAATTCTTCGCCAGCAGGCCGTCGTCGATCAGCAGTTTGGTCAGCCAGGGCTGCGCCAGCACCAGCAGCGATGCGCAGAACGACAGCCCGAGCAGCCCGGCAATCGCCAGCCGGTGCGGGCGCACGAAGCCATACAGCCAGCGCAGCGACGCCTTGAGCGCCTGCGGATCGTCGCTCTCGATCAGGCGGGTGAAGAACATCAGCCCACCTTGAGTTGCTTGAGTTTGCGGTACAGCGTGGCGCGGCTGATGCCCAGCGCGTCGGCGGCGGCGGAGACGTTGCCCTGGTGGCGCTCCAGCGCCTGGCGGATCAGCTCCAGCTCGTTTTCGCGGATGCTGCCGCTCTGCGGCCTTTCGCCAGCGCTGAGTTCATCCAGGGTGCTGTCGGGCAGATGCTCCAGGCCCAGCTCTTCCTCACCCTCCTCGCGCATGGCCAGCGCTGTACGCAGGACCATCTCCAGTTGGCGAATGTTGCCCGGCCAGTGGTACTCGCGCAGCAGCGCCAGCAGTTCGGTGGAAAGTTTCACCTTGGGCGCGCCGAGACGTGCGAGCACGCCGGCGGCCAGTTCGGCGAGGTCCTCGCGCTCGCGCAGGGCCGGCAGCTTCACGCTGATGCCATTGACGCGGTAGTAGAGGTCTTCACGGAAGTGCTTTTCTTCCACCAGGCGCTTGAGGTCCCGGTGGGTAGCGCAGATCAGCGCGACATCGATGTCCTGCTCCTCGCCAGCCCCCAACGGCGCCACCTTGCGCTCCTGGAGCACACGCAGCAGACGCGCTTGCAGGGCCAGCGGCATGTCGCCGATTTCGTCGAGGAACAGCGTGCCGCCGTGGGCCTGTTGCAGCCGGCCTACCATGCCGCCGCGTCGTGAGCCGGTGAAGGCACCGTCACGGTAGCCGAACAGTTCAGACTCGATCAGCCCTTCGGGAATCGCTGCGCAGTTGACCGCGACGAAGGGCTTGTCGCTGCGCGCGCTGGCCTGGTGCAGGGCACGGGCTACCACTTCCTTGCCGCTGCCGGTTTCGCCCAGCAGCAGCACCGGCAGTTCGTTCACCAGCCCCTGACGCGCCATGCGCAGCGCACGGGCGTAACGCGGGTGGTTTCCGGCCAGGGCATCGAGATCGGGACCGGCCGCCGGGCGCGGCGCGCGGGCGCTGACCGGCACCGCATGGCTGCGCAGCGGCGCTTGCAGGGTCTTGTAGAACAGCTCGCCCTTGGGCGTCTGCAGGCTGCCCACGCCGCCCTGATAGAGGCGCGCCAGCAACTGGTCGCCGCGCAGGCCGAGCAAGTCTTCGCTGCGCCGGCCCACCAGGCTTTCGCGGTTGGCACCGAGCAACTGGCAGGCCTGCCCGCTGACGGCCAGCACCTTGCCGTCCAGCCCCAGCGCCAGCAGGCCCTGCCAGGCGGAGTCGAGGTACTGCCGACGGTAATGGAAGGCGATCACCACCTGCCCCGGGTGACTGACGGCAAATAGCCGCGCCTCGATCTGGAACACTGCGAGGCTGAGCAGCGAAAGGCTTTCGCGCGGGCCGGAAAGCGGCCCCTCGCGAGTCATGTCGAGCACGCCGAGCAAGGTGCCCTGCGGCCCTTCGATGGGTACCGAGGTGCAGGAGAAGCGGCTGAGGCGGTCAAGGAAGTGCTCGCCGCAGTCGATCTGCGTGGCGCGCTTTTCCACCAGGGCGGTACCCAGGGCGTTGGTGCCACGGGAGGCTTCGCTCCAGCAGGCGCCCTGGACGATGTCGGCCAGGCCCTTGCTCTGCATGCGCTCGCGGGCACCCTCGACGGACAGGATGGTGGCGTCGGCGTTGGCCAGGATGATCACTCCATCGTGGCCCTGGCGTTGCTGCAGATAGTCGAGTTCGGGAGTGGCGGCATCCAGCAGCAGGCGGTTGCCGGCCAGCAGCACATCGGGCTCGATCCGTGTGTCGAGGGCCTGCTCGGTGCCACTCGCGCAATCCAGGCCGTGGCCCAGGCTGCGGCGCCAGGACGCGTCGATCTCCTCGCGGAGCACGCCGCTGGGCACTTCGCCCTCCTGTTGCAGGCGTTCGCGGGCAAGGTGGGCTTCACGCAGCGCGTCGCTGCTTATTGTTCTTGTAGTCATGCTTCGCTCCGGTAGGTTCCGCGCCCTGTGTTGGGGCGGAACTCGCAGGCTGGTCAGGGCTGTGTACACCCGCAGGCGGCGTCAGTAAAGGGGAAGCCCCTGCCGGCAAGGTCAGTCCCGCGAGGCAGGCAATTCCCAGGCCAGGGTTTCTTCCCACACCGCCTTCGAGGTGTGTTGACAGTGACTCGAGGCAGGTTTACGTTAACGTAAAGGTAAACAACCGAGCAAGCCCATGCCCACGACCTACACCATCTCAGAGCTGGCCCGCGAACTGGACGTCACCACCCGCGCCATTCGCTTCTACGAGGAACAGGGCATGCTCAGCCCCGAGCGCCGTGGCCAGGAGCGCATCTACAGCCCGAAGGACCTGGTGGCCCTGAAGCTGATCCTGCGTGGCAAGCGCATCGGTTTCTCGCTGGCCGAGTGCAAGGAACTGATCGACCTCTACGACCCCAGCAGCGGCAACCACAAGCAACTGCAGACCTTCCTCGACAAGATCACCGCGCGCCGCGCGCAACTGGAACAGCAACTGCTCGACATCGAGCAGATGAAACTGGAACTGGACACCGCCGAGGAACGCTGCCTGGCGGCCATGTCCGAGACCGCCAAACCCCGCAAGCAGCGCGTGCCGAGCTGACCCCGACGCCCTGCTCCGCTCTCTCATCAAATTACAAATACAAGTACAGGTGATTCCATGAGCTACCCCTCCCTCAACTTCGGCCTCGGCGAAACCATCGACATGCTGCGCGAGCAGGTGCAGGGCTTCGTCGCCAGCGAACTCGCCCCGCGCGCCGCGCAGATCGACGCCGACAACCTGTTCCCGATGGACATGTGGAAGAAGTTCGGTGACATGGGCCTGCTCGGCATCACCGTCAGCGAGGAATACGGCGGCGCCAACATGGGCTACCTGGCCCACGTCATCGCCATCGAGGAAATCAGCCGGGGTTCGGCGTCGGTTGGCCTGTCCTACGGCGCGCACTCCAACCTGTGCGTCAACCAGATCAAGCGCAATGGCAACGCGGAGCAGAAGGCCAAGTACCTGCCCAAGCTGATCAGCGGCGAGCACATCGGCGCCCTGGCCATGAGCGAGCCCAACGCCGGTTCCGACGTGGTGTCGATGAAGCTGCGCGCCGAGAAGCGCGGCGACCGCTTCGTGCTCAACGGCAGCAAGACCTGGATCACCAACGGCCCGGACGCCAACACCTACGTGATCTACGCCAAGACCGAGCCGGAGAAAGGCGCCCACGGCATCACCGCGTTCATCGTCGAGCGCGACTGGAAGGGCTTCAGCCGCGGCAACAAGTTCGACAAGCTGGGCATGCGCGGTTCCAACACCTGCGAGCTGTTCTTCGATGACGTGGAAGTGCCGGAAGAGAACGTGCTGGGCGCGGTCAACGGCGGCGTGAAGGTGCTGATGAGCGGCCTGGACTACGAGCGCGTGGTGCTCGCCGGCGGCCCGATCGGCATCATGCAGGCATGCATGGACGTGATCGTCCCCTACATCCACGACCGCAAGCAGTTCGGCCAGAGCATCGGCGAGTTCCAGCTCATCCAGGGCAAGGTCGCCGACATGTACACCCAGCTCAATGCCAGCCGCGCCTACCTCTATGCCGTGGCCCAGGCCTGCGACCGTGGCGAGACCACCCGCAAGGACGCCGCCGGGGTGATCCTCTACACCGCCGAGCGCGCCACCCAGATGGCCCTGGACGCCATCCAGATCCTCGGCGGCAACGGCTACATCAACGAGTTCCCCACCGGCCGCCTGCTGCGCGACGCCAAGCTCTACGAGATCGGCGCCGGCACCAGCGAAATCCGCCGCATGCTGATCGGCCGCGAGCTGTTCAACGAGACCCGCTGAACCCACCCGCTCCTTCGATCCCTTAGGAGCGGACCTTGTCCGCGAAATCCCGGCAACGCCGGGACAAGAGCATCGCGGAGAAGCTCCGCTCCTACGAAAGCAGCTTTCCCGCTCGTGGAGACCCCATGACCATCCTCGGCACCCAACTCAATACCCGTTCCCCGGAATACGCCGCCAATGCCGCGGCCATGCTGGAGAACGTCCAGGACCTGTGCGCCCTCCTCGGCCGCGTCCACGAAGGCGGCGGCGCCGCCGCCCAGGCCAAGCACACCGCGCGCGGCAAGCTGCTGGTGCGCGAGCGCATCAACCGCCTGCTCGACGCCGGCTCGCCCTTCCTCGAAGTCTCCGCCCTCGCCGCCCATGAGGTGTACGGCGAAGATGTCGCCGCCGCCGGCGTGGTCGCCGGCATCGGCCGCGTGGAAGGCGTGGAGTGCATGATCGTCGGCAACGACGCCACGGTAAAAGGCGGCAGCTACTACCCGCTGACCGTGAAGAAGCACCTGCGCGCCCAGACCATCGCCCAGCAGAACCGCCTGCCGTGCATCTACCTGGTGGACTCGGGCGGCGCCAACCTGCCGCGGCAGGACGAAGTATTCCCCGACCGCGAGCACTTCGGCCGCATCTTCTTCAACCAGGCCAACATGAGCGCCCAGGGCATCCCGCAGATCGCCGTGGTGATGGGCTCCTGCACCGCCGGCGGCGCCTACGTGCCGGCGATGAGCGACGAGACCATCATGGTGCGCAACCAGGCCACCATCTTCCTCGCCGGCCCGCCGCTGGTGAAAGCCGCAACCGGCGAGGTGGTGAGCGCCGAGGACCTGGGCGGCGCCGACGTGCACTGCAAGACCTCCGGCGTGGCCGACCATTACGCCGAGAATGACGAGCACGCTCTGGCCATCGCGCGCCGCTGCATCGCCAACCTCAACTGGACCAAGCAGGGCAAGCTCAACACCCGTACTCCGCGCGCGCCGCTATACGCCGCCGAGGAGCTGTACGGGGTGATCCCGGTGGACAGCAAGCAGCCCTTCGACGTGCGCGAGATCATCGCGCGCCTGGTGGATGGCAGCGAGTTCGACGAGTTCAAGGCGCTGTTCGGCACCACCCTGGTGTGTGGCTTCGCCCACCTGCACGGCTACCCGGTGGCGATCCTGGCCAACAACGGCATCCTCTTCGCCGAGGCCGCGCAGAAAGGCGCGCACTTCATCGAACTGGCCTGCCAGCGCGGCATCCCGCTGGTGTTCCTGCAGAACATCACCGGCTTCATGGTCGGCCAGAAATACGAGGCCGGCGGCATCGCCAAGCACGGCGCCAAGCTGGTCACCGCCGTGGCCTGCGCCCAGGTGCCGAAGTTCACCGTGATCATCGGCGGCAGCTTCGGCGCCGGTAACTACGGCATGTGCGGCCGCGCCTACGATCCGCGCTTCCTGTGGATGTGGCCCAACGCGAGGATCGGCGTGATGGGCGGCGAGCAGGCCGCCGGCGTGCTCGCCCAGGTCAAGCGCGAGCAGGCCGAACGCGCCGGCAGTGCGCTATCCGCCGAGGACGAGGCGAAGATCAAGGCGCCGATCCTCGAACAGTACGAGCGCCAGGGCCACCCCTACTACTCCAGCGCGCGCCTGTGGGACGACGGCGTCATCGACCCGGCGCAGACCCGCGACGTGCTCGGCCTCGCCCTCTCCGCCTCGCTCAACGCGCCCATCGAAGCTACCCGCTTCGGCGTCTTCCGCATGTAAGGCCGCCGCCATGACCGACTTCCAGAACATAGAACTCGATATCGACCCGCGCGGCGTCGCCAGCCTCTGGCTGAACCGCCCGGACAAGAACAACGCCTTCAATGCCCAGACCATCGCCGAGCTGATCCGGGCGCTGGACGCGGTGGCCAGCGACAAGCGCGTGCGCCTGGTGGTGCTGCGCGGACGCGGCAGGCATTTCTGCGGCGGAGCGGACCTTTCCTGGATGCAGGAATCCGTGCAACTGGACTACCAGGGCAACCTGGCCGACGCCCAGCAGCTCGCCGAACTGCTCTACAACCTGCATCAACTGAAGAAACCGACCCTCGCCGTGGTACAGGGCGCGGCCTTCGGCGGCGGCCTCGGTCTGGTGTCCTGCTGCGACATGGCGCTGGCCGCCGAGGATGCGCAGTTCTGCCTGTCCGAAGTGCGTATCGGCCTGATCCCGGCCACCATCGGCCCGTTCGTCACCAAGGCCATCGGCCAGCGCGCCGCCACCCGCTACGCCATGACCGCCGAGCGCTTCAGCGGCGTGCGCGCCCGCGAGCTGGGCCTGGTGGACGAGCACTACCCGGCCGCCGAGCTGGACGACAAGGCCGACGCCTGGATCGCCAACCTGCTGAACAACAGTCCGGCGGCCCTGGTGGCCTGCAAGGCGCTGTTCCATGAAATCGGCGCCGGCGAACTCAAGCCCGAACTGCGCCGCTATACCGAAGCGGCAATCGCCCGCATCCGCATCAGCCCCGAGGGGCAGGAAGGCCTGCGCGCCTTCCTGGAAAAACGCAAACCGGCCTGGCAGGAGCAAGTCTGATGAGCACGATCGATACCCTCCTGGTGGCCAACCGCGGCGAGATCGCCTGCCGCGTGATGCGCACGGCCAAGGCCCTGGGCCTGACCACCGTGGCCGTGCACAGCGCCACCGACCGCAACGCCCGCCACGTCGAAGAGGCGGATATCGCCATCGACCTGGGCGGCGCCAAGCCCGCCGAGAGCTACCTGCGCGCCGATGCCGTGCTGGCCGCCGCGAAGGCCGCCGGCGCCCAGGCCATACACCCCGGCTACGGCTTCCTCTCGGAGAACGCCGGCTTCGCCCGTGCCTGCGAAGAGGCCGGGCTGGTCTTCCTCGGCCCGCCGGCCAGCGCCATCGACGCCATGGGCAGCAAGTCCGCCGCCAAGGCGCTGATGGAAACCGCCGGCGTGCCGCTGGTGCCCGGCTACCACGGCGAGGCCCAGGACTACGCGACCTTCCAGCGCGAAGCGCAGCGCATCGGCTACCCGGTGCTGCTGAAAGCCGCCGCCGGCGGTGGCGGCAAGGGCATGAAAGTGGTCGAGCGCGAGGCCGAACTGGCCGAGGCGCTGGAATCCGCCCAGCGTGAAGCGCAGTCCGGTTTCGGCGACTCGCGCATGCTGGTGGAGAAGTACCTGACCAAGCCGCGCCACGTGGAAATCCAGGTCTTCGCCGACAAGCACGGCAACTGCCTGTACCTCAACGAGCGCGACTGTTCGATCCAGCGCCGCCACCAGAAAGTGGTGGAAGAAGCTCCCGCACCGGGCCTCTCCGTGGAGCTGCGGCAAGGCATGGGCGAGGCCGCCGTACGCGCCGCCCAGGCCATCGGCTACGTTGGCGCCGGCACCGTGGAATTCCTCTACGACGAAGGCAGCGGCCAGTTCTTCTTCATGGAAATGAACACCCGCCTGCAGGTGGAGCACCCGGTCACCGAAGCCATCACCGGCCTCGACCTGGTAGCCTGGCAGATCCGCGTCGCCCGTGGCGAGCCGCTGCCGATCACCCAGGAGCAGGTGCCGCTGATGGGCCACGCCATCGAAGTGCGCCTCTACGCCGAGGACCCCGAAGGCGGCTTCCTGCCCGCCAGCGGCCACCTCGCGCTGTACCGCGAGCCTTCCGCCGGCCCCGGCCGCCGGGTGGACAGCGGCATCCGCGAGGGCGACGACATTTCGCCGTTCTACGACCCGATGCTGGCCAAGCTGATCGCCTGGGGCGAGAACCGCGAGGAAGCGCGCCAGCGCCTGCTGTCGATGCTGAGCGAAACCGCCGTCGGCGGCTTCAAGACCAACCTGGCCTTCCTGCGCCGCGTGCTGGCTCACCCGGCCTTCGCCGACGGCGAGCTGGATACCGGCTTCATCGCCCGCCACCAGGACGCCCTGCTGCCCACCGCCACCGCCCTGCCGGAGCGCTTCTGGCAACTGGCCGGCGAAGCCTGGGTGCAGAGCGAAGCCGCCCGTGTGCGCAGCGACGACGCCCACTCGCCCTGGTCCGCCCAGAGTGGCTGGCGCAGCGGCCTGCCGGGAGAAACCGACCTGCACCTGCTGGCCAAGGGCGAATCGCAGGTGGTACGTCTGCGCCATGCCGGCGGCCAGCGCATCGCCCACCTCGACGGCCAGTGGCTGGAGGTGAAGGATGGCGACATCCGCCGCCGTCACCAGGTGATCCGCCGTGGCGACAGCCTCTATCTGGAGTGGAACGGTGAACTGGTGGCGGTGCAGCGCTTCGACCCCATCGCCGAGGCGGAAGCCGCGCACTCGCACCAGGGCGGTCTTGGCGCCCCCATGAACGGCAGCATCGTGCGCATCCTGGTCAAGCCCGGCCAGAGCATCGAGGCCGGTGCAGCTCTGGTTGTACTCGAAGCGATGAAAATGGAACACAGCATTCGCGCGCCGCACGCCGGCGTGGTGAAATCGCTGTATTGCAGCGAAGGCGAGCTGGTGTCGGAAGGCACCGCGCTGGTGGAGCTGGAGGAAACTTCGGCCTGAGGCCCGACCTCCCGCGATCTCGCAGGATGGGCGAAGCCTGGCGACCCCCATCCTGTGCTCCAGTCTCCGGCCTTCGCCCGAATCCAAAGAGGACAATCCATGACCCTGCCAACCTCCGTCCGCCTGGTCGAAGTCGGCCCGCGCGACGGCCTGCAGAACGAGAAACAACCTATCTCCGTCGCCGACAAGGTACGCCTGGTGGACGACCTTACCGCTGCCGGCCTGGGCTACATCGAAGTCGGTAGCTTCGTCTCGCCCAAGTGGGTGCCGCAGATGGCCGGCTCGGCCGAAGTCTTCGCCGGTATCCAGCGCAAGGCCGGTGTCACCTACGCCGCGCTGGCGCCGAACCTGAAGGGCCTCGAGGCGGCGCTCGAAGCGAAGGTCGAGGAAGTCGCGGTGTTCGCCGCCGCCTCCGAGGCATTCTCGCAAAGGAACATCAATTGCTCGATCAAGGAGAGCCTGGAGCGTTTCGTCCCGGTCATGGAAGCCGCCCGCCAGCATGGCGTGCGCGTGCGCGGCTATGTCTCCTGCGTGCTCGGCTGCCCCTACCAGGGCGAAGTAGACGTGGCGCAAGTCGCCGCCGTCGCAGAAGAACTGCACACGATGGGCTGCTATGAAGTCTCGCTGGGCGACACCATCGGCGTCGGTACCGCCGGCGCTACCCGCCGCATGTTCGAAGCCGTCGGCCAGCGCGTGCCTCGCGCGCAGCTCGCCGGACACTTCCACGACACCTACGGCCAGGCCACGGCGAACATCTACGCCAGCCTGCTGGAAGGCATCGCGGTGTTCGACAGCTCGGTCGCCGGTCTCGGCGGCTGTCCCTACGCCAAGGGGGCGACCGGTAACGTCGCCACTGAGGACGTGCTCTACCTGCTCGACGGCCTGGGTATCCACACCGGTATCGACCTGAACCGGCTGATCGACGCCGGCCAGCGCATCTGCGCGGTGCTCGACAAACCCAACGGCTCCCGCGTGGCCAAGGCGCAACTGTCCAAGCGCTGAGTCCGGCCGTCCCGCGGGATGGCCCAGCTTCAGCAAACGCTGCTTTCGCAAGGGCGACGCGGCGCCAGCCGATGCGCAGGGGCACCGTCCTGGCAGTTCCGTAGGATGGGTGGAGCGAAGCGATACCCATCGAGCAACGCACGACGGTATTGATGGGTGTCCGCAAGCCCCACCCATCCTACGATTGCGGTCGGCCTTGAGTACGGCTCGGGCTTTCGCAGGGGCATCTGCCTCGGCAGACCTCTCCCGCAAAAGCACGTCGCGCCCTCCTACATCCTTGAGTCCCGTGCCACACTGGTTCGAAAGAAAAACCAGACGGACGCCCAAGATGACCCCGCTGTGGACCCCCTCCCCCGAACGCATCGCCGCCACGCGGATGGACGCCTTCCGCCGCAAGGTCGCGCAGCAGCACGCCATCGACCTGCCTGACTACCAGGCGCTGCACGCCTGGAGCGTCGAGCAGCGCGAGGCCTTCTGGCTGGCCATCGTCGATGCCTTCGACGTGCGCTTCCACGAAGCGCCCACGGCGGTGCTCGAAGAAGGCCCGGCGATGCCCGACGCCCGCTGGTTCCCCGGCGCCACCCTGAACTTCGCCGAGCACCTGCTGCGCCGCCGCGACGGCAAGCCGGCACTGATCGCCGTGAGCGAAGACGAACGTCGCGAAGTAATCAGCCACGCCGAACTGGCCGCCCAGGTCGCCGGCCTGCAACGCAGCCTTCGCGAAGCCGGCGTGGGCGTCGGCGACCGCGTCGCCGCCTTCATGCCCAATACCTGGCAAACCGTAGTCGGCATGCTCGCCGCCAGCAGCCTGGGTGCCACATGGTCGAGTTGCTCGCCGGACTTCGGCATCCAGGGCGTGATCGACCGCTTCGGCCAGATCGAACCGAAAGTGCTGATCGCCTGTGCCGGCTATCGCTACGCTGGCAGGCAACTCGACCTGACCGGCAAGCTCAACGACATCCTCGCCCAGTTGCCGAGCCTTGTGCAGCTGGTCATCGTCCCCTATTCCGCCGGCCACGCGCAGATTGGCGACTTCAAGACTTCCGCGCGGGTCAGCCTCTGGCAGGACTTCTACCAGAGCGGCGGCACGCCGGTGTTCACTCCGGTACCGTTCGACCACCCGCTGTACATCCTCTATTCCTCCGGAACCACCGGCGTGCCCAAGTGCATCGTCCACAGTACCGGCGGCGTGCTGCTGCAGCACCTGAAGGAGCACGGCCTGCACACCGACCTGGGGCCGGACGACACGCTGTTCTACTACACCACCTGCGGCTGGATGATGTGGAACTGGCTGGTCTCGGGCCTCGCTGTCGGCGCCACGCTGGTGCTATACGACGGCTCGCCCTTCCACCCCGGGCCGGAGCGGCTGATCGACCTGATCGATGCCGAGCGCATCAGCGTGTTCGGCACCAGCGCCAAGTACATCGCCGCCCTGGAAAAGGCTAATGTGCGCCCGCGCCAGACCCACTCGCTGGATCGCCTGAAATGTCTGCTGTCCACCGGCTCGCCGCTGGCCCATGAGAGCTTCGATTACGTCTACCGCGACATCAAGCCGGAGCTGTGTCTGTCGTCGATCTCCGGCGGCACCGATATCGTATCCTGCTTCGCTCTGGGCAACCCCACCGCGCCGGTATGGCGTGGCGAGTTGCAATGCAAGGGCCTGGGCATGGCGGTGGAGGTCTGGAACGAGGCCGGCCATCCGGTGCCCGGCGAGAAAGGCGAGCTGGTCTGCGTGAAGCACTTCCCGTCGATGCCCGTAGGTTTCTGGAACGACGAGAACGGCGAGAAATTCCACAACGCCTACTTCGCCACCTTCCCCGGCGTATGGGCCCACGGCGACTATGCCGAGGAGACCGCGCACGGCGGGCTGGTGATCCACGGCCGCTCCGACGCCGTGCTCAACCCCGGCGGCGTGCGCATCGGCACCGCGGAAATCTACCGCCAGGTGGAAAAGGTCGAACAGGTGCTGGAATCGATCGCCATCGGCCAGGACTGGCAGGGCGACGTGCGCGTGGTGCTGTTCGTGCGCCTGCGTGAAGGCATCGAACTGGACGACGCGCTGCAGGAGCGGATCCGCCAGACCATCCGCAGCAACACCACTCCGCGCCACGTACCGGCGAAGATTCTCGCGGTGACGGATATCCCGCGCACCATCAGCGGCAAGATCGTCGAACTGGCGGTGCGCAACGTAGTACATGGGCAGCCGGTGAAAAACACCGACGCGCTGGCCAATCCGCAGGCGCTGGAGCTGTTCAGGGATCGGAAGGAGTTGGAGAGCTGAGCCTTTCAGCATGGCTATCGCTTCGCTCCACCCATCCTACGAAACTGCCAGGGCGGTACTCCAGCGCATCGGCTGGCGCCATGTCCGCTCCTGCGAAGACTCACACCGTAATCAAAACCGGTCGTAACCGTAGGATGGGTGGAGCCTGCGATACCCATCAATACCGGCACATGGGGCTCGATGGGTATCGCTTCGCTCCACCCATCCTACAAAACTGCCAGGACGGTGCTCCAGCGCATCGGCTGGCGCCGCGTCCGCTCCTGCTAAGACTCACACCATAGTCAAAACCGGTCGTAACCGTAGGATGGGTGGAGCCTGCGATACCCATCAATACCGGCACATGGGGCTCGATGGGTAAAGCTCCGCCTATCCTACAAAACTGCCAGAACGGTGCTCCCGCAAGAGCTAGCCAAGCGCTGTCGAATCACTCGCCCAGCGATTCGGTGCCCAGTTCGTTCCACACTTCCTCGGCAAGGTGGAACGTCGCATTGGCGGCGGGAATGCCGCAGTAGATCGCGCTTTGCAGCAACACTTCCTTGATCTCCTCGCGGCTCACGCCGTTGTTGCGCGCGGCGCGCAGGTGCAGCTTGAGTTCGCCTTCGCGGTTCATGCCGATGAGCATGGCGATGGTGACCAGGCTGCGGGTATGGCACGGCAGGCCCGGGCGGGTCCAGATGTCACCCCAGGCGTGGCGGGTGATCATTTCCTGGAATTCCTCGTTGAAAGCCGTGCGGTTCTGCAGGCTGCGGTCGACGTGGGCGTCGCCCAGCACTGCGCGGCGCACCTGCATGCCGGCTTCGTAGCGTTCTTTCTCGTCCATATCCAACTCCGGTGTGAAGCGCTGGCCGCCCGCGCGGGCACGGCCACGGGAAAGCCAAGGTCAGCCGCGCAGGAAACCCAGTACGCGCTGGCTGAAGGCGTCGGCGGCCTGCACGTTGGACAGGTGCGCGGCACGGAACTCCACAAGTTCCGCACCGGGGATGCGCGTCTGCAGGAAACGGCCATCCTCGGTGGTCGTCACCGGGTCGGCGGCGCCGCATACCACCAGGGTCGGCGCGGTGATCGCGCCGACCTCAGCACGGAAATCGGCGTCGCGCACGGCAGCGCAGTTGGCCGCGTATCCTTCCGGCGAAGTCTGCGCGAGCATGCCGACGATGGCATCCACGGCCGCCGGGTTGGCTTCGGCGAAATCGGCGGTGAACCAGCGCGAGATCGACGCATCGCGCAGGTTGCGCATGGCCTCGGCGCCGCCGCTGAGCACGGTTTCGATGCGCGGGTTCCAGACTTCCGGGCTGCCGATTCTGGCGGCGGTGTTGCACACCACCAGACGCTCGATGCGCTCCGGCGCATGGATGCCCAGCCACTGGCCGATCAGGCCGCCCATGGACAGGCCGCAGAAATGCGCGCGCGGGATGTCCAGCGCGTCCAACAGGGCCAGCACATCGCGGCCGTTCTGCTCGATGCTGTAGGGGCCGGGCGTGACCAGCGAGGCGCCGTGGCCACGGGTATCGTAACGCAGCACACGCAAGTGCCCGGTAAACACCGGAATCTGCGCGTCCCACATGTGCAGGTCGGTGCCCAGGGAGTTGGACAGCACCAGCACAGGCGCGCCGGCCGGGCCTTCCAGTTGATAGTTCAGGTCGCCATCGGCGAGACGTACGGCAGGCATGCAAGGCTCCTAGCGCAAAGTAAATGTTTGATGTTCGGCCAGCGCGCGCTCGACCCAGCGGCGCGCCTGGCCCAGGTAATGGGCCGGATCGAGCAGGCGATCCAGCTCCCCGGCGCTCAGTTGCGCGGCGACGTCGGCGTTGGCGCCGAGCACCGCGCGCAGGTGTGCGCCCTCCTTCACCGCCTGCTTGCAGCATTGCTCCACCAGGTGGTGCGCGGCGTCGCGGCCGATGCGCTGGGCCAGGGCGATGCTCACGGCTTCGGCGAGCACCAGGCCACGGGTCAGGTCGAGGTTCGCCAGCATGCGCTCGGCATCGACCTCCAGCCCTGGCACCAGGCTCAGCGCCTGTTGCAACGCGCCGGAAACGAGGCAGCACAGCTCCGGCAGGCTTTCCCATTCGGCGTGCCACAGGCCGAGGCTGCGCTCGTGCTCCTGGGGCATGGCGGCCAACAGGGTCGCGACAAGGCCCGGGGCGCGGGTGGCCGCGCCGATCAGCACCGCGGCGCCCACCGGGTTGCGCTTGTGCGGCATGGTGGACGAGCCGCCCTTGCCCGGCGCGGAGGGTTCGAAAACTTCGCCGGCCTCGGTCTGCATCAGCAGGCTCAGGTCGCGTCCCAGCTTGCCGAGGCTTCCGGCGATCAGGCCGAGCAGGCTGGCGAACTCGACCAGGCGGTCGCGCTGGGTGTGCCAGGGTTGCTCGGGCAGGTGCAGCTTCAATTCTTCGGCCAGCGCTTCGGCCACTGCGAAACCCTGCTCGCCCAGCGCTGCGAGGCTGCCGGAAGCGCCGCCGAACTGCAGGCATAGAAGGCGCGGCTTGAGTTCACCCAGACGCTGGCGATGGCGGGTGATAGCACCCAGCCAGCCGGCGATCTTCATGCCCAGGGTGACCGGTGTTGCGTGCTGCAACCAGGTACGGCCAACCATCGGTGTGCCAGCATGGGCCCCGGCCTGGGCAGCGAGGGCATCGGCCAGGTGGCCGAGATCGCGCTCCAGTAGTTCGATGGCCATGCGCAGTTGCAGGACCAGCCCGGAGTCCATCGCATCCTGGCTGGTGGCGCCCAGGTGGACGTAGCGTTCGGCCTCGGCGTCCTCGGCGGCGATGCGCTTGCCCAGGGCCTTCACCAGCGGAATTGCGGAGTTGCCAGCACTGCAGATGGCCTGGGCCAGTGCATCGAAATCGTAGAGTTCGGCGCGGCAGGCAGCGGCGATGGGCGCCATCGCGCTGGCCGGGATAATCCCGACGCGGGCCTCGGCGCGGGCCAGTGCGGCCTCGAAGTCGAGCATGCCCTGCACCCGGCCCCGGTCGCTGAAGACCGCGCGCATGGCGGGCTGGGTGAAGTAGGCGTCGAACAGGAGATTGTTACTCACGGGAAGAACTCCGGAGGTCGGCAGGCGGAATCGAGACAGTATGGCGTGTTGGCAGCCCTCACCCCAGCCCTCCCGCAGGGAGAGAGCCAGGATGCAGGTGTATCGGTCACACGCGCTCGACCACCAGGGCCACGCCCTGCCCTACGCCCACGCACATGGTGCACAGGCCGAGCTTGCCGCCGGATTTCTGAAGCTGGTGCACGGCGGTCAGCACCAGCCGCGCGCCGCTGGCACCCAGCGGGTGGCCGAGGGCGATGGCGCCACCGTTGGGGTTCACTCGCGCGTCGTCGTCGGCGATGCCGAGCTCACGAGTCACCGCCAGGCCCTGCGCGGCGAAGGCTTCGTTCAGCTCGATGACGTCGAGCTGGCCGACCGACAGGTTCAGGCGCTCCAGCAGCTTGCGTACCGCCGGCACCGGGCCGATGCCCATGACGCGCGGCGCAACGCCGGCGCTGGCCATGCCGAGCACTTTCGCGCGCGGCGTCAGGCCGTGCTTCTTCACCGCCTCGGCGCTGGCGAGGATCAGCGCCACGGCGCCGTCATTGACGCCCGAAGCGTTGCCTGCGGTGACGGTCTTGCCTTCGCCATTGACTGGTTTGAGCCTGGCCAGCGCTTCCAGGGTGGTATCCGGGCGCGGATGCTCATCGGTATCGACGACGGTTTCACCCTTGCGGCCCTTGATCACCACCGGGACGATTTCCTCGGCGAAGTAGCCGTTGGCCTGGGCAACGCCAGCGCGCTGCTGGCTGCGCACGGAGAACGCATCCTGGTCGGCGCGGCTGACGTTGTAATCGTCGGCCACGTTATCGGCGGTCTGCGGCATGGCATCCACACCGTACTGAGCTTTCATCAGCGGGTTGATGAAGCGCCAGCCGATGGTGGTGTCCTCGATCTTCTGGCCACGGCCAAAGGCGCTGTCGGCCTTGCCCATCACATAGGGAGCGCGGGACATCGATTCCACGCCGCCAGCGATGGCCAGTTCGATCTCGCCGCTGGCGATGGCGCGGAAGGCGGTGCCCACCGCGTCCAGGCCCGAGGCGCAGAGGCGGTTGAGGGTCACGCCCGGCACGCTTTCCGGCAGGCCGGCCAGCAGCAGCGCCATGCGCGCCACGTTACGGTTGTCCTCGCCAGCCTGGTTGGCGCAGCCGAGGTAGACCTCGTCCAGCGCGGACCAGTCTACCTGCGGATTGCGCTCCACCAGCGCCTTCACCGGGACGGCGGCGAGGTCGTCGGCGCGCACTGCCGACAGAGCACCGCCAAAGCGACCGATGGGCGTACGCACGGCATCGCAGATAAAGACCTCGCGGCTCATTCCTCGCCTCCTTGCTGGCCGTGGGCGGCTGCGGTGCGAGCTTCCAGGGCGCGCAGGGCCTCCAGTTCGATAGCGGTGGGGGCGACGGTCTCGGCGACCTGCTCGGCGAAGCGAATCGCCCAGCCGGTGTTCTCGATCACCTGCTCGCGGGTCACGCCCGGATGCAGCGAGGTGACGATGAATTCGTTGCTGCCGGCTTCCGGCTCCATGATGCAGAGGTCGGTAATGATCGCCACCGGGCCCTTGCCCGGCAGGCCCAACTGCTGGCGATGATCGCCGCCTTCGCCGAAGCCGACCGAGGTGATGAAGGCCAGCTTGTCGACGAAGGTGCGGTGCGACTGCTTGAGGATGATCAGCACTTCCTTGGCGGAACCGGCGATTTCCGGCGCGCCGCCGGCGCCCGGCAGGCGTACCTTCGGCGAGTGGTAATCGCCGATGACGGTGGTGTTGATGTTGCCGAAGCGGTCGACCTGGGCGGCGCCGAGGAAGCCGACGTCGATGCGCCCGCCCTGCAGCCAGTAGCGGAAGATCTCGCCGGTGGGCACCACGGTGTCGGCGGTCTCGGCCAGTTCGCCGTCACCGATGGACAGCGGCAGCACGCTGGGCTTGGCGCCGATGGGGCCGGATTCGTAGATCAGGACCACATCCGGGGAGGCGGTCAGGCGCGCCAGGTTGGCGGCCTTGGACGGCAGGCCGATGCCGACGAAGCAGACCGCGCCGTTCTTCAGGCGGCGGGCGGCAGCCACGGTCATCATTTCATTGGTGCTGTAGGCGCTCATTATTTGCCCTCCGCGAGTTTCTTCTGGAACTCGGAAAAATCCTTGGTGCCGCGGATGTAGGTGTCGATCCAGGCGTTGAAGGTGTCACGGTCGCGGGCGATCGGGTCCCAGGCCTGGTAGAAGCGGTTGTCGCGCTCGGAGTAGCCGTGGGCGTAGGACGGGTGCGCACCACCAGGCACATGGCAGACAGCGGTGAGCGCCCAGCTCGGCAGCACGCAGGAGTTCATCGGGGCGTTCAGGTCGTCGACGATCTCCTCGACCGTGACGATGCAGCGCTTGGCGGCCAGGGCGGCTTCCTTCTGCACGCCGAGGATGCCCCACAGCAGCACGTTGCCCTTGCGGTCGGCCTTCTGCGCGTGGATCACAGTGACATCGGGGCGCACCGACGGCACGGCGGCCAGTTGCTCGCCAGTGAACGGGCACTCGATGAACTTGATGTTCGGGTTGACCTTCGGCAGGTCGGAACCGGCATAAGCGCGCAGCACGGCGAACGGCAACCCGGAGGCACCGGCGACGTAGGCGTTGGCGAGGTCGGCGTGGCTGTGTTCGTCGATCTCCAGGGCGCGCGGCCAGCCCTTCTCCACGGCATCGCGCAGACGGTGCAGCGAACCGACACCGGGGTTGCCGCCCCAGGAGAAGGTCAGCTTGCGCACGCAACCGGCGCCGATCAGCAGGTCGTAGACCAGGTCCGGAGTCATGCGCACCAGGTGCAGGTCTTTCTTGCCCTGGCGGATCAGCTCATGGGAGGCGGCGGTCGGGATCAGGTGGGTGAAGCCTTCGAGAGCGACGGTGTCGCCATCGTGGACAAAGCGTTCGACCGCTTCGCGGAGAGAGAGGATTTCAGCCATTTTCAGTCTCGTTCGCAGGGTGTGTGGCGATGGGAAAACAGTACCGTCGGGGGCATGGGCGAACAATGCGATAATCGACCTTTGGTGCGATTATCGAACGCTCTCTTAGGAGACTAACGGCTGGATTCCTGGCATTGATGGGCACGGCGAGCGCGAGAAAGTCCGAGCGCAGGTTTCAGCGCGCCCCGGGCAGGATGGGTGGAGCTCAGCGATACCCATGCGGATGGTGCACGGGATCGATGGGTATCGCTGCGCTCCACGCCATCCTACGTCGAGGTCAATGGCAGGCTCTGGTGCTTGCCCTGGCCATGTCTGTGAAAAACCGAGCGCAGGAACAGCAGAACGCTCTGAGTAGGATGGGTGGAGCGCAGCGGTACCCATGCGGATGGTGCACGGATCGAGGGGTATCGCTGCGCTCCACACCATCCTGCGTCGGGGCCAATGGCAGACTCTGGATGCTTGTCCTGGTCATGCGCGTGCCGTGTAGCGATCAGGCTTCCTGCAAGGCACGGGGACGGTTGCTGCGGTCCTCGGCATCGGCGTTCACCGCCTGCTGCAACTGGAAGTCGAACTCGATCTCGGCGAAGCGCCCTTCCACACCGCGGGCCTTGGCGGCTGCGGCGTCTTCGACGAAACGTACCTCGCCGATCAGCCCGTCGCGGGTGGCGTAGGCGAAGTCGTCCCACAGGTACTGGTCGCCCGCCAGGTTGATCTGCGTGGTCAGGTGGCGATGGCCCGGCGCGGAGATGAAGAAGTGGATATGCGCCGGGCGCTGGCCGTGGCGGCCGAGCTGATTGAGCAGTTCCTGGGTCGGGCCGTCCGGCGGGCAGCCGTAGCCGCTGGGTACGATGCTGCGGGCTTTGTAGCGGCCTTCGGCGTCGGTGACGATGCGCCGGCGCAGGTTGAACTCGGACTGGGTGCTGTCGAAGTACGAGTACGTGCCCTGGGTGTTGGCGTGCCAGAGGTCGACCACGGCGCCGGCCAGGGGCTTGCCCTGCGGGTCGAACACGCGGCCGGAAAGGAACATCACGGTACCCGGGTCCTTGCCGTCGTCCATCCGCGCTTCGCCTTCGGACAGCGGGGCGCCGGCCACGTACAGCGGGCCCTCGATAGTGCGCGGGGTGCCGCCGCCGATGCCGGCCGCCGCGTCCTGGGCGTCCAGCAGCAGGTCGAGGTAGTGCTCGATGCCCAGGCCGGCGACCACCAGCCCGGCCTCCTGGCGCGCGCCGAGGCGGTTCAGGTAGTCCACCGCCTTCCAGAACTCATCGGGGGTGACGCTCATGTCTTCGATCAGCCGCGCGGTGTCCTGCAGGATCCGCAGGATCAATTGCTTCACGCGCGGGTTGCCCGCATCGTTGAGCGCGCCGCTGGCTTCTTCGAAGAACTTCTGGATGTCGGCAGTCTGGGAAATCTTCACGGTCATGGTGCGATCCTCAAGTCTTGTTCTTGTTCAGCGTTGTTGTGAGTGAGCGGGACGGGAAATCAGCGGTCGTCGGCATGGATCGAGGACGGATGGCGGCAAAGCCCGTCGATCTCGATGTCCATGTAGGGGAACAGCGGCAACTGCATCAGGGTGTCGTGCAGTTCCTCGACGCTGGCGAGGTCGAACACGCTGTAGTTGGCGTAGTGCCCGGCGATGCGCCACAGATGGCGCCACTTGCCCTCGCGCTGCAGGCGCTGGGCCAGTTCCTTTTCGTCGGCCTTGAGCTGGGCGGCTTTCGCCGGATCCATGTCGACCGGAAGCTTCACGGTCATCTTCACGTGGAACAGCATCGGGTTTTCTCCTCTATCGGGCAGTCGGGCAAGGGGTCAAGTCAGGTGCGGCGGAAGCGCGCCAGGCGCTCTTCGTCGAGCGTCAGGCCCAGGCCGGGCGTGCGCGGCACATGCAATTGGAAATCGCGGTATACCGGCGGCTCGGTGACGATTTCCTCGGTGAGCAGCAGCGGGCCGAACAGCTCGGTGGCCCAGGTCAGCTTCTCCAGGGTGATGAAAGCGTGGGCCGAAGCCAGGGTGCCGACGGCGCCTTCGAGCATGGTCCCGCCATACAGCGCGATGCCGGCTGCCTCGGCGATCTGCGCGGTGCGCAGCACGGCGCGCGGGCCGCCGTTCTTGGCGATCTTCAGGGCGAAGATGCTGGCCGCGCCGTCGGAGGCGAGGCTGAAGGCGTCGGCCACGCTCTCGATGGATTCGTCAGCCATGATCGGCGCCGGGCTGCGCTGGTTCAGGCGCACCTGGCCGCTGCGGTTGATGCGCGAGATGGGCTGTTCGATGAGGTCGATGCCGTTCTCGCCGAGCACCTGGCAACCGCGGATGGCCTGAGATTCGTCCCAGCCCTGGTTGACGTCCACGCGCACGCTGGCGCGCTCGCCCAGGGCCTGCTTGATCGCCACCACGTGCCTGAGGTCCTGCTCCAGCGGGTTGGCGCCGATCTTCAGCTTGAAGATGCGGTGCCGGCGGATTTCCAGCATCTGCTCGGCTTCGGCGATATCACGGGCGGTGTCGCCGGAGGCGAGTGTCCAGGCCACTTCCAGGCTGTCGCGCACACGGCCGCCGAGCAGCTCGCTGACCGGCAGGCCGAGGCGCTTGCCCTGGGCGTCCAGCAGCGCGCTTTCGATGCCGGAGCGGGCGAAGGTGTTGCCCTTGATCGCCTTGTCCAGGCGCTGCATGCAGGCGTTGATGTTGCTGGCGTCCTGGCCCTTGAGCAGCGGCGCGAAGTGCGCGTCGAGGTTGGCCTTGATGCTTTCCGGGCTCTCGTTGCCATAAGCCAGGCCACCGATGGTGGTCGCTTCGCCAATGCCTTCGATGCCGTCGGCGCAGCGCAGGCGGATGATCACCAGCGTCTGCTGCTGCATGGTGTGCATGGCCAGCTTGTGCGGGCGGATGGTCGGCAGGTCGACGATGATCGACTCGATGCGTTCGATGACGGGGCTACTCATGGACGGCGTTCCGGTCTGGGATTCATGGGGCGGGTTTCTTTCGATACCCGGCAGGTCTTTTCACGGTTGAAGAAGGATTGCGCTGCGGCCTGCGGGCAGTCCAATATCGATGCCGTCTTGTTGCATACCCTGGAGGTATCATGGAGCTGAGACACTTGCGCTACTTCCGCGAAGTGGCCGGCACCCTCAACTTCACCCGCGCCGCCGAGCGCCTGCACATCGCCCAGCCGCCATTGAGCCGGCAGATCCAGCAACTGGAGGAGCTGATCGGCGTGCCCTTGCTGGAGCGTGGCCGGCCACTGCGCCTGACCGACGCCGGGCGCTACTTCCACGAGCAGACCGGCACCCTGCTGGCGCAACTGGAAAGCATCTGCCAGAGCACCCGGCGCATTGGCCTGGGCGAGCGCCAGTGGTTCGGCATCGGCTTCGCTCCCTCGACGCTGTATGACGGCCTGCCCGAGTTGATCCGCGAGCTGCGCGGCGACACCGGGCTGGAACTGGGCCTGCAGGAAATGACCACGGTGCAGCAGGTGGAGGCGTTGAAAAGCGGGCGTATCGACATCGGCTTCGGGCGCATCCGCATCGACGATCCGGCCATTACCCAGCAGGTATTGCGCGAGGAGCCGATGGTCGCCGTACTGCCCGCCGGCCACCGTCTGCTCGGCGCGCCGGTGAGCCTGGAACAGTTGGCCGCCGAGGACTTCGTGCTCTACCCCGCCAATCCGCGCCCCAGTTACGCCGACCATGTGCTGGCTTTGTTCGCCAATCACGGCCTGGGCATTCGCGTGGCGCAGTGGACCAACGAGTTGCAGACCGCCATCGGCCTGGTCGCCGCCGGGCTGGGTGTGGCGCTGGTGCCCGCTTCGGTGCAACAGCAGCACCGTGCCGACATCGGCTATGTCACCCTGAGCGACGCCGAGGCGGTCTCGCCGATCATCCTCAGCCAGCGCCGCGGCGATGTCAGCGCGCCTCTGCAACGCTGCCTTCAACTGATCGGCGCGAGCCTGCCGTAAGCGCATCATCGCGGCGCCTCAGCCCTGGTCGCCGCCACCCACCGGCAGGGTCACACCGGTGATGTAGCTGGCCTCGTCGGAGGCGAGGAAGAGGATCGCGCCAACCTGCTCGTCGATGCTGCCGTAGCGCTTCATCAGGCTGCTGTCGATGGTCTGGTCGACGATCTGCTGGTACCAGACCTTCTCCTGCTCGCTCTGCTGCGCCGCGTTGCGCGGAATGCGCCGGGGCGGCGCCTCGGTGCCGCCCGGCGCGGTGGCGTTGACCCGCACACCGCGCTCGGCGGTCTCGAAGGCCAGGCAGGCAGTGAGCGCGTTCACTCCGCCCTTCGCAGCGCCGTAGGGCACACGGTTCACCCCGCGGGTGGCGATGGACGAGACATTGACGATGGCTCCCGCCCCCTGCTCCAGCATCGGCACCAGCGCGGCGCGGCAACACCACAGCGTAGGGAACAGCGAGCGGCGAACCTCGGCCTCGATCTCCTCCTCGGCATAGTGCTCGAAGGGCTTCGCCCAGATGGTGCCGCCGACGTTGTTGACCAGGATGTCGAGGCGGCCGAAGCGCGCGAGCGCCTGGACGACCACGCGCTGGCACTCGGCGAAGCGCTCCAGGTCGGCGGTCAGGGTGAGCACCTCGCCGCGCTGGCCGAGGTCGTCCTGCAACTCGTGGACGATCTCGGAGCGATCCACGGCGATGACCGCTGCGCCCTCCTCCACCAGCCGCTCGGCGACGCGCCGGCCGATACCCTGGGCGGCGCCGGTGACGAGGGCGATCTTTTCGTTGAATCGGTTCATGGTGACCTCGTGGAGTCCGATCAAGCCGCGCTGGCGGCGAACTTCTCGTAATAGAAATTCGCCGGGGTGATGCCCTGCTCGCGGATGTACTGGCTCACCGCCTCGACCATCGGCGGCGGGCCGCACAGGTAGATGTCCACCTCGCCATCGTTGAGATGCGCGGGCTCGATGTGCTGGGTGACGTAGCCCTTGCGCGGGTAGCTGCTGTCCGGGCTGGCCACGCAGGCGCTCCAGGTAAAGTTGGGAATGCGCGCGGCGAAGGCTTCCAGGCGGTCCACTTCCACCAGGTCGAAGTCGTGGGTGACGCCGTAGATCAGGTGCAGCGGATGCTCGCAGCCGTGCTCGGCGATCTGTTCGAGCATCGCCGTGAACGGTGCCAACCCGGTGCCGCCGGCCAGCAACAGCAGCGGCCGCCGGATCTCGCGCAGGTAGAAGCTGCCCAGCGGGCCGGCCAGGCTCATGGCGTCGCCGGCTTTCGCCAGGCCGGTGAGGAAGCTGCTCATCAACCCACCTGGCACGTTGCGAATCAGGAAACTCACCTCACCGCCCTTCTGCAGCGAGCTGAATGAATAGGCGCGGCTCTGCTCGCTGCCCGGCACCCGCAGGTTGACGTACTGGCCGGGCAGGAAGGCCAGGGCGTTCAGAGCCTCGCCCTTGAGCGACAGAGAGATGGTGCTGTCGGAAAGCTGCCGCACCGCGCTGATGCTGGCCTCGAAACTGGCCCGGGCGGTCTTGCACACTTGCGAAGAGGCCGGCACCCGTACCACACAGTCGCTCTGCGCACGCATCTGGCAGGTGAGCACATAGCCCTGCGCTGCCTCATCCTCGCTCAGGGCGTCCTCAATGTAGTCCTGGCCCAGGTCGTAGCGACCGGCTTCGGCGAAGCACTTGCAGGTGCCGCAGGCGCCGTCGCGGCAGTCCAGCGGGATGTTGATGCCCTGGCGGTAGGCCGCGTCGGCCACGGTCTCGCTGGGGCTGGCGTCGATGAAACGGGTAACGCCGTCTTCGAAATTGAGGGCGATCTTGTGGTTCATGGCGTGCACCTCGGCGCCGCGCAGGCAGCGTCGCACGCGGCGGATTCACGCGCGCGACGCACAGCCCTGACGGCGAATCAGATGTGGTAGATGTCGATGACCTGGCGGACGTAGTCGTTCTTCAGGACCACCTTCTTCGCCTTGACCAGCGGCTGGTCGCCGCGCACGTCCAGGGTGTAGAAGCTGGTGCCGAAGTAACTGTCGACGGTCTTGTAGCGGAAGCTCAGGGTGTGCCAGTTGAAGCGCACCTGGCACAGGCCGCCGGCTTCGCCGAGCACCTCGATGTTGCTGAGGTTGTGCGAGGTGCGGGTGTCCGGCAGAGTCGCGCTTGAGCGCTCGGTCTTGATGCGGAACACGCGGTCTTCCAGGCCGCCACGGTTGCCGTACCAGATCAGCGAAATCTCCCGCTGCGGGTCTTCGGTGAGCTGGTCGCGGTCGTCCCAGGAGGGCATCCAGAAGGTGGCGTCGGCGGCGTAGAGTTCCAGCCAGGCGTCCCATTCCTTGTCGTCGAGGTAGCGCGCTTCGCGGTAGAGGAAGTCGCGCACGGTCTCGTAGCGGCTCATCACACGGCCTCCTCTTTCAGCGCGATGCGGTTGGCCTCTTCGGCGGCCAGTGCGTCGATCATCGTCTTCTGCCAGTACTGGTGCTGCAGCACGAACAGGCCCTCATCCTCGGTGCGCACGCCGGACAGCAACGGCGCCAGATCGATTTCCCGCGCCGCGTCATCGGCGCCTTCGACCCAGTGCTTCGCCCCGCGCGACATATCGTTCCAGCCGCCGGCGCTGCCCTGGTAGGCCTGCTGGCACGAGCGGAACTCCTCCAGGTCGTCCGGGGTGGCCATGCCGCTGACGTTGAAGAAGTCTTCGTACTGGCGAATGCGCTGGGCGCGCGCCTCGCTGCTTTCACCCTTGGGCGCGATGCAGTAGATGGTGATCTCGGTGCGGTTGACGTCGATGGGCCGGGCGATGCGGATCTGCGAGCTGAACTGGTCCATGAGGTAGACGTTGGGGTACAGGCACAGGTTGCGCGAGTTCTCGATCATCCAGTCGGCGCGGGCCGAGCCGAAATCGCGGGCCAGCTCGTCGCGGCGCTCGAAGGCCGGGCGCGCCTCGGGGTTGGCCCAGCGGGTCCAGAGCAGCAGGTGGCCGTGGTCGAAGGAATAGAAGCCACCGCCCTGCTTGGCCCAGCCGCCGGCACTCATGGTCTTCACCTCGCCACCGGCCTCGCGCTGCTGGCGCTGGCTCTGGGTGGCGGCATAGTTCCAGTGCACGGAACTGACGTGGTAGCCGTCAGCTCCATTCTCGGCGGTAAGCTTCCAGTTGCCTTCGTAGATGTAACTGCTCGATCCGCGCAGCACTTCCAACCCTTCGGGGGACTGGTCGACGATCATGTCGATGATCTTCGCCGACTCGCCCAGGTGTTCCACCAGCGGCTTGACGTCGGCCTTCAGGCTGCCGAACAGGAAGCCGCGATAGGACTCGAAACGCGCCACTTTCGTCAGGTCATGGGAGCCTTCGCAGTTGAAGCCCTCCGGGTAGCCTGCCTCGGCCGGATCCTTGACCTTGAGCAGCTTGCCGGAGTTGTTGAAGGTCCAGCCGTGGAACGGGCAGGTGTAGCTCGCGCGGTTGCCGGACTTGTGCCGGCAGAGCATGGCGCCCTTGTGGCTGCAGGCGTTGAGGAAGGCGTTGAGCACGCCGTCCTTGTTGCGCGCGATGAAGATCGACTGGCGACCGATCATGGTCGTCAGGAAGTCGTTCTTCTCGGGAATCTGGCTTTCGTGGGCGAGGTAGACCCAGTTGCCTTCGAAGATGTGCTTCATCTCCAGGTCGAACAGGCGTGGGTCGGTGAACATCTCCCGACGGCAGCGGTAGACGCCTTTGGCGGGGTCTTCTTCAAGCAGCGAACGCAAGTAGTCGATACCCAGGGACATGGCCGGGGCCTCCGTTGTTTTTGTTCAGGCAGGCTCAGGTTATGGCTGGGGGTGCGCAGGCAATATCCGCTTTGTGCAGAGTGCTATCCGTTTTCTGCACGGTTGCCGTGAAGTCGGAGTGGGGCCTGCGCGGGCGGGCCGTCCAGACCGTAGGGTGCATAACCCGGAACGGGTTATCCGCCGATGCCACAACGGCGGATAAAGCTGGCGCGCTATCCGCCGTACGAATCAGCTTTCGCAGCTTTGGCCTGGCGTCGACCGGTTCGCGCTCGCCGGCGAACGCTTGAGCAGGATGGCGTGCTTCGCCGTGGTTTCGATGTGGATGGGAACTCCGGTCGCGGGCATCGCCCGCTCCTACAGGGGAGCGCGGAGCCTAGCTCCGGCGCCTGAGCGTCTCCGACGGCAGCTCGCCGAACTGCTGCCGGTAGCTTTCGGCAAAGCGCCCAAGGTGCAGGAATCCATAGTCCAGCGCCAGTTCGGTGACGCTGCGCACAGGCCGCGCCGGGTCGCTCAGGCAGGCGTGGATGCGTGCCAGCTTGAGACGGCGGATGTACTGGCGCGGTGTGGTGCCGGCGTAGCGTTCGAACAGCGCGTAGAGCGAGCGCAAACTCATCGCCGACTGGCGCGCCAGCATTTCGATGTCGATGTCCTCGCGCAGGTGCCCTTCGATATACGCCTCGATCCGTTCGAAGGAAGCGCTCGCACCAACCACCACCTCACGGCTGACGTTGGTTTTCAGCAGCGTCAGCAGCTTGCTGGCAACGATCTGCTGGTAGTGTTCGTCGATCCGCGGCAGGCGTTCGCCGGCCTCGGACTCCTGGCAAACCATCGACAGCAGGTTGACGAAGCCTTCCAGCTCGCCAAGCCGATATCGGTTCTCGGTGAAGCGCACGCCCTGGCGCGGGTGGCTCCAGCGCTGCTCGGCACAGATCGCTTCGAGCAGGTTCACCGGTACCTTCAGGATGAATTTCTCGCAGTCATCCGAGTAGGTGAGGTCCACCGGATCGTCGGGGTTGATCAGCAGCAGCTCGCCGGGGGTCAGGTAGTGCTCCTGGCGATGGCCGCGCCACAGGCAATGGCCGCTGAGCAGGATCTGCAGATGAAAGATGCTTTCCAGCGCCGGGGTGGTGACTCGTACTGCGCCGCCGTAGCTGATGCGGCACAGGTCGAGGCTGGCGAAGCGGCGATGGTTGAGGCTCGCCTGCGGGTGCCCGTGGGCCGGCAGACGCAGATCGTGGGTGCCGACGTGCTGGTTGACATAGCCGGACACCGCGTAGGGGTCGGCGCGGTCGAAAATGCGGCTACGGTCGCTCAGCAGGCTTTGCATACGAGGCACTCACGGTTGTTGTCAAAGGCCGCGATCTGCGCCGCGGTCCGCTCAGTCTATGCGAGCGGCGACCGAACGGTACGCGGCAGAGATGAATGGCAACACAATCGCCCTGCCCTGCGCGCCCTCAGAACCTGCAAGGGCTGGAGCAGAACAAGGCGCAGCGACCGGCAGGCTGGTCCGAAGACCGAGCGCCAGCGAATCGAACAGGAGAGGACGCGCAGGTAGATGGGCAGTGCTCGCTACGTCCGTCCCATCTGGCCGCCCTGAAGGGCGTTGGCCGCAAGCGGCTTCCAAGCCTGTTTTTAACGCAGATATGCCCACGCGCAGCAGATCGTGGAGAGGTTCTCAGGTTGCGTCGGCGTGGCTGACCATGCCCTTGATCACCACGGCGGCGGTGGCGATGGCCGCCGGGACGATCAAGGCGGTCAGTACCTGCTCGAAGTTCCAGCCCAGCCCCAGCAGCGTCGCACCGATCCAGGCGCCGAGAATCGCACCGAAGCGGCCGATGCCGAGCATCCACGACACGCCGGTGGCGCGCCCCTGAGTCGGGTAGAAGCGTGCCGCCAGCGACGGCATGGCCGACTGCGCACCGTTCACACACATGCCGGCGGCCAGTACCAGGGTCGCCAGCAGGGTCACGGTTCCCAGGCTCTGGCCCACGCAGTAGGCAAACACACCGGCGAGGCAATAGAAGATGCCGATGACCTTGTGTGGATTGAAGCGGTCCATCGCCCAGCCCACGGCCACCGAACTGAGCACCCCGCCGAGCTGGAACAGCGCGCCGATGAACGCAGCCTGTTCCATGCTCGCACCCGCATCGCGCATCAGCGTCGGCAGCCAACTGGTGAGCAGGTAGACGATCACCAGCCCCATGAAGTAGGTCAGCCACAGCAGCAGGGTACCGGCGCTGTAGGTGCCGGAGAATATGACCCGGAACACGTTGCGGCTCTGTACCGTCTTCAGCTCGGGCACGCTGAAGGCGCGAGCCGTGACTACCTGCGCGGGGGCGATGGGCGCGAGCACCCGCTTGACCTTCTCCGCCCCACGGTTGCGTACCACCAGGAAGCGCGCCGACTCCGGCAGCCACACCAGCAGTACCGCCGCCAGCGCCAGCGGCAGCAAGCCGCCCAACAACAGCAGGCTGTGCCAGCCGTAGGCCGGGATCAGCTTGGCGGAGACGAAGCCGCCCGAGGCCATGCCCAGGTTGAAGCCACAGAACATGCTGGTCACCAGCAGCGACTTGAGGCGCTCGGGGGTGTATTCGGAGAGCAGCGTGGTGGCGTTGGGCATTGCCGCGCCAAGACCCAGGCCAGTGAGCAAGCGCAGCGCCAGCAACTGGTCGAGGCTGGTGCTGTAGGCTGAGAGCAGGCTGAACAGGCCGAACAGGAACACCGCCACCACCAGCACGCCCTTGCGCCCGAAGCGGTCGGCCAGCGGGCCGGAACCGAGGGCGCCGAACACCATGCCGATCAGCGCGGCGCTCATCACCGGGCCGAGGCTGGCGCGGTCGATACCCCAGTCCTGGGTCAGCGCCGGGGCGATGAAGCCCATCGCGGCGGTATCGAGGCCATCGAGGAAGACGATGAGGAAGCACAGCAGCACGATACGGCACTGGTACAGCGACAGCGGCTGGGAGTTGATGAACGACTGGACATCGAACGTGCCGGCAGCAGGCACATGGGCGGAACTGGTCATGCAGAGGCTTCCTGCGAAGGATTCGTCGCAGGAGCGCAGACCGCCTCGAAACCGTCGGCCAACGCCCCGTAGGACTGGACAGGAATGAGCCGCGAGCCGGAGCACGCATGGACCGGCGATAAGGCGGACGATGAACGGCCCGGGCTGACGCTCATTGTTGTTATTGCCCCTCCGGCTTGGCGGGGTTGGGCAAACAGTACGGAGAGTCGGCGGGCGGTTCAATTCGATAACCGCCTAAGCGTTCGGTTAACGAACGGCTTCGGCGGATCAGATCGACAGGCGCACCGGCCGCTGCGGATCGATCTCCGCGCCGCCGCGCCGCTTGTTCACCACCAGCTCGCCGATGTCGATCAGGCGGGTGCGGGTAACGTTGCGACTTAGGCCCAGCAGGTTCGCGGTGTGCACCTGGTTGCAATGGCAGAAGCGGTAGGCCGCGCGCAGCAGAGCGTCTTCCACGCGCGCGTGCAGGTTGCCGCCCTGCTCTTCGAACAGACGCTGGAACGCCTGCTGGAGAATCTGCTCGGCGCCCAGCGATTCCAGCCGTGGCTCGTCGCTGCGGTCGATGCGCAGGTTGGACAGGTGCAGGTCTTCCGCGCGCACCACTCCATCGCGGCAGATGAGCAGGGTGTGGTGGATGACGTTTTCCAACTCGCGGATGTTGCCCGGCCAGGAGTAGCTGCGCAGCTTCTGCGCGGCCTCGGCGCTCAACTGGCTCTGGCCGTAACCCAGGCGCCGGCTGTACTCAGCGATGAAATGGCGGGTCAGCGGCAGGATATCGCCCGGTCGCTCGCGCAGCGGCGAAAGCTCCAGGCTGACCACGTTGAGCCGGTAGTACAGGTCCTCGCGGAAGTGCCCGGCGTTGATCGCCTTCTCCAGTTGTACGTTGGTGGCAGCGAGTACGCGGACGTTGATCGGGATGCTCTTGCGCGAGCCCAGGCGCACCACTTCGCGCTCCTGCAGCACGCGCAGCAGCTTGACCTGGATGGGCATCGGCAGGTCGCCGATCTCGTCGAGGAACAGCGTGCCGCCGTCGGCCTCTTCGAACCACCCGGCCTTCGCCGCCAGCGCGCCGGTGAAGGCGCCCTTCTCGTGGCCGAACAGTTCCGCCTCCACCAATGATTCGGAGAAGGCGCCGCAGTTGACCGCGACGAAGGGCCCCCCACGGCGCGCGCTGAGGTTGTGGATGTGCCGCGCCACCAGCTCCTTGCCGGTACCGGTTTCACCGATGATCAGCACGCTCGCCTCGCTGGGCGCGACCTGCTGCAGATGGTCGAGCAGCGCCTGGGATTTCGGATCCTCGAACACCTGGGCGGTAGCGCGGATGGAGGTGGCCAGGGCTGGCGACTGGGGCAGCGTCAGCAGGCCGTCGGGTGTGGTCGCGTTCATGAGTAGAAGGTCGGCTGCGGCAGTTGCTGGTTGAGTGCCCACTCGCCCAGTTCGCGGACCTTGTAGTCCACCGGGTCGTGCAGGGTCTGAGTGCGCAGGTTGCGCCAGTAGCGGTCCATGCGCAGCGCGGCGTGGGTGGAGCGCGCGCCGGTCACTTCGAATATCCGGCTGCACAACGCCAGCCCGTTGCGCGTGGCGGCGACCTTGGCCGTGGCGATGGCCACCGCCAGCCGGCCGCGTTCCTCGGCGTCGAGGGTGGCGCCCTTGCTCCAGGCTTCGTCCAGCATCTGGGCGGCGCGGCGCACCAGCAACCGGGTGCTTTCCAGGCCGACCCAGAACTCGCCATAGTGGGCCAGCACGTAGGGGTCTTCTCCGACCTCCGGTGCCGGGGAGCGGAACCACGGCCGGCTTTCCTTGCGGGTGTACTGGCGGGCCTCCTCGAACGCACCTTCGGCGATGCCGAGGAACACGTGGGTGAAGATCAGTTGCGCAATCAGCGGGCGCAGGCAGGCGAACGGTGTGCTCAGCGGGCCGGGGTCGAGCAGCAGCTCACTCTCCTCCACCCGCACCCGCTCAAAGGTGGCGCTGCCGCTGTCGGTCTGGCGCTGGCCCATATTGTCCCAGTCGTGGGCCAGGCTGATGCCGCTGCGCGCGGTGGGAATGGCGGCGATCAGCAGCTTGCCGCCCTCGCCGTCGAGGGCCGAGGCGATGAGCATTTCCGAATCCAGCGCACCGGAACAGAAGCTCTTGCGCCCGGAGAATTCGCGCCAGCTATCGAAGGTGCGCGAGATGGTGCGGGTGTCCAGCGGGTTCAGCGCATTGCCCCAGAACCAGCGGTTGCGCGCGGTGAGTTCGAACCACGGCTGCCATTGTTCGGGCCGGGAGAACAGCCGCACGGTAGCCAGCATCAGGTGCTGGAAGCCGAACACATGGGCGATGGAGCTGTCCGCCACGGCGAACTGGCGCACGATGTCCAGCGTCTCGCTCCAACTGGCGCCGAGCCCGCCGTATTCGGTGGGAATGATCAGCGACAGCAGGCCGCTCTGGCGCAATGCGTCGCGCTCGGCCTTCGGAGTGCCGCCACGGATGTCGCGCTCGGCGGCGGTTTCGGCGAAACCGGCGGCCAGGCGTTGGGCTATCTGCCCGGGAGTCTGTGCGTCGAGACGCGTAGTGGCGTTCACGCTCGCTACCTCTTCATGAATGGGAATGCGCGCCGGGCGACGACCCGGCGCGACGGTTCGCACGGTGCCGGTTCAGCCGGCCTTGCGCCCGGGCAGCACGTCGTTGGCGATCATTTCGCCGAACGGCCCGGTAAGATTGGTGACACCGTGCCCGGCCAGGCTGGCGTAGGGCTCGGGCAGCAACGGGAAGACCAGCTCGGCGAAGCGATAGGCCTCTTCCAGGTGCGGGTAGCCGGAAAAGATGAAGCTGTCGATCCCCAGGTCCGCATACTCCCTGATGCGCTCGGCGACCTGCTGCGGATCGCCGACCAGCGCGGTGCCGGCACCGCCTCGCACCAGGCCGACACCGGCCCACAGGTTCGGGTAGATCTCCAACTGGTCACGACGCCCGCCATGCAGAGCAGCCATGCGCCGCTGGCCTTCGGAGTCGAAGCGGGCGAAGGATTTCTGCGCGTTGGCGATGGTCTCGTCGGAGATGTTGGCGATCAGTCTGTCGGCGGCCTGCCAGGCTTGCTCGGCGGTCTCGCGGACGATCACGTGCAGGCGGATGCCGAACTTGACGGTACGCCCCTGCCTGGCCGCCTTCTCGCGCACGTCGGCGATCTTCTGCGCAACCGCGTGTGGCGGCTCGCCCCAGGTCAGGTAGACGTCCACCTGTTCGGCGGCAAGGTCGTGGGCCTCGGCCGAGGAGCCGCCGAAATACAGTGGCGGATAGGGTTTCTGGATCGGCGGATAGAGCGCCTTGGCGTTCTCCACCTGCAGGTGCTTGCCGGCGAAATCCACTGCCTCGCCCTGCAGCACGCGGCGCCAGATGCGCAGGAATTCGTCGGTGACTTCATAGCGTTCGGCATGACTGAGGTGAATGCCATCGCCACGATTCTCGTCCGGGTCGCCACCGGTGACCACATTGATCAGCAGGCGCCCGCCGGACAGTCGGTCCAGGGTCGCGGCCATGCGTGCGGACACGGTCGGCGAGATGATCCCCGGCCGGATCGCCACCAGGTAACGCAGACGCTCGGTGAGCGGCGCCAGGGCCGAGGCGACCACCCAGGAGTCCTCGCAGGAACGGCCGGTGGGAATCAGCACGCCGTAGTAGCCGAGGGAGTCGGCGGCCTGGGCGATCTGCCGGAGGTAAGGCAGCGAGACCGGGCGCGCGCCTTCGCTGGTACCGAGGAAATGGCCGTCGCCGTGGGTGGGGAGGAACCAGAACACGTTCATCGATGAGTCCTTACGCGGTTTTCAGCAATTGCGGATGGGCGGCGAACAGCGGCGCAGCACGTTCGGCGGCCAACTGGATTCGCGCACGCAGCGTCTCGCTGGAAATCTGGTAGTTGGCGAAGTCGGCCTCGCTGGCGTAAACGCCGATGGGCAGGGTGATCGACTGGAAGAAGCTGAACAGCGGCCGCAACTGGTGATCGAGGACCAGCGCATGGCGCTCGCTGCCGCCGGTGGCGGCGAGCAGTACCGGGGTATCGATCAGGGCGTTCATGTCCACCAGGTCGAACAGGTGCTTTAGCAGCCCCGGATAGGAACCACGGTAGACCGGCGAAGCGACGACCAGCAGGTCGGCGCTCTCGATCTCCTGGAGGGTCTGCTCCAGTTCGGCGGGCAATTCCTGGCGCGACAGCGCAGCGCCAAGCGGCCGGGCGATATCGGCGAGTTCGATCAGGCGTGTCTGTACCGGCAGGCGCTCTCCGAGTTCGGCGAGCACGGCCTGGGTGAGCACGAGGGTGCGCGAGGGGCGATAGGTGCCGCCGGATACGGCGACCACTTTGATGGAGCTGGTCATGGGGCTTTCCCTGTTGGCTGTTGCGCTGGATACAGTCCTCCTGAGCAAGGCCCGTACCAACAGGGAAATGTATGATTTCAGGGCAGTTCAGCCGGGCTGCGGGGGCATTTCCTGTCAGCCTGGCAACAGTGCTGCTGATCCACTGTTGCCAGGGAAACACCCCGCACTAGTGCCCGGCGACGTCCCGCACGCCGTGGGACACCTTCAGGCCATCGAGCTCGGCGAGGTAGTCATCGACGCTGACCAGGCCGACGCAAGGCATCGCGCCGCGCTGGCGAAGCTGCCCCGAAGCCAGCTTGCGAGCGAGGGCCACCGCCGCCATGCAGGGGATGTTCGGGCCGTGATCGTCAAGGGCGATCAGCTCCCAGCACAATGCCAGCGATCTGCCCGTCTCATCCACGCCCCGCAGTTGCACGAACATGCCGCTGCGCCCATCGCCAAACGGCTGCAGCGCCACACCCAGGCGATGCAGGCCGTTGCTCAGCAACGCGGCATTCTTCAGCAGGCGACCGCGAACCAGCCATGACAGCCCCCAGGTGCCAAGCTGGGTAAGACGCAAGCCCAGGCCGGCAGAGAACCGTACCTCGCGCACGCCGGGATAGCGCTGTGCGAACAGCTCCAGGTCCGGCACGTCGCAGTGGGCAACCCAGCGCCGGCCCAGCGGCCTGGGAAAGTCGTGCACGCTCAGGCCCTGCCAGCCATGGACGACCTGCCACTGGCCATCGCGCCACTGCCGCACGGGCTTGCCGCAATAGCCCAGCACTGCCGCGAGCGTCGCTACGCCAGGAATCTTCGCCGACGAGCTGATGCCGTGGTGGATGCTGTCCAGCCGCTGGAAACGCGGCAGCAACTGGTCGATCACCGCCGCACTGAGCGCCGGTACCGAACTCGCGCCACTGCACACCAGCACGCCGGCGCTGCGCGCCGCGCGATCGAGCTCGGTGACGCCGCAGACGAACGCACGGGCGTCGGCCAGATCGATGTAGTGCGCACGGGCTCCGATGGCGGCGCGGGCGACGCGGTAGTCCTGGCCCTGGAACGGCCCCGCGGTGGAGATGACCAGGTTGACCTTCAACTCAACGAGACGGCCGGAGAGCGTTGGCTGGTTCATGTCCAGGCACACCGCTTCGCCACCTACCTCACGCGCCAGTTCGCTGGCGCGCTTCTGGTCGCGGCCGCCGACCAGTACGCGAATCCCGTCGATCCCACTCAGTCGGCGAACGATCAGACTGCCAAAGTTCCCATATCCGCCCAACACCAGAACGCGAAACGTCGGTTCAACAGACACAGACATCGATACTCCCTAACTTCCGCCGGCCTCATGCCAGCTCCCTCATCCCGGCTTCGCGCCGATGTGTCTCGGCAATGCGTCGTCCAGTGGCCACCATCCGGCTCTGGACTCAATGTAGTAGTGCCCTTCGGGCTTTGTCCGCAATGGCTCGTCCAGGGTTCCCGCACGCAAGCGCAAAACCTCCGGGCGCGAGTCACGCGCACTGTAGATCGGCGAACCGCAGCGCCCGCAGAACACGCGGCGCTTATCTTGCGAAGAACGGAAATGCACCAGCGCATCCGCGCCGGACAGCAACCTGAAATCAGCGGCGGCGACAGGAATGTTGGTGGCGAAGGGGCCGCCCTGCGCCTTGCGGCACTGGCTGCAGTGGCAGACCTGGATCGGCGCCAGCTCGCCGCTGACCTCGTAGCGCACCGCGCCGCACAGACAACCACCAGCATTCATCGCCCCACTCCTTTGCCGCGTTCGCGAAGTTGCTGGAGTCTAGAACAACGCAATGACGTTCCACCACCCAACCCCGGAGTGGTGTCAGCTCTCCGCTCCCCAGCCCAGCGGATAGAGCAGTTCTTCCTTGTAGCCTGCCCACACCCGCACCGCCGCCGGGAAGCTGGCGTCCAGCGCGGCGTCGCCACTGTCCACCAGCAGCGGACGCCCCTCCAGCGTACCCAGCTTGCGCTTGGTGGCGATCACCCGCAGGCGGTCGATACCGATGGCGCGCAGTACGCGCGGGCTGATCTGCTGGTTGCCACGCCCGAGGATATGGCCCTGGCCACCGATGGCGGTGACCAGCAGGAAGGCCGGATGGCCGTGTACCAGGGCGAACAGCTCCGCCTCGGTGACGTCGCGGGCGATCACTTCGCCGTTCTCGATCACGTCCACGCCCAGCAGGGTGGTCTGCAGGCTCAGGTCGGCAGCCAGGCCGTGCAGCGTGGAGCCAGGGCCGAAGACGTAGCGCACGCCCTGCTCCCAACTGTCTTCCAGCCAGGCGGCGAGGTCGGCCAGCACCAGTTCCTCGGTTTCCATGCCCGCTTGTTTGACGTGCTGCATGAAGTGCCCCTCTTCGGGCACCGTCAGCTCGGCGTACCAGCGCGCCGCGACGCGACCGTCACGCAGGGCAGCCTCGTCGAGATCGCGCACCTCGCCCTGGGTCAGGCGCACCAGGCCGCCGTCCACCAGACGCCGCGCCAGCGCTCCAGCGGCGCGCGGGCTGATGGCGTAGACGCCGGAGTGGATCTTCACCCCGGCCGGAATACCCAGCACGGGCTGGCCTTCGCGTGCCACCTCGGCGACATCCCGCGCGGTGCCGTCGCCGCCGGCGAAGAGGATCAGCGCGACACCGGCTTCCTGCAGCGCCTGCACCGCGTGACGGGTATCCGTCGCGGAGCTGCGCTCGCCTTCCAGCGCGCCAACCAGGCGATGGCTGAAGCCCATCTCGGCCAGCAGGTCGGCACCCATCGGGCCGGGAAACGTCAGGAACTCCAGGCGCTCGCGCACCGGCAACAACTGTTCCAGAGCCACCCGTGTGCGCTCCGCCGCGCGAGGCTGCGCACCGCGCGCCAGGGCCAGGTCGGCGACGCCGTCGCTACCCTTGAGCGCCGTCGGCCCGCCGATACCGGCGAGCGGATTGATGATCAGACCTACTCGAAAGCCGTCCATACTCACCTCGAAGGGCATCCTGATCGAACTACCGGCGCAACGCCGGGTCGACCTTCACTATAACGACAAGCGGACCAGGGGCCTCGCGGTTGGCATGCAACCTGCGAGAGCGAACTCGTCTGCCGCTGTTGGTGACGATTCACCGGCGCCGTCGCGACGGCCCTTGTCACCGAGGCTTCATGTGATCTGCCTAGACTGCACTCAACGTTGTAGAGGAGACTGGCCATGAGCTTGCAACACCATCGCGAACCCGACCGCAGCCCCCTTCCCCGTGATCCGCAGCAGCCAGTGGGCGGCTCGATCATCGATGCCCAGGGCCGTGAAATCCCCATCACTGAAGATATGATCCAGCGCGCCTGCCGTGAACTGGACAAGAGCTGCGAGCCGCTGCGCCGCTGAAGCGTCGGCGTCACTCGCCGACGCGGTTCGCCCCCAGTGCTCCGAGCAGACGCTCCAGGGCCAGCGCATCGCCCTGGATGTCCACCCACAACCCAGTAATCTCGCGGCGCGGCGGATAGTGCTTGCGCAGCACGTCGAACGCCTTGCGCCGCGCCTGCTCGTCGCCCACCAGGCTCCGCCGGAATGCCGCATCGTCGCTGCGCGGGTCGTATACCGCGCGGCACAGCATGGCCAGCGCCCACTGCGGGTCGCACTCTTCGGTAAGGCTCAGCTCGGCGAGCCATTGCGCAGGTAGCAGGTCGTCCAGCACCACCTCCGGCCGGCAGCCACGCCAGGCGCAGAAGGCGTCATAGATCTGCGCCGTTCCGCGCAGCTTGCCATCCAGGCTGTAGCCGGCGATGTGCGGCGTGGCGATGCGGCAGCGTGCGGCCAGGTCGACGTCCACCTGTGGCTCTCCCTCCCAGACATCCAGTGCTACGTCCAGCTCGGCGCCGCTCGCCAGATGCTCACGTAGCGCGGTGTTGTCGACCACGCCGCCACGGCTGGCGTTGAGCAGCCAAGTGCCAGGGCGCAGTGCCGCAAGACGCCCGGCATCGAGCAGATGACGGGTCGGATGCGTGCCGTCGCGGGTCAGCGGCGTGTGCAGGCTGATCACGTCGCACTCACGCAGGATCTCGTCCAGCTCGCAGAAATCGCCACCTTCGGCACGCTGGCGCGGCGGGTCGCAAACTCGTACGTCCCAGCCCAGGCCACGCAATACATCCACCAGGCGACCACCCACCTGCCCCGCGCCGACCACCCCGTAGCGACGTTCGGCCAGGTTCGCTCCGTGCACTTCGGCCAGCGCCAGCAGGCTGCCCAGCACCCAGTCCACAACGCCACGAGCGTTACAGCCCGGCGCGCTGGACCAGGCGATGCCAGCCTCGGCGAAATAGGCCAGGTCCAGGTGATCGGTACCGATGGTGCAAGTGCCGACGAACTTCACCTGGCTGCCCTGCAGCAGCTCGCGGCTGACATCGGTAACCGAACGCACCAGCAGTACTTCGGCATCGCCAAGGGCGGCGCGATCGATACCGCGCCCCGGCAGGCGGCGGATGTCGCCGTGGCTGCCGAAGAAGGCTTCGACCAGGGGAATGTTCTCATCGGCAAGGATACGCATGGGCTGACTCCAGAAATCGGCACCGGCTACTGTACCAGCGTGCCCGCGCGCGGTCCCGCCCGGCGCACAAGGGGCAACCCGGGCTTTCCTGACTGAGCCGACAGCCCTTAAACTGGCCGGCTTCCCGAAATCTTCTCGCCGCTACTCTGGCAAAGGAAAAGGATCGCCGTGACCAGCATCACCCAGCCCGTCTCCCGTGGACGGCGCACCAGCCTCGAACTCAAGGAACTGTTGACCCTCGCCGCGCCGATCATGGTCGGCCAGTTGGCGACCGCCGCAATGGGCTTCGTCGATGCGGTGATGGCCGGCAGTGTCAGTCCGCGAGACCTCGCGGCAGTGGCGCTGGGCAACTCGATCTGGATTCCGGTGTTCCTGCTGATGACTGGCACCCTCCTCGCCACCACCGCCAAGGTGGCACAGCGCTTCGGCGCGGGCGACCAGCCCTCCACCGGCCCGCTGGTACGCCAGGCGCTGTGGCTGGCGCTGTTGGTCGGCCCGCTGGCGGCGGCAACCCTGTGGCTGCTCTCCGAACCGATGCTGCGCGCGATGAAGGTCGAGGAGGCGCTGATCGAACCGAGCCGTTTCTACCTGCGCGGCATCGCCTGCGGCATGCCCGCAGTGGCGCTGTATCACGTGCTGCGCTGCTACAGCGACGGCCTCGGCCGCACCCGGCCGAGCATGGTGCTGGGCATCTGCGGTCTGCTGCTGAACATCCCGATCAACTACGTTCTGATCTACGGCCACCTCGGCTTCCCAGCCCTGGGCGGCCCTGGCTGCGGCTGGGCCACTGGCGCGGTGATGTGGTTCATGCTGCTGGGCATGCTGTTCTGGGTGAACTGGGCGAAGGCGTACAAGCCCAGCCAGTTGTTCGCCCACTGGGAGTTGCCCAGCGCCAAGGTCATCGGCAGCCTGCTGGCGGTCGGTCTGCCCATCGGCATCGCGGTATTTGCCGAGTCGAGCATTTTTTCGGTGATCGCCCTGCTGATCGGCGAACTGGGTGAGAAGGTCGTCGCAGGTCACCAGATCGCGCTGAACTTCAGCGCTCTGGTGTTCATGATTCCCTACTCGCTGGCGATGGCGGTCACGGTGCGCGTCGGCCAGTCCCTCGGTGCCGGCGCCCCGCGCGATGCGCGCTTCGCAGCCGGAGTGGGCATGGGCGCGGCGCTCGCCTACGCCTGTCTTTCCGCCGGCGGCATGCTGCTGATGCGCGACCATATCGCTGCGCTCTACACCCAGGACCCGGAGGTACTGGCACTGGCCGCCACGCTGCTGGTGTTCTCCGCGCTATTCCAGTTCTCCGACGCCGTGCAGGTCACCGCCGCCGGCGCGCTGCGCGGCTACCAGGACACCCGCGCGACCATGATCATGACCCTGTTCGCCTACTGGGGTATCGGCCTGCCGGTGGGCTACATCCTCGGCCTGACCCACTGGGTACAGGATCCGACCGGCCCGCGCGGCCTGTGGGAAGGGCTGATCGTCGGCCTGACCTGCGCCGCAGTGATGCTCTGCATCCGCCTTGCGCGCAGTGCGAAGCGCCAGATCGTGCTGAACGAGAAACGGCTGGGCGACGCGCGCCAGCCCGGTTGATCGTCAGTCGGCCGCCGGCGCTGCCAGCGGCGCCTTGGGCCGGCTGCTGAGCGTGGTGCCCACCGAGGCGGCGATGATCGCGCCGATGGCCAGCCACTGGTGCGTCGTCAGTTGCTCGCCCAGGAACACCAGCCCGGAGATCGCACCGAACGCTGGCTCGATGCTCATCAGCGTGCCGAAGGTGCGCGCCGGCAGGCGCGTCAGGGCGATCATTTCCAGCGTGTACGGCAGCGCGCTGGAAAGCACCGCCACGCCCAGCAGGGCCGGAAGGATGCCGATATCCAGCAGCGAGCTGCCGGCATGGGCGATACCGATGGGCGCCACGCAGATCGCCGCGATCGTCACCCCCAGCGCCGCGCCCTGGGCGCCCAGGTCGTTGCCGGCACGCTGACCGAAGATGATGTACAGCCCCCAGCAGACGCCGGCCGCCAGCGCCAGCGCGGCACCTTTCGGGTCCACACCGTGCCCCAGATCGCCGATCGGCAGCAGCAGCCAGAGGCCGAACACCGCCAGCCCGATCCACAGGAAATCGATCGGCTTGCGCGAGAAATACAGCGCCACCGCCAGCGGCCCGGTGAACTCCAGCGCCACCGCGATCCCCAGCGGCACGGTCTGCAGAGCCATGTAGAACATCAGGTTCATCCCGCCCAGCGTCACGCCGTAGGCAATCAGCGGCGCCAGCGACTTGCCCTTCAGCGAGGAGCGCCAGGGACGCAGGATGGCCAACAGTATGATGGCGGCAAAGATCAGGCGCATGGCCGTCACGCCTTCGGCGCCGACCAGCGGGAACAGGCTCTTGGCCAACGAGGCGCCGGACTGGATGGAGGCCATCGAGACGATCAGCAGGAGAACCGGCAGGACGGTGGAAATGAAACGGGAGCGAGGCATGATGCGGACCTGAACAGGCGTTGCAACGGTTGGAAATTCTTGGTTGACTGTTATGCGCAACATAATGCGCAAAAAGGCCAAAATGAGCAATATATTGCCCAACACCGCTGAGCGTCCCAGCGTCCTGGTGCATGTCGCCGACAACGTAAAGGCCCTGCGGCGCAACGCCGGTTTCAGCCAGGACGCACTGGCCAAGGCCTCGGGGGTCAGCCGGCGAATGCTGGTGGGCATAGAGGGCGGCGACAACAACGTCAGCCTGGCGACACTGGACCGTATCGCCGCCGCGCTCGGCGTGACCTTCGCCGACCTGGTGCGCCCGCCCTCCACCGGCGACCTGTCCCGCGTGGATGCCGTGGCCTGGGGCGGCCAGCAAGCCGACAGCCGCGGCACCCTCCTTGCCAGCACCCCCGCCACGCGCCAGGCCGAGCTCTGGCACTGGTCACTGGCTCCCGGCGACCGCTACAACGCCGAACCCGACTCCGAGGGCTGGTACGACATGGTCTACGTAATCGAAGGGCAGCTCACCATTGTCCTCGCCGAAGAAACCATCGAAGTCGTCGCCGGGGGCTTCCATGTGTTCAAGAGCAACCAGCCGTTTTCCTACCAGAATCATGGGGATGTGCTGGTGCGGTTCGTGCGCAACGTGGTGAACTGAGCCGTGAAAGGGGCCGTCCGGAGCAAGCGGACGTCTCTCTGGAAATCCTCGAGAGCCAAAGAAAAAGGCCCGCATCAAGCGGGCCTTCATCATTGACACCGAGGATCAGTTGCCCTGCGGCATCTCCCCGCGCGCCAGGCGGGCATTGATGTCGGCAATCACCGCCGGCAGCTCCGCAATGGTGTCGATCAGGTAGTGCGGCCGCGAGCCTTCGAACATCTGGCCGATACGGCGGCGCTCCTGATCCAGCTTCTCCTGCGGCAGCGCCTTGTACTGCTCGTAGGTCAGGCCCAGGGCGTTGCCCGAGCAGGTCAGCGCCACGGTCCACATGCCGGCGCTGCGGCCTTCGAGAATGCCCGGCCAGGTGTCGTCGACCTTCACGCAGGCCGCCACGTCGCTGATGCCCAAGGCGATCACGTTGGCCAGCGCCTGGGCCGGGTGCGGGCGGCCATTGGGCACTTCGTCGGTGGCGACCACATGGTCGGCGACGTAGCCGTTGGTCCTGGCCAGGGCCACCACTTTCTCCATTACCACCGCCGGGTAACCGGAGCAGGAACCGATCTTCAGCCCGCCCTTGCGCAGAGTGGCAATCGCATCCAGCGCGCCGGGGATCAGCGCCGAATGTTCGGCGATCTTCTCGATCTGCAGCGGCATGAAGCGCTCGTAGATGGCGGTGACGTCGTCATCGCTGGGCATGCGGCCGAACCTGGCCTTGTAGCGCTCGGCGATGGCGGGGATGTCGCACAGAGTGCGGATGTGATCCCACTTGCCCATGCCCATCGGGCCGCGGGCTTCTTCCAGGCTGACCTGCACGCCGAACTCGGCGAAGGCTTCGACGAAGATCTGGGTCGGCGCGAAGGAGCCGAAATCGACCACGGTGCCAGCCCAGTCGAGGATGGCGGCTTGCAGTTGCTTGGGTTGTTCGTAGTTCATGAGATTCGATCCTGTGGCAATCGGCAGGGGTCAGATTTCGAAGACTTCCATCTCTTTCAGGGTCTCGGCGATGGCCGCTACCGCTGCGCGCATGCCGCTGGCATCGACCTGGCCGATGCAGCCGACACGGAAGGTTTCCACCTGGGTCAGCTTGCCCGGGTAGAGGATGTAGCCCTTCTCGCGTACGCGGCCATAGAACTCGGCGAAGGAGTAACGGGCGTCACGCGGCGCATGGAAGGTGACGATGATCGGCGCCTGGATTTCCGCCGGCAGGAAGCTGCGCAAACCCAGCTTTGCCATCTCGCTCAGCAGAGTCTGACAGTTGTTTGCGTAACGCTGATGACGGGCCGCGAGACCACCCTCTTCTTCGTACTGGGTCAGCGCTTCATGCAGCGCGGCTACCACGTGGGTCGGCGGAGTGAAGCGCCACTGGCCGGTCTTGGCCATGTACGCCTGCTGGTCCTGCAGGTCCATCGACAGCGAGTGGCAGTTGCCCGCACTGGCGCTCAGAGCGGCGCTGCGGGCAAACACGAAGCCCATCCCCGGCACGCCCTCCAGGCACTTGCCGGACGCGGCGATCAGCGCGTCGAACGGCACCTTGCGGGCATCGATGTCGAGGGCGCCGAAAGAGCTCATGGCATCGATGATGAGGCGCTTGCCGTGGGCTTCGACGACCTTGGCGATGGCCTCCAGCGGGTTGAGGATGCCGGTGCTGGTCTCGCAGTGGATCAGCGCGACGTGGGTGACATCGCGGTTTTCGCTGAGCAGGCGGTCGACGTCGGCGGCGGTGGTCGGTACGTCCTCCTCGGTTTCGAAGGTCGTGTACTCGCGGCCAATCACCTGGCAGATCTTCGCCAGGCGCTTGCCGTAGGCGCCATTGATCAGCACCAGAACCTTGCCATCACGCGGTACCAGGGTGCCCACTGCCGCTTCCACGGAAAAGGTGCCGCTGCCCTGCAGCGGCACGCAGGTGTGGCTCGCCTCGCCGTGAATGATCGCCAGCAGGCGCTTGCAGACATCAGCGGTCAGCTCGTTGAAGTCGCTATCCCAGGAGCCCCAGTCGACCATCATGGCGCGGCGGGTACGGGGAGATGTGGTCAGCGGACCGGGAGTCAGCAGAATGGGGGCTCGCTCGGCAGTGCTCATGCTCGATTCCTCTTTTTTGGGAACGTCGTCAGGGCTGAATTCGGTTGGGCCAGGCGGGAGCGCCGTGGCCTGGGCATAACTTGCCGGCCAGGCTGATATCGTTCAAATTGTTTATCACGATGCACCACATAAGCCGGACATATACCTCATGAACCTCTTCCAGCTTCGAGCCTTCGACGCGGTCGCCCGCGAACGCAGCTTCACCCGCGCCGCCGAGCGCCTGTTCATCAGCCAGCCGGCCGTCACCGGGCACGTAAAGGCGCTGGAAGAGCACTATCAGGTCAACCTGTTCCGCCGTACCGCGCGCGGCGTGGAACTGACCGAGGACGGCATGCGCCTGTCGGCCATCAGCCGCACGCTGTTCGCTCTGGAAGAAGAAGCCGAGGCCATGCTCGACGCCAGCCGCGAGTTGGTGACCGGCCGCATTGAGGTGGCCGCCGACGGGCCGCATCTGGTGATGCCGATGCTCGCTCGTCTGCGCGCACGCTATCCCGGCATCACCGTCAATCTGCGCCTGGGCAACGCTCAGGAAACCCTCGCCGCGCTGCTCGACGAACACGTGGACATCGCTGTGCTGACCGAAGTGGAGCCGCGCCCCGGGTTGTTCCTGCGCGACCTGGTGGAGTCACGTATCTGCGCCCTGGTGCCTGCCAGCCATGCCTGGAATTCGCGCGCCGGAGATCTGCCGCTGGGTGAGCTGGACCAGCAGATCATGGTGTTGCGCGAACCCGACTCGATCACCCGCCGCACCTTCGACTCGGCCTGTTCGCTTCAGTCGGTCAAGCCACGCGTGCTGCTGGAGCTGGATAGCCGCGAAGCCGTCACCGAGGCGGTGGCAGCGGAGCTGGGAGTCGGTATCGTGTCATCGCTGGAGGTCAGCCCGGACCCGCGGGTGAAGGCGATCCCGCTGGTGGGCGACGCGCTGGTCAACCGGCACGCCATCGGCTGCCTGGAACGGCGCCGGGGGTTGCGGGTGGTGAGCGCATTCATGGAGCTGGCCGAAGGCTGAGCCGCGCTCCCCGGCTACGGAGCCGGGACTTCGCCCTGCTCCACCGGCAAGTCCTCGCGCACCAGGTCGAGGAATGTCGCCACAATCCGCCGTGTGCTCTGCTCCCGCAGGCACACCAATGTCTCGCTCATGCGCCAGTGGCAATCGAGGATCGGCAGCGCGTGTACCCGTGCATCCGCACCCAGTTCGGCGGCGGACACCACGCCTACACCGATCCCTACCGCCACCGCCTCCAGCGATGCCTCGCGGCCTTCGACCTCGATAGCGGGACGGATGCGCAGGCCGGCGCGGGCCATTTCCTGCTCCAGCATCTGCCGGGTGACCGAGCCCTGCTCGCGCAGCACCAATGGCATGTCGTCCAGATCGGCCAGACAGATCGACTCGCGCCCGGCCCACGGATGGCCACGACCGACAAAGGCAACGATGGGGTCGCTGCGCAGGGTGAAGGTCTGCAGCCGCTCGTCCTGCACCTCACGGCCCAGCAACGCCAGGTCTGCCTGGTAGTCGAACAGGCGCTGCAGGGATTCGTCGGTGTTGCCCGTTTCCAGCTTTACGCGGATACCCGGATGGCGCTGGCAGAAACGCGCGATCTGCGGCAGCACGTGGACCGGCGCGTCCACCGCGAGGGTCAGGCTGCCGGTCTGCAGCGCGCTGGACTCCTGCAGCAGTTCCTGCGCCTCCGCCTCGATCACGAAGAGCCGCTGGGTCACCGCCAGCAGGCGCTCGCCGAGTTCGGTCAGGCGCACCGAGCGCTTGTTGCGGTGGAACAGCAACACACCGTAGCGCTCCTCCAGCTTGCGCACCTGGTCGGAGACCGCCGGCTGGGTGAGGAACAGGCGCTCGGCGGCGCGGGTGAAACTGCCGTGTACGGCGACGGCATGGAAAGCCTTGAGCTGGGCATGAGAAACGGACATGGACGAGCCTCTGGCACGGGGTTCCGACCGCTTTTCCGGCGACGGGCGGAAAGCGACCGCAAGGTCAGTAGCGAAAAACACTAGCGTCATGGCCCCTTGTCATACAAGCCAAACTTATTTTTGAAATCTGATAAATCGATTTCAGTTATTTATTCGAAATTGTTTCCATCCCTCCACCGCCGCTCCCCGGCGACGGTACCAAGACAGCCACAGCGCTTCTGACCCGCATCGCGAAGACGATGCGACGTGCTCTCAAAACAAGAACAAGAAAGGCGTTACCCCACTGACTGCCGGCACAGCACAACAACAACGAGGTCAGACCATGCTCAACCCTCACGGCACTGCTACGCCGCGCTCGTCCCTTGCATCGATGCAACGCTGGCGATGGCAGATCTTCGCCATCACCTGGCTGGCCTACGCGGCCTTCTACTTCACCCGCAAAGCGTTTTCGGTCGCCAAACTCGGCATCGCCGAAGATCCCACCTTCCCCCTCGACAAGGTCGCGATGGCCAACCTCGACGCCATCTACCTTGCGGCATACGCGGTCGGCCAGTTCACCTGGGGCATCTTCGCCGACCGCTTCGGCCCGCGTGTGGTCGTCTTCGGCGGCCTGGCGATTTCCGCGCTTGCCGCGCTGGTCATGGGTTCGTTTGCCACGCTGCCGATCTTCGCCACCTGCATGGTCGTGCAGGGTCTGGCGCAGTCCACCGGCTGGTCGGGCCTGTGCAAGAACATCGGCAGCTTCTTTGCCACCCACGAGCGTGGCCGGGTGCTAGGCCTGTGGAGCACCTGCTACGCCTTTGGCGGCCTGGTGGCCTCGCCGTTCGCCGGCTGGTGGGCCTATGAGGTATTCGGCACCTGGCACGCGGCGTTCTACTCCAGCGCGGCCGTGGTCGGCGGCGTGGCGATACTGTTCCTGCTGCTGCAGCGCAACCGCCCCCAGGATGTCGGCCTGCAGCCAGTGGAGCCGGAAATCCAGCAGCCCGAAGCGGTGCGCTACGCCGGCTTCAAGCCCGAAGGCCAGAATGGCAAGACCCTGCGCATCCTCGGCAAGGTACTGCGCAACCGCACCGTGTTGACGCTAGGGCTCGCCTACTTCCTGCTCAAACCGGCGCGCTACGCGATACTGCTGTGGGGGCCGGTGATCGTCTATGAACGCATGCCGGCGCTGGGCAAGGTCGGCGCGGCAATCCTGCCGTCGGCCTTCGAAGTCGCCGGTCTGCTCGGTCCGATCCTGATCGGCTACGCCTCCGACCGTCTGTTCGGTGCGCGCCGGATGCCCGCCTGCGTCATCAGCCTGATCGGCCTTACCGCCTGCCTGGCACTGTTCGTCCCGGCGATGCACACCGGCAGCAGCATGCTGGTGCTCGGCCTGCTGTTCATGATGGGCCTGACGCTGTACGGCCCGGACTCGATGATCAGCGGCGCCGCCGCGGTGGACTTCGGCACCGGCGAAGCGGCCGGCACGGCAGCCGGTTTCGTCAACGGCTGCAGCTCGATCGGCGCGATTCTCGGCGGCCTGCTGCCGGGCTATTTCGACACCTACACCGTGTTCATCGGCTTCACCGTCGCCGCGCTGGTCGCTTCGGCCGTACTGCTTCCACACTGGAACAGCCGACCGGAACACATCCGCCACAATGAGGTTCAGCCCGACCCGCAACTGAGCGCGCGCCCCGCGCGTTCCTGATGTCCCTGCTTGCCCCTCACAAGCCGGCTGAGGGGGCGGGCGAGGCCGCGTGGCGCGTGCCTCGCCCTTTTTTCTGCGATACGCGCGGCAAGGGATGGTCTTGTGCCATTGGCTTTCCACGAATAATACTAATTATCATTTGAAAATTATTCCTGCTGGACGCCTTTGTGAGCACTTCCAACCTCGACTCGGTCTTCCTGGCCCAGCGCTTGCCCTTGCTGCGCACCCTGGTCCGGATGGTGAAGAACCCGAGCATCGCCGAAGACCTGGTACAGGAGACCTACCTTCGCGTCGCCCGCACCCTGCTGGAGCGGCGTATCGATCACCTGGAGCCGTTCCTCTTCCAGACCGGCCGCAACCTCGCGCTCGACCACCTGCGCCACCTGCGCATGCAGTCGCGGACCATGCTCGACGACGTGCCGGTGGAAGTCGTGCAGGCAGTACCGGCCCCCGGTTCGAGCGCCGAAGACAGCCTGCACGCGGAAAAACTTCTGGAACGCCTGGGCACCACGCTCAGCCAGCTCAGCGAGCGCCAGCAGCGCATCTTCATCCTCAGCCGCCTGCACGGCTGCGGCTACGCAGAAATCGCCGAGCAGCTCGGCGTCTCGCTGAGCACGGTGCAGAAGGAGCTGAAGCTGATCATGGCGATCTGCATCGGACTGGTCAGTCGGCTGGAGGAATCGCCATGACGGACTACCGCTGGCCGCCCGCATCGACAAAAATACCCGGCCCCAACGCCGAGGACCGCCCCGTGACCGATTCCGCGCCGCCCGAAGACCAGCAGATGGCCGAAGCCCTCGACTGGCTGATGCACGAGGACGACATGGACGCCGCTGCCCGCGAGCGCTTCGACGCCTGGCTCAACGCCAGCGAGGGCAATGCCCGAGCCTATCGGCGCGTGCGCAGCGCATGGCAGTCGCCGCTGCTGACCAGTGCGGCGGCGCGCCTGGAGCGGGAACTGATCCAGAAGACTGCGCCGCGGCGCTCGCGGCATCCGTGGCGGCCGGCAGTGGCTGCGGCCGCCATCGTCCTCGCGGTCGGTGTCGTGGTACAGAGCGACCTGCTGCTGCGTCTGCGCGCCGACCATCTCACCGCCGTGGGCGAACGGCAGAGCCTGAACCTGGCTGATGGCTCGAAAGTCCTGCTCAACACCGACACCGCCCTCTCCAGCAGCATCAACGACCAGCAGCGCGTCGCCCGCCTCTACCGCGGCGAAGCGTACTTCGACGTCGCTCACGACCGCAGCCGCCCATTCGAAGTGGAAGCCGGGCCGGTGCAGGTCACTGTGCGCGGCACGGCGTTCGCGGTGCGCTATCTGGGCAACGAAGCGGAAGTCAGCGTGCAGCGCGGCGAAGTGGACCTGCGCACACGGCTGGACGACGCTCGTGTCAGCCTCGGCGCCGGCGACAGCATCCGCGTCGGCCCGCAGGGCTTCGGTGAGCGCCAGCACGGCGGCGACAGCCAGTCGCAACTGGCCTGGGTGCAGGGGCGGATGGTGTTCGAGAACTGCCCGGTGAGCCAGGTGCTGGCCGAACTGCGTCGCTACTACCCCGGCTGGATCGTCAACACCAACGAACGCCTGGACAACGTCAGCGTGACCGGTAACTGGCGCCTCGACGACCCTCTGGGCGTGGCACGTTCGCTGGCACAGATCACCTCCGCGCAGCTCCGCGAGTACCCGAAACTGCTGATTCTCAACTGATCGAAAGATTTTTTACGCGATCGCGACGGCTCATTCGTTTAGTCAGAAGCCAATGCAATAGATTCGCATTTACGAATGCGAACTAAAACTGACTAAGAGAGCCCCACGATGACCACCGCTTCTTCGCGTGCCCCTCTGCGCCACCCCGCCCGCATCTCCCTGCTGGCCTTGTCCATCGGGCTGGCCAGCCTGCCGGCAACCTCCGCCCTCGCCGAGCAGGCCAGCCAGACCCAGGCCGGCTACCACTTCGACATCCCGCGCCAGCCGCTGGCCAGGGCGTTGAACGACTTCAGCGCAGTCACCGGCTGGCAGGTCGGCGTTGCCGGCGAACTGGCCGATGGCATCGAGTCGCCCGGCGTCAGCGGTCGCCTGCCGGCAGAACGGGCGCTCAAGACCCTGCTCGGCGGCACCGGCCTGAGCGTGCGCCAGCTCGGCCCGCGCAACGTCGTACTGGAACGCAACCTGTCCCAGGTCGCCGAGATGCAGCCGGTCACCATCACCGCGACACGCCAGGCGCAGAGCGTGACCCTTGTACCGAGCACAGTGAATGTGGTCGACCGCGCACAACTGGACCGCCAGAACGTCAACACCATCAAGGAACTGGTGCGCGACATGCCCGGCGTCTCCGTCGGCGGCACCGGCAACCGTGCCGGCATCACCGGCTACAACATCCGCGGCATCGACGGCGACCGTGTGCTGACGCAGATCGATGGTGTCGAGATTCCCAACAGCTTCTTCAACGGTCCCTACGCGCAAACCGAGCGCAACTACGTCGACCCGGAAATCATCAAGCGCGTGGAAGTCCTGCGCGGCCCGGCATCGGCGCTCTATGGCAGCAACGCCATCGGCGGCGCGGTGAGCTACTTCACCCTCGACCCGGACGACATCATCAAGGAAGGCCGTGACGTCGGTGCGCGCCTGAAGACCGGCTACAGCTCCGCCGACGATAGCTGGCTGACCTCCGCCACTGTCGCCGGCCGCCTCGACGCCTTCGACGGCCTGCTGCACCTGAGCCAGCGCAACGGCCACGAGACCGAGTCCTACGGCAGCACCGGCGGCACCGGTCTGTCGCGCACCGAAGCCAACCCGCAGGACGTGCGCACCACCAACGTCCTGGCCAAGCTCGGCTGGAACTACGCCGAAGGCGAACGCTTCGGGCTGGTCTACGAGAAGTACAAGGACGACCGCGACAGCGACCAGAAGAGCGCCTACGGCGGTCCGTACTTCGGCGGCAAGCCAACCATCCCGGACAGCATGCTGCCAGGCGGCATGTACCAGTGGCGTACCGGCAACGACACCATCACCCGCGAACGCTTCGGCCTGGAACACCAGTTACTGCTCGACAGCACGATTGCCGACCACGCCAGGTGGACCTTCAACTACCAGATCGCCAAGACCGACCAGAGCACCGACGAGTTCTACTACCCGATGACACGCAAGGTGCTGCGCACCCGCGACACCCTGTACAAGGAACGCCAGTGGATGTTCGACCTGCAGTTGGACAAGGCCTTCGCCATCGGCGAGACCGACCACCTGCTGACCTACGGCACCACCCTGAAACGCCAGAAGGTCACTGGCTACCGCGAAGGCGGCGCCACCTGCCTGGCGATCAGCCGGACCTGCCCCACCATCGGCGGCCCCAGCACAGTGGCCAGCGACAGCCTCGCACGCAGCAGTGATTTCCCCGACCCGACCATCGATACCTACGGCCTGTTCGCCCAGGACGAAATCCGCTGGAACGCCTGGACCTTCCTGCCCGGCCTGCGCTATGACCACACCCGCCTCAAGCCCCATGTCACTGAAGAATTCCTCAACACCGTGGACCAGAGCGGCGAAGGCGAAATCAGCAGCGAGGACAAATCCTGGCACCAGCTCTCGCCCAAGCTCGGCGTGACCTACGCCTTCAACGACAACTACCTGTGGTACGGCCAGTACGCTCAGGGCTTCCGCACCCCGACCGCAAAGGCGCTGTATGGCCGTTTCGACAACCCGGGCGCCGGCTACCGCGTCGAACCCAACCCGGACCTCGACCCGGAACGCAGCCAGGGCATCGAGACCGGCCTGCGCGGCACCTTCGAACAGGGCTCGTTCGATGTCTCGGTGTTCTACAACAAGTACCGCGACTTCATTAACGAAGACGCCATCGTCGCCGGTTACGACGAGCCGACCTTCCAGAGCAACAACATCGAGAAAGCCATCATCAAGGGTGTGGAAGTGAAGGGCCGCCTGGAACTTGGCGCCTTCGGCGCGCCGCAGGGCCTGTACACCAAGGGTTCGGTGGCCTACGCCTATGGCCGCAACAAGGACACCGGCGAGCCGCTCAACAGCGTCAACCCGCTGACCGGCGTATTCGGCCTGGGCTACGACGAACAGGCCGGCCGCTATGGCGCCCTGCTCGACTGGACGCTGGTCAAGCGCAAGGACCGCGTCGACGACACCAGCTTCAACGCCCCCGACGGCACCAGCAGCCAGTTCAAGACCCCGGGCTTCGGCATTCTCGACCTGACCGGCTACTACAAGCTGACCGACGACCTGACCGTCAACGCCGGCATCTACAACCTCACCGACAAGAAATACTGGCTGTGGGACGACGTGCGCGGCTACGACAGCGTCGGCGAAGCCTCGGTGCTGGCACCCGCCAACCTCGACCGCCTGACCCAGCCGGGCCGCAACTTCTCGGTCAACCTGGTGTGGGATATCTGATGCGCAAGTGCCGCGGCTAACCGCAGGGCGGATGACGCCGATACGTTATGCGCCCTGCAGAGCCGAGAGGACGCGGGGCTCATGGTGAATCCCGTGCTCGCGAACCCGCTTCGCTCCGGCATTCCCCATCGAACACCCGACAATCTTTACGCTTTCCTCAAGCTCGTTCGTCTCGTCTGTAAAGATCTGCAATTTCAAGGAATTGGACATGACCACCCTGGAACTCCCCGCCCTGCGCTCGCAGCGCCTGAATGCGCTGACCCACGCCCCCCACGAGCGTCTCGATCATGCCGTGAAGGCCCGCGAGCCCTTCTCCAGCCGCGAGCGTTTCGCCCGCTTCGTCGCTGCCCAGTACCTGTTCCAGTCCGAACTGCAGGCCCTGTACCAGGACGCCGAGCTGGGCCGGATCTTCCCCGACCTGCCGCAGCGCTGCCGCGCCGAACAGGCGCGCCTGGACCTGGCCGACCTCGACACCGACGTGCCCGCCCCGGTCGCGGGCGCCATCGCCAACCCGAGCCTGGCCCACGCCCTGGGCTGGCTGTTCGTTTCCGAAGGTTCCAAGCTCGGCGCCGCCTTCCTGATCAAGCGCGTCGCCGCCCTGGGCCTGGACGAGTACACCGGCGCCCGCCACCTGGGCGAGCCCGAGGGCGGCCGCGCCGAAGGCTGGAAGCGCTTCACCCGTACACTCGACGGCCTGGAACTGAGCGAAGCCGAGGAACGCGAAGCCGAAGCCGGTGCCTTGGCGGCTTTCGAACGCTTCGCCCACCTGCTGCAACACAGTTATGACAGTGCTCCCGCCGCCGTCTGAGACGATCGAGCGCGCACCTGCCATCGCTGCGCGCGCCACCCCCCTTGGCCCTGCCCGCTCGCGGCTGGCACGCCTGGCGTTCGCGTTGCTCGCGTATGCCAGCCTTGGCGTGGGTATGGTGGGACTGGTGGTGCCGGGGTTGCCGACCACCGAGTTCGTTCTGCTCGCCGCCTGGGCCGCGTCGAAGAGTTCGCCGCGCCTGGCCGCCTGGCTGGAAAACCATCGACTGTTCGGCCCGATCCTGCACAACTGGCGCAACGGCCGCGCCGTCGCCCGCCGCGCCAAGATCAGCGCCAGCCTGGCGATGCTCGCGGCGCTGGCGATCATGTTGATCACGCTGCCCCACGGCCTATGGCTATATGCGGTGATCCTGGGCATGGCCGTTGGCAATCTGTGGATCTGGTCGCGCCCGGACACGCCCAGGCCGTAGTCAGCACGCGGGGGCGGACTTATGCTGGAGGTCCGATTCCGAACCTCTGTCACGAGCCATGAACCAGCCCACCAGTAAAGTCGACGCCGTCCTCGCCGAGGCCCAGCGCCGCCGCGAAAGCAGCTATCGCGAAAAAGCCCTGAAGATGTACCCGTGGATCTGCGGCCGCTGTGGCCGCGAATTCAGCGGCGTACGCCTGCGCGAACTGACCGTCCACCATCGCGACCACAACCACGACAACAACCCCGAAGATGGCTCCAACTGGGAGCTGCTGTGCCTGTATTGCCACGACAACGAGCACCAGCGGCAGGTGGACCTGCACTATCAGAACAGCAACGACACGGGTAGAACGGGGCCGAAGGTGACCCACAAGGGCCTGGCTGGCCTGGCCGAGCTGCTGAAGAAGAAGGAAGACGGGCAGGCATGACGTCCCGCCCTCAGCGCTGTCGCCGCGCGGCGAGCAGCCGCCTCGCAGGATGCTCAATACGCCCGCGCGCACTGCTCGTCGGTAGCTCCGGAGAGTGACGTGGGGCGACATCACCCCAGGCACGCATAGAGTCCCCTGGGGATCGACTATCGCCTCGCCGCAATACCGCCGGGACGATGGCTATCGCCCCGGCGGCGAAGTCGCCCTCAGCGCAGCCCCGCCACGATCTCCAGCGAGCGCAGGCGCAGTTCGTGGTCATAGATATCGCTGGTGAAGATGATCTCGTCCACCCCGGTCTGCTCCAGCAGAATTTCCAGGCGGCTGCGCACCTTCTCCGGCCCGCCGATAACCGCCAGGCCGAAGAAATTGCCCACGGCTTCCTGCTCATGGGGCAGCCACAGGCCGGCCATGCTCTTCACTGGCGGCTTCTGCTTCAGGCTGTCGCCGCGAATCAGCGCCAGCACGCGCTGGAACGCAGTGGTCGCCAGGTATTCGGCTTCCTCGTCGCTGGGTGCCGCAATCAGCGGCACGCCGATCATGGCGTAGGGTTTGTCGAGCACCGACGAGGGCTGGAAGTTTTCGCGATAGATGCGCAGCGCATCATGCAGGTAACGCGGCGCGAAGTGCGAAGCGAAGGCATACGGCAAACCCTTCTGCGCCGCCAGGTGGGCGCTGAACAGACTGGAACCGAGCAACCAGATCGGCACATTGGTGCCCTCGCCGGGAATCGCCAGCAAGGACTGCTGCGAGCGGCGCGGGCCGAGCAGCATTTCCAGTTCGGCAACCTGCTCGGGGAAGTCGGCGCCATCACCCAGGCGGTCGCGGCGCAGGGCACGCATCGTGGCCTGGTCGGCGCCCGGCGCACGGCCAAGGCCAAGGTCGATACGGCCCGGATAGAGAGTCTCCAGGGTGCCGAAGTTCTCCGCCACCACCAGTGGCGGATGGTTGGGCAGCATCACGCCGCCGGAACCCACGCGAATGCGCTCGGTCTTGCCGGCGATGTGGCCGATCAGCACGGCGGTAGCCGAGCTGGCGATGCCATCCATGTTGTGGTGCTCGGCCAGCCAGTAGCGGGTAAAGCCCAACCGCTCCACGTGGCGCGCGACATCGACGGCGTTGCTCAACGCCTCGGCAGCGCTGCCGTGGTCGCGCACCGGCACCAGGTCGAGCATGGAAAAGGCGATTTCGGACAGGGACTTCATAAGCTCTCCGGTTCGGGTCCGTGGCGCCGACGACAGTGGCGCGCGGACATGACTTTGAGCGTGACTCTAGCGATGCCCTTCCCGCCTGACCACTCGTCGGGATCGATAGTACTCATGAAGATCAGTGATACTGCCGATGGCGTCTTGCCATTGGAGTTTCACGCAGCCGTCACACCACTGTCATCCGCTACCCGGAGAATTCGCCGGAGCTGAAGGACCAGCGCCCATCAAACAGAAAGCCCGCAGCAGCGGGCTTTTTGCTTTGGCCGGCGCGAGAGCTCAGACGCGGTTCTTCACCATCTCGAACAGTTTCAGGCGGTCGCTCAATTCCTGCAGCACATGACGGAATGGATCGTGCTGCTCACTGCTGGCCGGGTCGGCGAAATTCCATACGATCACCTCGCTGGAGCTCGGTAGCTCATCGCCTTCGTGGCCGGATTTGTCGCACAGGTCGATCAGGTAATCGAAGTGCTGCCCGGCGAACTCGTCGATGGACTTGCTGCGCAGGCCCTCGCTGGAAATGCCCGCATGCTCCAGAGCTTCCCGCGCGCGCGGATCGATTGCCGTGGGCCGGACTCCGGCGCTGAAGGCTTCGAAATGCTCACCATCGCTATGCCGCAGCAAGGCTTCCGCCATCGGCGAGCGTGCATCGTTGGCAACGCAGACGAACAGGACTCGGCGTTTCTCGGTCATCACTACCTCGGCGCGGGATACGGGCTCGGCCCCTTATACGACAGGCTTTGTGACAGTGCCGTGTCGGAACGATGAAGCGAAGCCTCAGCCCAGCACGATGTAGTCGCTGCGTTGCCGCAGAGGACGATGCTCGCCGGCCTGCAGGTACACATAGCGGCCGCCGACCTGGTCGAGCGCAATGCAATCGTCCACATCAAGCAGCGCATCGGTATGCGGCTTGTTCCAGTCGGCCGACATACGCCGCTTACCCAGTTCCCTGGCATGTGCCGCATCGCGGGCAACCACCAGCAGATACTGGTGCGCCTCGCCGAACTGCCCCGGCTCGTAGCCACCCAGGTTGATGAAGAACAGGCGCGGCTCGCCGGGCGCCGGCTGCAGGTCGCTGAAGGTCACGCGATAGCCATCGACTCCATCCACCTCCAGCCAGGAGTCGATGTGCAGACCCTTCTGGCTGCCGAACCAGCCCTGGCGCAATTGCGGATAGCACGCCTCCAGGCTGTCCGCGATAACGAAGGCCACGTCGTGAACTTCGATCTTCGCGCCACTATGGCGCCCGCCCAGCATGACCACGAACAGCATCCGTCCCTCCCCAATTCAACCCGCAGCCTCTCTGGCACGGCCATTTTACGTCGATGACCGGCATCCTATGAAAAAAACGACCCTACCGCTATATAGATATGTATATTTTGAATCTCCCGTCTCCGGCCTGTCCGATCCATGAGCACATCACCAACCGATTCGCGCCTTGCTGCCAGCAAGCGCTCTCGCCGTTCCGTACCGGGCATCCGGGAGCGCAACCGCCAGCGCATCCTCCTGGCCGCCTGCGAAGAGTTCGCCGACAAGGGCTTCGCCGCAGCCAGGACCCTGGATATCGCCATCCGCGCCCAGGTGTCGAAGTCCAACGTCTATTACTACTTCCAGACCAAGGAAAACCTCTACCTCCACCTGCTGGAGAATGTTATCAACGCGGTGCTGGAAGCCTCCTCGCTGCTGCGCGAATGCGACGACCCGGCCTGGGCCCTGCCGGCCTACATCCGCGCCCGCCTGCACATCGTCCGCCAGTGGCCTCAAGCCTACAAAATGTTCGCCAGCGAGATGCTCCACGGCGCGCCACACCTGCCGCCGGATTGGCCGCAGCGCCTGCGCGATGATTCCACGCGCAGCGTCGAGTGCATCGCCGTCTGGATCGAGCGCGGGCTGCTGGCGCCGATCGATCCGCAGCACCTGCTGCTGGCCATCGCCGCCGCCACCCGCACCTACGTCGACTTCGACTGGCAGATCGCGATGATCACCGGCAAGCTCCAGCCGGACACCGATGAATTCGAGGCCATCGCCACCACTCTCACCCGCCTGGTGCTGCTCGGCACCGCGCCGGAATCCACGCATCCCTCGCGACTGCGCCCGCTGCCGCTATAGATGCGGCGGCTGGGCTAAGCTTGCAGTGCTCATGCGGCCACGCCGGAACAAGGCGTGGCGTTGCCGCCCAATCACTCCAGGGACATGCCATGAAACCGCAACTGCTCGCCGCTTCGCTGCTGATCCTCGCCCCATCCGCCTTCGCCGCCCTGCCGATGCTCAACTACGACTGCCCGAACGATATCCAGGTCCACGCTGATGAAGGGGGCCCCGTCTACATCAACGGCAAGGAAGCCAAGCTGAAGAAGAGCAACGACAACTACTTCGAAGCCAAGGACAAGGAATCCGGCGTGACCGTCTCCATCAGCATAGCCGAAGACGGCACCCCGTCGGTGAGCTACACCGGCGCCAAGGGCGCCAATGGCATCTGCCAGGCGGCCGAAGGCGACTGAGCCGACCCCTGGGTTACTTCGGCGCGCGCGCCAGGCAGCGGCGATAACGTTCGTCCACGCGCTGGGCGAACCATGCCGTGGTCAGTTGGCGGGTAATCTTCGGGCTGTGCAGCGTGATGCCCGGCAGGATCGCCCGAGGCAGTGGTTTGCCGGCGGCGCGCTCGCCCAGCTCGAACACCTTGGCGTACAGCTTCGTCTCGGCGAACTCAGGCGTATCGCCCTTCTCCAGCGCGCGGCGGATATCCCGCTCACTCATACCCAGGCGCGGCGCCAGGCTGCGTACCGCCTTCTCGGTGCTACCGGCGTCGTAGCTGCCGTAGAGAATCAGGTCGCCATCCAGCGCCAGGGTAATCCCGCTGGCCTCGCTCACCGCACGCTGGAACGCCGCGTTGCGGCTGGCGTACCAGCCGGCGTTGAAATCGGCGAAGCGGTACAGCGGCTGCGGGTAGTCCGCCGGATAGCCGAGCAGGTGCGCGATGCCGAAATACATCCCGCCGCGCCGGCTGAACAGCTCGCGACGGATGCTGCCGTCCACCGTGTACGGATAACCTTCGGCATGGGCCTCGGCGAAAGCGATGCTGACCTGCATCGGCCCGCCGGTATGCACCGGGTTGAAGCGGCCGAACAACTGCTGGCCGAGCGGTACCCCACCGATGAAGTCATCGAAGATCGCACTCAGCTCCTTCTCTGTGCGCACAGAGTTCAGACGCTGGCTATAGGTACGGCCATCCGGCGACTTCAGCCCCAGCGCGGCATCGATCAGGAAGGCGGGCACATGCAGCTTGCCGGCGCGCCGGTCGATTTCGCCGCGGGCTATCCTGCCCAGCCCCGGCACGGCCGGGTCGGCAGTGTAGGTGGACTCCTGCTCCGTGACCGCCAGCACCGAACAGAGATTCTCGGTGGTCGCCGCGATGCGCTGCGTGGTGAAAGCAACCTGGATATCGCGAGCCCAGCCGGCACGATCCGCGACGCTCGAAGGCATCAGCTTCACTACCGTGGCGCGCACCTGCTCGGGCGTCGCCTCCGGCACGCTCGGCGCGCGGCTGCCGCAACCAGCCAGCGCCAGCAGCGCGGCCAGGCCCAGCAGGCGGGAGAGTTTCAATCGGGATAGCGGCCTGTCCAGGCCGATGGAATCTGCCGTCAGGGCAGCCGCGTTCATAGTCCGGTCCTTGCTTCGAGTCCGCCTGAAGGACCCGCGCCCCACGGCGCAGGTTCCCCGGCATTGTCAGCGAAGCAGGAAACTCAGCGCCAGGCCAGTCGCCGCAGGTCCAGGCTCCAGCCACGCTGCATGCCGGCGGCAGCCAGCAGGATGGCCGCCACGCCCAGCCACTGCAGCAGGCTCAGGCGATGGTCGAAGACCACCCAATCGACCAGGATCGCCGCGATCGGATAGATGAACGACAGCGCGCCGGTCAGCGCCGTCGGCAGTTTCTGGATTGCACCGTAGAGCAGCACATACATCAGCCCCGTGTGCACGATGCCCAACGTGGCCAGGCTCGCCCAGGCACTGGCGGCCTGCGGCAACGGCGACAGGTTCGCCCAGGGTGCCAGCAACAGCACGCCAGTCACCGCCTGAATCAGCGCGATCAGGTGCGGCGGTACGCCATCCAGGCGCTTGATGATCAGCGCCGCGACCGCATAGAGAGCCGCCGCGCCCAGCGCCAGGGCAATGCCGCCCAGGTAGTCGCTGCCAACCTGCCCGTCCGCCCCGTGGGCGCTGACGATGGCCAGCATGCCGAGGAAGGACACCCCCAGCCAGCCCAGCTTGCGCGCCGTCACCCGCTCGCCGAGGAACAGCGCGCCCAGCAGCACCAGCAGGAATGGCTGCACGTTGTAAACCGCCGTGCCGATGGCGATGGACGCTCGCGAGTACGAACCGAACAGCAGCAGCCAATTGCCGACGATGGCCACGCCACTGAGCAACGCCAGGCCGAAGGTGGCGCGGGAGAGGATGCCCCGGCGCAGGAAACCCATCACGCCACAGACCAGCAACAGCGTCGCGGCGCCGAACAGGCAGCGCCAGAACACCACGTCCAGCACCGGTTGCCCGGAAATCACCACCAGCCAGCCGATGGTTCCGCAAATCAG